>JAJYLL010000084.1 GCA_021787735.1 Acidobacteriota bacterium | reverse complement strand
AGTTGGTAGCGCTACCGGGAATCGAACCCGGGTTTTCAGATTGAGAATCTGACGTCCTAACCCCTAGACGATAGCGCCAAAAGGGGCGTATAGCTTTTCTAACACCCGGTTTCAGAGGCTGTCAAGTGACAGAGCAGCCATTGCCAACGGCCACAATGTCCACGCCAAATCTTATTCCAAGCTGGTCAACCTGACATGGAACTAGGTGCTCGAAGGGGAATCAGTACGGGGTCGCCGAAGAGAAATTGAACTCATTCACCTTCATCGCAGGGACCACCATCTCAAATGATTCTTCCCCGGCGGTACGTTGCGGCAGGCCCATCGCTTCAACCTGCTTCAGCATGTCGAACAAGCTCTGGTTGAAACGCAGGTTCTTGACGCCGTGCTTGATCTCGCCGTCCTCGATCCAGAAAGTCCCGTCACGTGTCATTCCGGTCAGTATCTTCTGGTAAGGATCAACCTCGCGGATGTACCAGAGCCGGGTCACAAGCAAGCCACGCGAGGTGGATTTCACCATATCATCGATGCTCTTCTTGCCGCCGTCCATCACGATATTCATAGGCGCTTCGCCGTATTCGTTGGGAAGCGGAAAACCGTGGCCGGTAGGAGTCTTTCCCATCTTGCGGGCGGTCGCTCGCGCATAGACAAGGTTCGTGACAGTTCCCTTCTCCACCAGTTTCACGCGCTGCCGCGGAATTCCTTCACCATCAAAAGGCGCGCCACCCTGCAATGGATGGTACACATCGTCGCGAACGCTAATATGGGACCCCAAAAGCTTCTCACCCACGCGCCCGGTCAGGCAACTCCTCTGCTCGTGAACAGAGAGTCCGCCAAAATCAAAAAAGAGAAAACCCATCAAATCAAGTACGGCAGCGGGCTCAAGGATCACGGTGTACTTGCCGGGCACAATGTCCTGCGGGTCCTGGCTCGCAAGAGCTTTCTGTGCCGCGCGATCCGCCAGAACTTCAGGCTCAAGCTCCAGGCAGGAAGACGAAGTCTTCTTGGCCCAGCCGGAACTGCCCTCTTTCAGCATCGTAATAGAGAATTCCGACGCTGTTTCCTCGTGGAAAGCCTCGAGGCCGCGCGAATTAAAGAGGCCCGTCACATGAACGCCATTGGAGTAAACTCCGGCCGTCGTCAGCCCACCCTTTTCCGCGCGTTCGATCGCCGCGCGCACCGTTTCCGCGCGTGCCTGCGGCGTCAGTTCCGCGGACTCGCTGTCAAAGCGATCTACGGCACGATACATTTGAGGGCCCGGCATCGGCAGCAATTCCGGGTTGGGAGGCTGGAGTCGAGCCAAAGCGAGCGCCGCTTCACAAACTTGCCGGATGGAATTCTCATCCAGTTTGTTGGTGCTCGCCCGTGCTGTACGTTGATTTACCACAGCTCGCACGGACAGGTTCAAACCTTCTTCCGAAACATTCTGATGAATACAGTTGTTGGCGAAGCGCGTCAGAGAATAAGACGTTGAAGTGACGAAAGCTTCCGTCTCATCCGCGGTGGAATATTTCAAGACCTTCTTAAAAATTTCTTTTGCGCGTTCGCGTTTGAGCATCGTTCTACCAGTATTCGATTGGGCCATCGACCGCGTCCGGCACGGCCAATTTGAGCAGCCGAACGGGCAAGCCCCTCACTTTGAATACGCCACGCCGACCTGCACCTTTCGGAACCGTGTCGGAGAAGCACCGTGGCCGGTCCCCATTGTCTGCTGCGGCTGGCCCTTACCGCAGTTTGGAGTACCCCAGAGCGTCCACTCTTCCGGGCCGCAGATGGCGTCACAGGAATTCCAGAACTCCGTGGTAATGCCGCCGTAGCTGGGATTCTTTAGCATGCGGGTACGTCTGCCGTTTTTGATTTCCCAGCCGATTTCGGTACCGAACTGAAAGTTGTACCGGCGATCATCGATGGACCAGCTCCGGTTGGTCTCCATATAAATCCCGTCGTCTGTGTCGGCGACCAGATCTTCCAACATACCTTTGCCCGGAAGCAGGCTGACGTTGGTCATTCGGATCAGGGGAATGCGGTTCCATCCTTCAGCCCGCATGCTGCCGTTTGAGCGCTCTTGCCCAATCGCCGCGGCCGTTTCGCGCGAAGTCAAATAACCGGTGAATAAGCCTGACGTGATAATCGGAGTATTGTGAGCCGGGACGCCCTCGTCGTCATAGGCAAACGTGCCAAGGCCGGGCCCGTGAGCAAGTGTAGCGTCGGCAACCACATTCACAATGTCCGAGGCATACTTCAGCGATCCCAACTGATCCAGCGTCAAAAAGCTCATGCCGGCAAAATTTGCTTCCGTACCCAGAACGCGGTCAAGCTCGATGGGATGGCCAATCGATTCATGAATCTGCAGGCCAACCTGCGAACTGCCCAGAATGATGTCCCGTTCTCCCGCCGGGCACTGGTCACAGGCATGCAACGCGGCGGCTTCCTCCGCAATGCGCGGAGCATTGGCCAGCAGGTCCAGTTCTTCAATCAGTTCGTAGCCTCTTGTCTGATACTGCCCGCCGAACGAGTTCGGATAAGACCGGCGCTGGATTTCATTTCCGGCAAACGATGTGGCAACGAATCCCGTGCCTGTCTGGTTCTTGATCTGCTGGATTTCCGAGCCGTTACTCGAAAGGAAGAGCTGGTCAATCCGGTGGAAGTCCATTGCGACTTCAGCAAGCGTGATCTCCTTCACCTTGCGCAATTCGGCATCCACCTTCAGCATCAGGTCCAGACAGCTTGAAACTGGAATTAAGAAGGGATCGATGCGGCAAGGGCCTTCCCACTGGTCTACGATCTTTGATTCCGGCGCTAGTTGAACGTCGAGTTTCTTAGCCAAAGCGCTGGCCCTGGCGATCTCAACGGCACGCAGTGCGGCGGCGAGAACACCCTGCCGCGAAAGGTCATCTGTTGACGAAAATCCCCAGGCGCCGTCCGCGATCACGCGAATGCCCAGCCCGAACGACTCGGATTCTCTAACTTGTGCTGTTTCGCCGTTCTTGGTGGAGAGATATCGCTGGCGAATGTCCATTACGCGAACGTCAGCGTAGGTTGCACCCTGCGAAGTTACCGCATCGAGTGCGAGTGCTCCGAACTTTTTCATTACGCAAACCTACTCACCAACGGTGCCGATTGACGACTGCCGTCTCTTCTTAATCCGAGTTTTCGCCAGGTCTGAATCGGGAGTTCAGCACGCCCCTTGGCCCTTGGCAGGAAAACAGGGAGAATACCCGAACACAGCCTTGCTCTTTCAGGAACCTATTGGCCTGCAGGGACGGCCGAGGCCGCCCCTGCTCACGGGCCTATGTTCCTTCATTCCAAGAAGCCAGATAGGCCACCTGTTCCGGAGTCAGCGCATCGATATTAATACCCATCGACGCCAGCTTCAGCTTGGCAACCATTTCATCCAGATCAGTGGGGACCGGATAGACATTCGCCTTCAAATCTTTGCTGTTCTTGGCAAGGTATTCGACAGAAAGGGCCTGGTCAGCAAAGCTCATGTCCATGACGGCAGCCGGATGTCCCTCCGCCGCAGCCAGGTTGATCAGGCGGCCTTCGCCCAGCAGATAGATCTTGCGGCCGTCCGACATCTTGTATTCATCGACGAACTCACGAACCGTGCGCTTGGACGTCGAGAGTGCTTCCAGTTCCGGAATATCAATTTCCACGTTGAAGTGTCCGGAATTGGCGATCGCGGCACCGTCATTCATCGCCTCAAAGTGCTCTTTTCTCAGCACCGACTTGTCGCCGGTCAACGTGACGAAAACATTCCCGACCTTTGCCGCGTCCGCCATCGGCATCACGCGGAAACCGTCCATCCGGGCTTCCAGCGCGCGCGTCGGGTTGACTTCCGTGACAATCACATCCGCGCCCAGGCCCCGGGCCCGCATGGCAAAGCCACGGCCGCACCATCCGTAACCTGCAACAACAACCGTCGAACCAGCCAGCAGGATATTCGTTGCCCGGACGATGCCATCGACCGTCGATTGCCCGGTTCCATAGCGGTTATCGAACAGATGCTTGGTGTCGGCGTCATTGACGGCAATAATGGGGTATTTCAGCACGCCCTGTTTGGCCATGGCGCGCAACCGGATCACGCCGGTGGTCGTTTCTTCTGTCCCGCCGATGATACCGGGAATCAGGTTCTGGCCTTTCGTCAGGATCGTGGTCACCAGGTCCGCACCGTCATCCATGGTGATCTGGGGGCGGTGTTCAAGCGCAGATTGAATGTGGGAGTAGTAGGTGTCATTGTCTTCGCCTTTGATGGCGAAGACGGGAATTCCGTGGTCCTGAACCAGCGAGGCAGCCACATCATCCTGAGTGCTCAACGGGTTCGAGGCGCAGAGGACAACGTCTGCTCCGCCGTCGCGAAGCGTGACGGCCAGATTGGCTGTTTCAGTGGTGACATGCAGGCAGGCAGAGATTTTGATTCCATTGAGAGGCTTTTCCTTCAGGAAGCGCTCCTGAATCAGTTTCAGGACGGGCATCCACTGGCCGGCCCACTCAATTCGGGTCTTACCCTTGGCGGCCAGGCCCATGTCTTTAACGTCGTGAGCGATTTTATGGGTCACAGGCATTACAATCCACTCTCCTTCCGTAAAATCGCAACCTTGTCGGTCCGTTCCCATGCGAACTCAGGCTCGGGCCGCCCAAAGTGACCATAAGCTGCTGTTTTTCTGTAAATCGGGCGGAGCAAATCGAGCGACTCAATGATGCTCCGGGGCGACAGTTGGAAGTTCTTGCGAATGAGTTCAACCAACTGCCCGTTCTTCATTTTTCCCGTGCCGAAAGTATCCACGAGCACGGACACCGGCTCGGCAACGCCGATCGCGTAGGCAAGCTGCACTTCCGCATGGGTTGCCAGACCTGCCGCAACGATGTTCTTGGCAATGTAGCGGGCCATGTAAGCGGCGGAACGATCCACCTTGGTTGGGTCCTTGCCGGAAAATGCACCGCCGCCGTGGCGTGCCCATCCGCCGTACGTATCAACAATAATCTTTCGGCCCGTCAGGCCGGAATCGCCCACAGGCCCGCCGGTCACAAAGCGTCCCGTAGGATTAATGTGGTAATTGGTGTTGGCATCCATCATCGAGGTGGGAATGACGGGCTTGATGACGCATTCGATAATGCCCTCGCGAAGCGTTTCGGTGGAAACGCTGGCGGAGTGCTGCGTGGAAACCACAACGGCGTCCACCCGCAATGGTTTGTTTTCGTCGTACTCAACGGTTACCTGCGATTTGCCGTCGGGCCGAACGAAGTCCAGGATGCCTTTCTTCCGAACTTCCGCCAGCCGAAGGCAAAGTTTCTGGGCTAGCGTGATAGGCAGCGGCATCAGTTCTTCAGTGTCGTTGCAGGCGTATCCGAACATCATTCCCTGGTCGCCGGCGCCGCCGGTTGAAACGCCCATATCGATGTCGGCGCTCTGCCGCGTCAGGTTTACATGAACTCTGCAGCCGTCCGACGTGAAACCGCCTTCCGGGTCCGTATATCCAATCGACAGGACGGTGTCCCGCACCAACCGTTCGATGTCCAGCTTGGCGGTGGTCGTAACTTCTCCGACCACGTAGACGTCCGAGTCCTTCACCATGGTCTCGCAGGCAACGCGGCCCTTCGGGTCCGCTGCCAGGACGGCATCAAGCACCGAATCGGAAATCTGGTCGCACACTTTGTCGGGATGCCCTTCCGTCACCGACTCGGAAGTGAAAAAGTAGTGATGATCAAGCCCAGCCACGTGGGTCTCCTTCCTCTATGCAAAAATATTGTCCGATGTGCAAATAAGCAACGCTAGCACATGCCTTTCCACACCGTCAACCGTTTGATGCCCTCAAGGCCTTTCTTTGCAGCGAACAGCGCAATGGCGTGGCTGAACCGTTTCAGATGCAATCCGGAAAGCCAACCACCGAAAAAGGGAACCGAGTACGGTATTGCAACGATCTCAGATATCAGCCCTTCTCCCCAGCCAATTTCCGCAGGCATAGAAATTAAAAGCTGTCATCAAGTCGGCTTGGATTTTTCGTTACCCACCAGCGCCGCACGGCAACCAGCACCCAGGCGGATTCCACCAGTCCAAACGGCCACGCGCCCTGGAGAAACCCGTAGATCGATCCCATCAGGCAGGAAGCCGCAAACACCAGGATGAACCAATGGCTGCGCTTCTCTAATCCATAACAAACCAGCATCGCCGTAACTGCAAACAGTCCAAAAGCCGTAAGTTCGCTCACTCGATGGGCCCCGCTCCGTTCAGTTCCTTAGCTGGCCTTTCACACCCGGAAACTGTTAACCCTGCCTTGCAGACAGGGCGAGGAGGACAGGTCTTCGCCATGCCTCTAACATCACTGAGGCTAACCCGCTTTCTCCACTGTTCGCCGGGACATTAGATACGCTTGAATAAACGGATCGATATCGCCATCGAGAACGCGGTCCGTGTCTCCCACCTCGAACTTAGTCCGATGGTCCTTCACCATCCGATACGGGTGCAGCACGTAGGAGCGAATCTGGTTCCCAAACGCGATTTCCCCTTTGGAATCTTCCAGCTTCTGCGCCGCCTCGCGCCGCCGCTGAAGTTCCAGAGCGTAGAGGCGCGAGCGAAGGAACTTCATCGCCATTTCGCGGTTGCGGTGCTGCGACCGCTCGTTCTGGCACTGCGCCACTATTCCTGTGGGAATATGTGTAATGCGCACGGCGGAGTCGGTTGTGTTCACGTGCTGGCCGCCTTTACCCGCGGACCGGTAAGTATCAATCCGCAATTCCTCGGGCTTGATCTCAATAGTGATGCTGTCGTCGATTTCGGGGCTGACGTACACTGAAGCGAAAGAAGTGTGCCGCCGGGCGGCCTGATCAAAAGGAGAAATTCGGACCAGCCTGTGCACGCCGCTCTCGGCACTCAGCAGGCCATAGGCATACTCGCCCGCGACGGTGAAGGTTGCGGACTTCAGGCCTGCTTCTTCTCCAGCCTGATAGTCATTCAAGGTGAACTTAAAGTTATGCCGCTCTGCCCATCGCCGGTACATCCGCAGCAACATCTCCGCCCAATCCTGCGATTCCGTGCCGCCGGCCCCCGGATGGATGGTCACAATGGCATTCAACTGGTCGTTTTCACTGGGCAGCAGCGTGGTGGTTTCAAGTTGGTCGACCTCGGAGCGCAGGGCATCCATTTCACGGCGGACCTCCTGCAAGACGTTTTCGCCTTCGCCGGCAAGCTCGAAATAAGCCTCCAGGTCGGCCACCTTCGCGGCCAGATGCTCATCCGACTGAATGCCGGACTCCAGCCTTTTGCGTTGTGAAAGGACTTTCTGCGAGCCCTGCTGATCGTCCCAGAAATCAGGGCGGGCTATCTGCTTTTCCAAGTTTTCCAGTTCGCGGCGTTGTCCGGGGGCGTCAAAGAAAACTCCGAAGTTCCTGGACTCGACGCTTCAAATCGTCAAACTCTCTTGTCAGTTCTTCAATCACGATTACTCCTCAATTCCATTCCGAATTTCATCAGGCTTCGCGGGCATTAGACCCCGCCATAGCAGCGAAACCAGAATCACCACTGCGGCTACTGCCACACAGGTCCATGCGAACACATCGCCGTACTTTGTGTAGAACGTCTTCTTCGACAGGTAGCGGAAGTGGCCGGTCAGAATTCCAAACTGGTTTCGCGGGATTTCTTTCCGCACCCTGCCGTAAGGATCAACGATCGCCGTAATCCCATTGTTGGTGCCGCGCAGAATGAACCGGCCGTTCTCGATCGCCCGGAAGCGGGCCATCTCAAAATGCTGGAATGGGGCCGACGAATCGCCGTACCAGCCATCGTCTGAAATATTTACCAGAACGCCCGCGCCATCTGCGGCAAATTTCCGCACCAGTTGGGGGAAAATGGCCTCGTAGCAGATGAAAATCCCAATAACGCCTTCCGGGGTCCGGGCCACCTTGACGGACTTTCCCGGAACAAAATCGCCCACCTCGGCCGTGATTTTTCCCACCTTCCCTGGGAACGCCCACCACGGCACATATTCGCCAAAAGGCACCAAGTGAATTTTAACATAATGGAGCAGCAATTGGCCGTCCGGCGCCAGCAGTACAGCCGCGTTCTGGGGCTGATTATTTCCCCGCCCCGCAAAGGTCACCGTCCCGCTGATCACGTAGGCATGCGCTTGCTCCGCCATGCTTTCAATCGCGCCCCGAAACACCGGGTCCCGGCCATAAAGAAAGGGCGCCGAACTCTCGGGCCAGATGAGCAGCGGCGTAACAGGAGTTGACGCACCAGGTTCCCGCGCGGCCTCCACACTTTCCCGCACCATGCCCTCAAGAGGAGCCGGATTTGACCACGGGACCCACTTTTCCATTGCGGCTTCGCCCAGGGGAATGTCGGGCTGAACCAGCAATGCAACATCGGGTTCGGGTTGCCGAGGTGGAGGCTGCAGCAACCAGTCGCCTGCAAACAGCAGAAAAACCCAGGCAGCCAGGACTACCCATCGCGATCTCCGACGGGGATCCACCAATATCCACGCAAGCAATGCGCTGGTGGCAACGGCGAGGAACGAAAGACCATAGACGGCAGTGACTGACGCCAACTGCTCCAGCCCTACAGGGCGGACCGCATAGCCCAGCAGGTTCCACGGGAAGCCGGTGATCAGGTAGGTCCTGGCTAATTCCAGGGCGACCCACAGAAATGGGCTGAGGAGGAGGGCCGAGTTTACATTCCGGCGCGCCACCACGGTCGCAGCAAGCCCGAAAACTCCGTAAAAAGTGGAAAAGACGATCACGAAGAGAACCAGCACGCCAACGGCAAGCACCGGCGTTAGGTTTCCATAGCCTTGCATCACGCTGACAAACCAGTAGCAACTTCCGGAAAGGAACGCAGCCCCCGCCAGGTATCCCAGCCAGAAGCCCCGACCCCAGCGCCTTTCAATCACAACGGCTAACAGCAGAGGCAGGCAGGCCACCCAGACCAGAGCGCTCCAATTGACAAGCGGGAAACAGGCAAAGAGAAGCAAACCGCTGAGAATGCTCGCGGCGTAGCGGGCCCAAGGCTTCCTGAACCAATCTGTGAGAGATAAGCTGGCGGCGGTCATTCCTTACCTGGGTACGGAAATTCTGTTGCAACAAAGGGACGAGCAACAACAGACAGTCCGGCGCCTGACATGGCGGGCCGCGGGCACGCCATGCGGACGCTCAGCGAACGACAAATGGCCGGAAGCCCTCCCCTACCAATTTGTCCCGAGTAGCGTCGGCCGCAACGCGCGTTGTAAAAGGGCCCACCTGAACGCGGTAGAGGTTGTCGTGAGCAAGGCCCTGCTGTGGGGTTAGGATGTAGACTGGGTAGCCCCGGGACTTCAGCAATTTAACCAGATGCTCGGCATCCACCCTGGTTTTTGAAGCCATCACCTGCACCGCAAAATGGCCGCCGGAACTGGCGGTCGACGGTGCGGCAGGCAAGGCCTTCACCGTCGAGGCCTTGGCTTTCATGGTTATTCGAGGAGCACCGGCCTTTTCACGAGGCTGGTGCTCCGCGCGCGTGGGCACAGCCACAGGCTCTTGCGTCTGTGATGGAGCGCTAATGGGTGGAGGGGCGGATGTTGAACCCGGCCCCACATTTTCAGTGGTGAGGCCTCCTGACGATGACTCGCTGGAATCCCCGGCTGGCGGATTCACTGTCGGGGGGATATTGCCCGAACCGCTTACGTTTTCAGTAACGACCCCGCTCCTGGAGGGGCTGTGGTTATAGCCCACAACGTAACCCAGGGAAAAGAAAACGGCACAGACCGCCACAGCAGCCAGAAACATCAGCACCAGATGGCGGGCGGATGTTCCCTTTTCATCCTGGAATTTATCCATTCGGTTAGCCATATCACTCCGTTGGCGTCCGATTCACGCCTCATTCTCCGTTAACTCTTCCCGGAATCCTTGCCGGCGGGCGGCGCAGGGTTTACTTTCTGCATCAGGATCGATAACAACTCCACGGGTATCGGGAAGACTATCGTTGTATTTTTCTCCGTCCCTAATTCTGCCAGAGTCTGGAGATAACGCAAAGTGATGGTGACGGGTTCCACCGCCAGAATTTTCGCAGCGTCAGACAACTTCTGCGAAGCCTGGTATTCTCCGTCGGCGTTGATAATCTTGGCGCGGCGTTCGCGTTCGGCTTCCGCCTGGCGCGCGATGGCCCGCTGCATGTCCTGCGGGATATCTACCTGCTTCACCTGGACTTGCGACACCTTAATGCCCCAGGCCTCGGTCTGCTCGTCAATGATAGTCTGCAGCCGCATGTTCAACTTTTCACGTTGTGAGAGCAGATCGTCAAGTTCGACTTCACCTAGCACTGCGCGCAACGTTGTGGCAGAGAGTTGTTCAATCGAAAAGCGAAAATTGGTCAGCTCGATCACCGCCTTTTGCGCGTTGATGATTCTGTAGAAAAGCACAGCGTTAACTTTGACTGAAATGTTGTCTCTTGTAATGATGTCCTGCGGAGGGACATCCCACGTTTCAATACGCAGTGAAACTTTCACTAGCTTATCGATCGGCCACCAGATCCAGATCAAGCCCGGACCTTTATCCGGCTGCTGGACGCGGCCCAACCGAAAAATAACCGCCCTTTCGTATTCCCTGAGGACGTTCAAGCACGCTGCGGCGTAGAAAAAAAGGATTATCGCTGCAACCAGATAGCCCATTACTCCTCCTTCCCGATTTTCGAGAGATACGGCGTCCGGTTCCCCGAATCAACCGCTGAGATGTTCCACCCCAACGTTCTCATTCAGAATTTCTCCGTCTGATCCAATTGGGGACAGTCTACTGGGATTCTTCCGTCGGCTCAACCACCAATGTAAGTCCTTCCACTTTCAGCACCCGCACACGCCCGCCGGGAGGAACATGTTGTTCAGAGCGTGCCTCCCACAATTCTCCATGAACAAAGACTTTGCCAGTTGGGTTAAGGTCAGTCCGCGCAACGCCAATCAAGTTCGCCAGCCCTTCTTCCCCCATGACGGATTTGCTTCTGGTGGCCCTCCACGCGAAGCGCATCAGGACGATGCTGATGACGGCCAGCGGAATCACGACACTGAGAATTGTGGCCATATAAATCCTTGTGCCCGGCCAGGGCGAGTTGATTAGGATCATAGACCCGAAAGTCATGGCGGCAATGCCTCCGGCGGCCAGTATGCCGTGCGAAGTGTAAGCCGCTTCCAGCCCGAACAGGGCCAGTCCGATCAGAATCAGCACAACGCCGGCGTAATTAATCGGCATCATGTGGAAGCCGAACAGCGACAGGACCAGCGCGATGGATCCGACAACACCCGGCAGGATTCCGCCCGGGTGTGTAAATTCAATATACAACCCCAGCAAGCCGATGGCTCCCAGAATAAATGCAATATTGGGGTCTGAAACCCACGAGAGGACCCGCTTGAACCACGGCATCTGGTAAGGAACAATGCGCGCGCCCGCCAGATTGAGCACCGTCTCCGACCCGTTGGCGCGTTTGATCGTTTTGCCGTTGAACTGTTGGAAGATTTCTTCCGGGCTGTTGGCGATGGCGTTGATCAGGTTGTCCTTGAGCGCCTCCTGGTCTGTAAGCGATATACTTTGCCGCACACCGTCCTCAGCCATTTTGGCATTTCGCCCACGCGCATCCGCAATGGAACGAATGAATGCGGCGGAATCGTTCAGGATTTTAGTTTCTTCGGTTTTCCCCGCGCTCAGTCCGGCGATCATCACCGGATGCGCTGCCCCCGTGTTGGTTCCGGGAGCCATCACCGCAATGTCGCCGGAGAGCAGAATAAAAAAACCCGCCGAGGCCGCGCGGCTTCCGCTGGGATAAACATAGGTTATGACCGGCACGTGCGAATTCATCACGGCACGGACAATGTCGCGCATGGAATCGCCCAGGCCGCCGGGAGTGCTCAATTCAAGCAGGACGGCGCTGGCGTGGATGCGGTTGGCGTAGTCGATTCCCCGGACGACATAGTCGGCGCTGACGGCCTGCACAACACCGTCCATGTTGATCTGAACCACAACCGGGGGCTGCGTTGCAGAAAAGAGCGGCGAAAGGCCCAACGACGCCCCCAGCAGGACAGCTTGTGACAGAACGCGCTTGAAAGACGTGGTTCTCAAGGTTTAGCTCGGTGCCCGGACATTTGTGCGCGAATTTGCTCCGCCACGCCTCTTGCTTCAGCGCTGGTCGGGTCAATCTGCTGGGCCGCCTTCGCCTGCTCCAGCGCAGTCTCCAGGTGGTCCAGCGAGGCGTAGGCCCGGGCCAGCCACAGATGGCCCTCAAAAGAGTCCTTTTCCTTTAGCGAGGCTTCAAATTCGGTTGCAGCAAGCGTGTGTTTGCCCTCCCGCTGAAAGACCTCTCCAAGGGCCTGATGGGCCTCGCTGCTGTGGGGAAGGAGCAGCACAGCCTGCGTCAGTTCGCGCTCTGCGCCGGGAAGCTGCCCCGCCGCAAGCAGGGCCAGACCTTTCTTCAAGTGTTCCTGCCCGGCGTTCCTCACCACCTGCGCAGGCTGTGCTTCCAGTCGATTCTGCGCAGCTCGCGTGACAGCCAGAGAGAGCAGATAAAATGCCTTGCCGTCGTATTCGTCCTTGATCCTTGGCGATGGATTCTGAACGGCAGGAGTGTTGGCGTCAACTCCAGGTGGATCGTCTGCGGGGTCTTTTTGGTGTTCGGTAATCCAATCCATTTCCGCCTGCCGGGTTTTTGTATCACCCAGCTCGCCCGCCACCTGCGCAAGAAGAAGGTGGGCGTCCTTGTCTCCAGGATCCTGAGTAAGAACCTTGTGAAGATATTCCGCCACCTGGTCATATTTCTTCAGGCGCCAGAGAGCCATGCTCATGTTAAAAGCGTAGTCAGAATCGCCTGGGTCTTTCTGATAAGCCTGCTGAAAATCAGCAAGCGCCCTGGAGTTGTTGCCCAGACGCAATTCAACCACCCCAAGGTTATTCATGACTTCGCCAAGCGGGACCATCCCGGCTAGTTTCTCAAAGGTAGTTTTGGCCTGGGCGGTCTGGCCCAGAAAGTACTCGTCAACCCCCAGAAGGAACAGCGACTGCGCATAATTTCGGTCACCGGAATTCAGCACTTCCAGCCATTTCGCGGAATCGGCGTAAGCTTTCTGCTCAAAGTAATAACGTCCGAGCGCAAACGCAGCCCGGTGGTCACGCGGGTTCAGGCGGTCCGACTCCTGCAGGAAATGAACCCGCGTCGTTGCGTCGGCTGACAAAATACCACGGATATAGCTTTCGAAAGCGTCCAATCGAACGGGAGCAAACCGGTTGCTGAATTCTTTCTCCGTGCCGGTTACAGCGTCCTTCTCCTGCGTTTTCAAGAGATCCCAGGCCAATCGGGTTTCAAGCCCGGCCAGTTCGTTCAGCTTGCCGGTCACAACGATGGGTTGGGAAAGGGTCAGGTGCTGAACATTCAGCCACTGCACGTAGGTTGTGAGCTGATCGCCAACCAGATTAAAGTGCCCCACGACGGACACTGTCGCCCCAAGAAGCCGGGCTACCTTATATTCACTGGCCAGCGTCAGGGGAGTCATAAGCGGCAATCCAAGCTGCTCATAAGCGTCATCGCGTTCGTCGCGCTGCAGAACGTACCGCGTGGGGGATGCAAGGCGCGTTGAAAGAAGTTCCGCGATTCCGTCAGACATCCATCCCACGCTCGCGTTGCCGCTCATATTATCCAGCGGAAACACCAGGATCACTTGGGGAGTAGCGGCGCCGAGCCGCGCGCTGACCCACAACACTAAAACCAACAACCCAATGCACTTCTTTATCATGTGGCTTATCAGTCCAACCGGGGCCATTATAACACTTGCAGGCGCACCCCTCGAACGCGACCGGCCCGCCGGGGCCGTGGGGAACCACCCGGCAGAGCGCTTTGCCTGGGATCAGTCCTTAATAGCAACGGGTGGGTTCTTCATCAGAGCAATGAAACCAGGGTCTTTACTGATCTTCAGAATATCCGGATCCTCAAGGATCTCTTTGCGCTTGGTGAAGCCTTCTTCCATAGCACGCTGAAGGTAACGAACTGCTTCACCCGGATTTCCCAGCGATGCATAAATCTTGGCCATGTAGAAATAGAACCGGGCGTCAGCAAAACGAGCCTCCACGGTGCTCCCCTCGCGTGAAGTTTGCATCAGGATTCCGGGATCCAGCTCGATCGCCTTCCGGTACTCTTTGATCGCCGGATTGTATTTCTTCCGCTCAAAGTAAGCGGTTCCCAGGTTCATATGAAACGAGGCGGAACCCGGGTTCAGCTTGATGGCGTGCCGATAATACTTGATGGACTTTTTCGGCCGGTGTTGCAGAAAGTAGCTGGTTCCCAGATTGTTCCAGGCTGGGGCAAATTCTCGGTTCAAACGGATGGCTTCCTCGTAGGCCTTGCGAGCCTTCCCGTAGTCCAGTTCCTGCTGGTAGCAGATGCCCATCTTGTTCCACAGGCCTGCAACTTTAGCTCTGTTCTGCAGAGGCGCGGAGTAGGTCTTGATGACGAGTGAATAAGATTCAATGGCTTCGTTGTACTGCTTTCGCGCCATAAGGATGTCGGCGCGCTCTTCATCCGAAATCTTGCCTTGAGGTACTTCATTTTGCTGTCCGATTCCAGGCTGGCTGGACCACCCCGTCTGATTGTCCTGTGCGCCCCTGGCGACAGGTCCCCCAACGAGCAGGGCCCCGGTCAGGACTGCGGCCGTGCAGATTGAAATTCCCCGTTTCATGGCTCACCTTCCCGGCGCGGGGCGATGGCACATCAGGGCGGCGTGCTTTGGGACGAAGGTTGTTGCGCGGGTTCCTTCGTGTCGCTGCCCTTGAAGATGGAGAAGAACTTGTGCAGGAGGCCACCCTTTTTCCGGTTCGTTTGTTGAATCTGCTGGGTGGAGCGGCTCGCCTGCGGCGGCTGTGGACTTTGCGGTCCCTTGGGAGTTGCCGCCGGCATGCTGGGCGACGAAGTAACCCTCTGCGCGTCCTGGGTCATCGATTTGCTGTCCGGATGGAAAATGTGGCCCAGAAATCCACCCACTCGCTGCAGGGGGTTTTCAGAATGCGGCTCGGTCCCCAGAATAAAGAACTCGTTGTGGACCGTCCCTGGAGTGTTTGAGGCGGCAAGCTGGCCCTGATCGTCCAGAGGAACGCTCACGATTCCCGGAGGTTCCATAAAAGGCTGAACGTCGCTGTAATCCGGAAGCTTGGTGGCGCTTTTCATGAAAGCCGTCCACACCGGAAGCGCTGACGCCGCGCCGGACAGGTTCAATTCGCGATCGTTGTCGTAGCCTACCCAGACAACCGCCAGAAGGTTGGAGGTGAATCCCGCAAACCAGCCGTCGTGCGACGTTCCGGTCTTGCCGGCAGCCGGCAGCGTGAACCCGCGAGATCGAACGCCTTCCCCGGTGCCTTCATCAATTACGCTCTCCATTAAGCTTACCATCAAAAAGGCGATGCGGGGATCGAGCACCTGTCGCGTAACTTCAGGAACGCGATAGATCGGCTGGCCGTCGGCGTTGTTGACGAGAAGGATAGAGCGTGGCTGCTCGTAAGTGCCGGAATTTGAAAACACCGTGTACGATCCGGCCATCTCCAAGGGCGTTGCCACGTAGGCGCCCAGCGCAATTGCCGGTGTCGCCTGCAGATCCTGATTGATTCCGGCCTGGATGGCCAGGTCCCGGATTTTTTCGTAGCCCACCATTTGAGCCAGGCTCACCGTGGCGACATTCAGTGAGTGCGCCAGCGCCTGCCGCACCGTAACCTGTCCCATATATTCATTCTCATAATTTCTGGGCGCATAAACATTGCCGTCGAATTCAAAAGATGTGGGCTCGTCCGTCAGGATGCTGGCGGGGGTGAACAGAGGCTGCGAGCCGTCAAGCGCGGAATTCAGCGCCGCCGCGTAAACGAATGGCTTGAAGGAAGAGCCCGGCTGCCTCCGGGCCAGCGCGTGGTTCAACTGGCTTTTCGCATAATTACGCCCGCCCACCAGCGCACGTATTGCCCCGGTGTGAGGGTCAAGAACAACCAGCGCCACCTGCGGTTCCTGGGGACCACTGGCAGATTGCGGCGGATGATGGCGCATTCCGGCAATCCGTTTGTCCACCTCCTCCATGCCTGTGGCCACGGCTTCCGCCGCCGCCCGCTGCAAATCAGGATCGATAGTGGTGTAGATGCGGTAGCTCTGCGAAAGCAACTGCTCCTCAGAAAAGTGTGCGAGCAGTTCGTCCTGGATCATGTCAACAAAGTACGGCGCCTGGCTGCCGCCCACGTTCTCCGGCGCCAGCCCCAGCGGGGCCGCAGAAGCTTCCTGCGCCTGCTGCCGTGTGATGTAGCCCCCCTCGGCCATCTCGGCAAGCACGTGATTGCGGCGCTCGGTCGCCCGCCGCGCGTGACGGTAGGGCGAGTAGTAGTTGGGGCCGCGGATAATTCCCGCCAGCAGCGCGGCCTCCGGCAGCGTCAGCGACGAAATATCCTCGTTGAAGTACGCGTTGGCCGCTTCGCCAAAACCGTAAATCGAGAAGCTACCGCTCTGCCCCAGGTAAATCTCATTGGAGTAAAGCTCAAAAATCCTTTCCTTGCTGAGCCGGTCCTCTAGCATGAAAGCGATGAAAACTTCCTCGATCTTCCGCCGCAGGATCCTCCGCGGACTGAGGAAAAAATTTCGCGCCAGTTGCATCGTGAGCGTGCTGGCGCCTTCCGCCGGGCGCCCCGCGCGCAAGTCGGCAAGCGCGGCACCAAAGACGCGAAACAGGTTGATACCGTGATGGGTGAAGAAGGTGTGGTCCTCTGCGGATACAACCGCGTTGACCAAATTCTTGGGAATCTGCTGGTACCGCACCACCCGACGCTTGGAACGGTTGCTTCCGAACAGCGTGGTAATCACTTCCGGCTCCAGCCAGTAGTTCTGGAGCGGAGTGCTCCGGTCCATTGCCGTGATGGAAGCGACGCGCCCACCGCTGAAAGCCAGCGTTGCAGCTCCTTCCTGCATCACCGGGCCGTGAAAAAAGGAATTTGGGCCCGGCCTGACAATCAGGCGGTTCCCATGAATTTCAAAGTTGCCGAAATGCGATTCGGTCTGGCCCGTAGTGTAGCCCGCCCTCTGGAGCCTGGCCGCAAACGCTTCGGGCGAGCCAGGTTCGCCCACTTCCACCGGCATGGGAGCGGCGTACACCAGCGAGGCATGGTTGAAGACGTCGCCGCTCAGGCGCGCATCGATCATCCGCGAAAAATGGACGTAAAAATAAACGGAGGCCGTCACAGCCACCAGCAGAGCCAGGAGTCCGCCTCCGATTGCCACCTGTTGCCACAGGGACAGTTTCTGAAGCGAGCCAAAGCGGCCCTTCCATTTGGGCTTTGAGGTTTTCCGGGTTGGGGTTTTTCTTCGGGAGGGCACGGCTTAGATGTTGCTGTTTGTCACCGAGAGAGCAAAATGGAGAGGAAGCGTGTAGATTTTCAAATCGACGTAAACCTCATAATTAACCTTGATAGCAACGGTTTGGCCGACTGAAACCTTGATGTCCTGTCGTTCCACGGGTAGCCCCAGCGACTCAGCTTTCGAGTAAATTTCGGTCTGAACGTCTTCAGGCCTCGGCTGTGGCTGGCGAACGGTCGCCTGAACAGCTTCATTGTTCACGAAATCCTGAAGCTGATAGTTTTCCACGTAAACCGGCAAAATCTTGAAAGCGCAAAAACCCACGATTGCAAGAAACGCCAAGGAGAGGAACGCTTTCACTCACCCTCCCCCGAGTCGCTGAGTGAGAACATTTCCGATAACGCCGCCTGGCCGTTCAATTCTGCTTCTCCAGGCGTTCCCGCAGCGCCACAGCTACCTCGTCAAGGTTAACATCGTGGACCTGCTTTGTCGAGCGATGATAGATTTCGCCCAACCCCTGGGCAAGCTTCTTCTTGCCAAGCGTAATGCGGAACGGCACGCCGATCAGGTCCGCATCCTTGAACTTGACTCCAGGCCGTTCCAGCCGGTCGTCAAACAACACGTCCAACCCCATAGCTTGCAACTGCTTGTAAAGATTCTCGGCGGCCGCCTTTACCCCCGGGTCATCCATATTGGCCGCCGTCAGGATCACATCAAAAGGAGCAATCGCCCGCGGCAGGAACATACCATCCGCGTCGAAGTTCTGCTCGACGGCCGAAGTCAGAATCCGCTCCACGCCAATGCCGTACGATCCCATTGTCATGCAGACTTCCTTGCCGTTGGGGTCCAGCACCGTGGCATGCATGGCCTCGGAATAGCGGCGGCCCAGCTTGAAAACATGGCCCAGCTCAACCGATACCGAAACCCGCAACGGCTTGCCGCACCGGATGCAAAGATCGCCAGCCCGGACCACGCGCAAGTCGGCGAATTCTGCCGTGAAATCACGCCCGGGCGTCACGTTGCGCAGGTGAGTATCATCCCGGTTGGCCCCGGTGATCATGTTTTTTCGCCCATCAAGCGACTGGTCCGCCAGGATGTGCGCGCCTTTAATGCCAACCGGCCCCAGCGAACCCAGATGCGCCCCGTGCAGGTCAAACGCCTCGTCAGCCGTTGCCGGACGATAGGTGGTCGTTTGCAGCACGGACGCCAGCTTGGTTTCGCTCAGCTCGTGGTCGCCCCGCAGCAGGAGCACCACGGGCTTGCTTTCAACAATGTAGACCAGCGTTTTGATCATCCTCGATGCCGGCTCGCCAGTGAACGCCACGAGAGCGTCTATGGTCTTCTGTCCCGGAGTTGGGAACGGTTCCGGAGCGGCGTCGCCCGGCAGGTCTTCAACCGCTTCGACGGCGGACCTCGCCTTCTCCAGGTTGGCCGCGTAGCCGCAGTCGCAGATGGCAATGTAGTCCTCGCCGGAGTTGGTAGGCACCATGAATTCGTGCGAGACCGTTCCACCCATCGCCCCCGAGTAGGCTTCGGCAATCACATACTTGAGGCCGCAGCGGTCGAAGATGCGGCAATAGGCGTCGTAGTGTTTCTGATAACTCTCATCAAGACCCGCGTCGTCAAGGTCAAACGAATAAGAGTCCTTCATGATGAACTGGCGCAGGCGAAGCAGCCCCGATTTCGGCCGGGGTTCATCGCGAAACTTTTCCTGGATTTGATACCACATCTGCGGGAGCTGCTTGTAAGACCGGATTTCCCCGCGGGCGATGTTGGTCATCTCTTCTTCATGGGTCACACCCAGGCACATGTCGTGCTGGTTCCGGTCCTTGAATTTGAACATCGTCTCGCCAAATAGATCGTATCGGCCAGATTCCCGCCAGAGTTCAGCCGGATTCAACGCCGGCAGATAAAATTCCTGTGCCCCGATCCGGTTCATCTCCTCACGAATAATCTGCGTGATCTTGAGGAAAGATCTCTGGGCAAGATAAAGATACGCGTACACTCCCGCCGCAACCTGGCGGACATAGCCCGCGCGCAGCAACAACTGATGGCTGGGCGCTTCGGCTTCCGCCGGAATTTCCCGAAGCGTGGGGATGAAAATCTGACTCCAACGCATGCTTAAACCTTTCTCATCTTCAACTTTGAGGGCATTATTCTCTCTACACCCGCATCGGTAAATGATAATCCGTCATTGTTGAGGAAACGCGGCGCTGTTGTCAAGAAAGGCAAACCCACAAGTATTGATAAGAGACGATAGATTCTGGGGAAATGGGTTTGCAGTGGCTGCACTGGCACTGCGACAACCTGCACGGTGGATTCGGAAACACATGGTGTTTACGATCAACCACTTAGCTTGCAACCGCCCAATTGCCAAGCCACACAGGGTCTTGTGGGTCTGAGTTGCTATGTTAGAATGACCTCCGCCACTCTTTCGATGTTCTTTGGTTCTCTTAACATTAGAGAGGCGTTGATTGACTTCAGCATAGGTTTGTCGATTTTTCGCCAGAGCTTAGGTGAATCCTCGTGCCATTTATAGAAGCGCTACTTCTGCTGTTGCTGCTTTCCCGTACCATCGGAGAAGTCGCAGAGCATTACGGTCAGCCTGCCATGCTGGGGGAGCTTGCAGCAGGCGTTATCCTGGGGCCCTCCGTCCTTGGCGTTGTCCGTTTCACCGATGAAATCCGGGCACTTGCGGACCTGGGGGTCTTGCTGCTTGTTTTTCTGGCTGGCATGGAAATGGATTTGCCAACGCTCTGGAAGTCATTCCGAGGTAGGGGAGCTTTCGTTGGTATTGCCGGATTTGTTTTTCCAATGTTCCTCGGCATCGCCGTGGGACTGCTCTTTGGGTTGGGTACAACCAGATCGATCTTTATAGGATTGTGTATTGCTA
>JAJYLL010000007.1 GCA_021787735.1 Acidobacteriota bacterium | reverse complement strand
CTTCGGCAGTTAGTTCGATTTGGGGCGCTCGACGGGACATAATCGAGCACTTTAAGTCAATGGCTCAAATAAGTCAACGTATTTTAAGAACGCAATACTAGTTGCTCTCCTTAATAGTAAAGTCCATTTACCGTGATATGCTGTAAATGCAATTTACTTAGGATGTCAAGAAAAAATGTCGAACCCAAAGGTGAAAACTTCGGAGATGCTCATAGGAGCATTATTGCGCGTTCCGACCGAGGCCATCCACCGTCGACTGATCAGCGAACTGAATGCCGCAGGCTTTGTGGAACTGCGCGTGCCGCATATGGCGGTGCTGCAGTTTCCGGGGCCGGATGCCGTCCGCCCGGGCGTTTTGGCCGAGCGCGCCGGCATCAGCAAGCAGGCTATGAACCAACTGCTGGGGAGCCTTGAAGAGTATGGCTATATCGTGCGGTCTGACGTTCCGAATGGTGGACGTGCCCGAATCATCCGTTTTACCAAACGTGGTCACGCTGCCTACGCAAAAATCCACGATATCCTCCGAGACATTGAGCGCGAATGGAGCGCAGAGCTTGGCTCCGAACGCTTTGCTCAACTCAAGGAGTTGCTTTTTCGTGTCTGGAAGAGCCCATTAATCCACTAGATGGCGGGCAGGGCAATCTATGTCGAAACTCGGGTGCTAAGCCCGCAAAAAATGATTGACGGCGAAGTCCCGGCACCCGAAGACCCCGGCATGAGCAGCGAAGCCAGCGCCGAGGAAATTCGGAAATCCAAAGTGGGGTAGCATTGGTGCGTTCAGCCTTGTGCAATGGTAGTAGAACTTTAGTTTGTTGACAAACAATACACCCACGTGAAAAAGTGGGTTTGTGGGGGAGGGGAAAAGGGAGCGCCAGTTCCCAAATGATGTGCCATTGCCACTTATTGTCCCCTCATATCGATGGGGGCTGTCGATGGCAGGCGAAGGAGAGACAGCTCATGAAAAAATCCTTGCAATTCCTTTTGATTCTGTTAGTTGGCGCAGGCGTCTCGCTGGGACCTAGTGTATTGGCTGCCTGGGCGCACCCCAATCCCGGTTACCGGCATGACGACCACGGACGGGACAGGGGCGACAGAGGGCGAGGCCACAATGACAGAGGACGCGGCCCCCGCGAGCATTGGGACAATGGTCGGCACAGAGGATGGGACCGCGACCACGAAGGGCGCTACCGCTTTAATGATTATGACCGCCGCGCGGTGGTGAGGTATTACGACGAACACCGTGACTACCGCTGGTTTCGGGACCGCGGGCCACGCGGCGTGGTTCTGAGTGCCGGGTACGTACTGGCGCCTCGCTACCGGGGTTACTGCCATCCGCTGCCACCGGTCATGCTGCAGGAACTGCCTCCGCCACCTCCGGATTATCACTATTTCCTCTTCGGCGGCAGAGTCGTTTTGTTTGACAACGGTTACCGTGTGCATGATTTCATTTCGCTGAATTTGAATTTTGGCCGCTAGCCAAAAAGACACGGCTTCGCGAACTCACGCCGGTTTGGCTCCGTGCCGCATAATGCGGGGCTAACCCGGCGTTTTTTCCGCCTGTTGTGATTTCACATTCTGCGTTGGGCAAAGCAATGTCTGCGCTTGCACGCGGATACGTTGCGCCCGGCCCCTCAATTGCTCGGTCACGCTTTCACAGAATCTGGTTTACAACGTTCGAACCCAACAGCTAGAATGCTTTTTAAGCATACGGGCGGCGCTGGCGCGCCCTTCGCTTCGGCTTATGTCTGACATTCTCGCGATTTATCCAGGGTCCTTTGATCCGATAACCAACGGGCACTTTGATCTGATCCAGCGAAGCAGCCGGATCTTTGACCATCTGATTGTCGCCCTGCTGACGAATGCTGAGAAGCAGCCGCTGTTCAGTGTTGAGGAGCGTGTCGAGATGCTGCAGGATGTCACGCGCGACATGAAGAATGTCACCGTGGACACATTCAGCGGCCTTCTGGTTGATTACGCGGTCAAGAAAAACGCCCGGGCGATTGTTCGCGGCATCCGCGCGTTTTCCGACTACGAATACGAAATCCAGATGGCGCTGACCAACCGGAAACTGCAGCCGAAGCTGGAGACGCTTTTCCTGATGCCGGCGGAAGAATACGCCTACGTCAGTTCGCGCCTGGTGAAGGAAATCGCCCGGCATGGCGGGTCCGTCAAGGATCTGGTGCCACCAATGGTGGAAGAACGTTTAAGAAGAAAAATAGTCTCAATGATCGACGAGGTTTGATCTCTTGGAACTTTCAGAACGTATTTCGAGAATTTCAGTTTCATCCACTCTGGCCGTTGTTCAGAAGGCCACCCAACTCCGCGCAAGCGGGGTGAGTCTGATTGATTTTGGCGCGGGCGAACCGGATTTTCCGACTCCCGAAAACATCAAGAACGCTGCTATCCAAGCGATCCATCAGAATTTCACAAAATATACGCCGACCAGCGGTATCAAGGAATTAAAGGAAGCCATCGTCGGGCGGCATGCCAAGGATTTTGGCTCGAATTACAAGATTGAAGAATGTCTGGTGACTGTGGGCGGCAAGCAGGCTATTTTTGAGGCCGTCGCTGCCACCATTAACCACGGCGATGAAGTGATCATGCCGGTGCCCTACTGGGTGTCGTATCTTGACATTGTCAACTACTGCGGCGGCAAGGTTGTGCCTCTTGCCACGCGTGAAGAGGACAACTTCCAGGTCAGCGCGGCGGCCGTGGGAAAACTGATCACGCCGAAAACCAGATTGATCATCGTGAACTCGCCGAACAATCCGACCGGCGCCGTGATTCCGGACGAAGAGATGGGAAAACTGCTGGCGCTGGCTGTCAGCAAGAACCTCCTGCTGATGACGGACGAGTGCTACTGCCAGTTCCTCTATGACGGCAGGAAACCGTTTTCGCTTGGACACTCGGGCAATCGTAACAACCTGATTATCACCGGATCACTCTCAAAAACCTATGCCATGACGGGCTGGCGGGTTGGCTTTGCTCTGGGCGCGAAGAAACTGCTGAGCAACATGCTGAACCTCCAGAGCCACTCGACCTCGAACCCGACGTCGATTTCGCAGAAGGCGGCGGTAGAGGCATTGCGCGGGCCACAGGATTCCGTCCAGGTCATGCTGGCCGAGTACCAGCGGCGTCGCGACAAGATCGTGGCCGGGCTGCGTGCCATTCCCGGAATCACCTGCGCCATGCCTGCCGGTGCATTTTACGTTTATCCGAACGTAGGGGCCTACCTCAAAAAGGACGGTGTTGCGGATTGCAAGGTGCTGGTGGACCGCCTGCTCGAAGAAGCCCACGTGGCGGTTGTTCCAGGGCCGGGCTTCGGCACCGATGAGCATGTCCGGCTTTCCTACGCGACCTCGATGGAGAACATCGAGGAGGGGTTGGAGCGGATGAAGAAATTCTTCAGCGAACTCTGATACGTTGCCGAAGAATTTGAGCAGGGTTATGTACGGGGTACGCCTTCAGGCTGGCAATTTGTCTAACGCAAAGCGCCAGCCCGAAGTGAGGCACCGCACGCTGGCCCGACCGGTATCCGCTCTGTAAGTTCTCATTCGACCTATGCCAAAGCTGAACACACCGCTCAAGCTTTCTCCCATCTTCAAGCCGAAAATCTGGGGATTGGACGACCTGTCTCCGCTGTTCGAGTGGCCTGATCCGGAGAAGATCGCTGATGACCGCGGGGCTTCCGCCCAGCGGGGTGAGAAGACTCTGATAGGCGAGGTGTGGATCACGGACGAAAGTTCAAGGATCCTGAACGGCTCCGTGGCCGGTCTTACGCTGGGTGAGGTGTCTCGGAAGTACCGAAGCGAACTGAACGGCGCGAACTGGAAAGACCGCCGTTTTCCGATTCTGTCAAAATACATCTTCACGAGCGATTGGCTTTCACTCCAGGTGCATCCGGACGACAAATACGCGCGCAAGCACGATCCCGGCAACCTGGGCAAGTGCGAGATGTGGTACATCCTGCACGCGGAACCGGAAGCGGAAATCCTGCTGGGGCTGAAGCCCGGTACGACTTTGGAGGAACTGAGGGCAGCCTGTGAGCGGGGCCAAAGTAAGGATCTGCTTTATCGGTTCCACCCGAAAGCGGGCGAGGTGATTTTTGTGCCGCCAGGGACCGTTCACGCACTGGGGCCGGGGATTGTCCTCTTTGAGGCCGAAGAACATTCCGACATGACTTACCGGCTGGATGATTTTGGCCGGACGGGTTTGGATGGGAAACCGCGCCCGCTTCATCTGGATAAAGGGTTTGGAGTCATTAAATCCGAGGCGCCGCCGCTTCGCAATCTGCCGCGGCGCGTTGTTCATGAAGACTTTGGTTTGCACCGATATGTTCTTGCTTGCCCGTATTTTGCCGTGGAAGAACTACGTTTGAGGGAGACGGGACATTTCAAATCGTCACCGGAGCACATGGAGACCCTTTCCATTGTTGCGGGGGAGGGGCGTGTGGAAACAGCAGCCGGCTGGATGGGGTACCAGCCAGGCCACACATGGGTGATACCGCCGGGGGCAGAGGCGTACCGGATTGCGCCGGTAGAAAAGACGCGAATCCTGAAGTTTTACGTCCCGGATGTTGACAGGGATTTTAAACGGCCGCTCTCGCGCCGTGGGTTCAAGTCCGAACAAATCAAGAATATCCTTTTCAGCTAGAACGGTTATGAGCAAAGCAGCGCAATCACGGGGCTCGCTGTACGATCACGTTTACGTGGTGATCATGGCCGGCGGGAGCGGAACACGCTTTTGGCCGTTGAGTCGCCGAAAGAAGCCCAAGCAGTTGCTGGGGCTGTTCGGAGGCTCAACGCTCCTTGAGCAGACGGTCGATCGCGTCAAGGGAATCGTGCCGCCGGAGCGGATTTATGTTTTTGCGAACAGCATGGTGCGCGCGCAGATGGTCCGGTTGTTGCCGGGCATCCCTGAACGCCAGATTGTTGCGGAGCCCGCGCAGCGCAATACCGCGCCCACCGTTGGCCTGGCTGCGAATGAGATTCTCAGCCGTGATCCTGACGGCATCATGGCCATTTTGCCTGCAGACCACGTGATTCAGAAGCCGGGAGCCTTCCGCGAGGCGCTGAAGGCCGGCTGCCGATGGGCTACAACGGAGGGCCGTTCGGTCATTCTGGGTATTCAACCGACGGGCCCGGAAACCGGGTATGGCTACATCCGTCTGGGCGGACCTGCAATAAACGCCGGCCGGGAAAAAATATATCGCGTTGAAAACTTTACTGAGAAACCCGCACTTGCAGCCGCGCGGAAATATGTTGCCTCCAAACGCTATTTGTGGAACGCCGGAATGTTTATCTGGCGTGCGTCAACGCTGCTTGCAAACTTGCGGAAATTTCAGCCGGCGATGGCAGAGGGATTGGACCGGATCGCCGCGGCGGGCGGCATCGATAACCTGCGAGCGTTGAAGCGCCTGTTTCCCCAGCTCGAAAAAATCTCCATCGATTATGCCCTGATGGAGAGGATCGACGGCGTGTCTGCTGTGGCGGCAGACATAGGCTGGAGCGACGTAGGGAGTTGGGCGGTGGCTTACGATCTGAGCTCCAAGGACGCTGACGGAAATGTGCGCCCGGAGAATTCTATTTGCCTTGACTCCAAGGGAAACATGCTGGTGGGCGGCAGGAAACATCTTGTTACCATTGGCGTTGAGAATCTGGTGATTGTTGATACCGGCGACGCGTTGCTGGTTTGCGCTCGTGACCAGTCCCAGAAAGTCGGGAAGGCTGTACAGGAACTCGAACGGCTCGGCAAAAAGAACCTGCTTTAACGCGGAGGCTATTCTGACGGAATCTGCAGAACAGATTAAATTCGGAACTGACGGCTGGCGCGGAATCATCGGCGATACATTTACCTGTGAGAATGTGCGCCGTGTGGCTGCCGCCATCGCGCGTTACGTTTGCCAGGAAAGCCAGACCGAGCGCGGACTGGTGGTTGGCTATGATGCGCGATTCCTTTCTCCTGAAGCCGCGCAGGTCGCCGCTCGTCAGGTCGCTGCGGAAGGGATTCCGGTGGTGCTGGCTGACCGCGCCACGCCGACGCCTGCAGTCAGTTACGCCGTGGTGGCCAGAAAGACCGCGGGGGCATTGATCGTGACTGCCAGCCACAATCCCTACATCTGGAATGGCATCAAGCTCAAGGCCCCGTACGGTGGATCGGCGTCCCCTGAGATTATGAAACGGGTCGAGACCTATGTGCCCAATGAGGACCCGGGCAAAGCGAAGGCATCTGCGTCAAAATCTGCTCAGATTGAAACCGCCGACCTGGTTACTCCGTATCTCGGCCGCATCAGGACGCTGGTTTCGCTGGACCGCATTCGAGAGAGCGGCAGAAAGTTTGTGATTGATCCCATGTACGGCGCGGCGCGTGGATGCCTGGCCCGCCTGTTTGATGAAGCCGGCATTTCGTTTTCGGAGATTCACGGGGAGCATAATCCGCTGTTTCCAGGAATCAACCCCGAGCCGATTGATCCGCACCTGGCAGACTTAAGCGAGGCCGTTGTAGCGATCGGAGCGGATGCTGGCTTTGCCACAGATGGTGATGCTGACCGGATCGGGGCGGTTGACGCGCAGGGCAACACGGTCGATTCGCACAAGATTTTTTCCATATTGCTCAAGCATCTGGTTGCTGAGTGCGGGCAGAAAGGCGAAGTGGTCAAGACCGTCTCCACCACTCACATGATTGACAAGATCGCCGCGAAATACGGCCTGCCGCTCCATGTCACACCCATCGGTTTCAAATACGTCTGCGACTTGATGCTGGCTCGCGATATCCTGATCGGCGGGGAGGAGAGCGGCGGCATCGCATCCCGCGGACACCTGCCGGAGCGCGACGGCGTGTTGAATTCGCTCTACCTGGCGGACATCATCGCACAGCGAGGGAAGAACCTGAGTGAGCTGGTTCAGGAGCTTCAGGAAGAATTCGGACCGCACTATTACCGCCGGGTTGACGTGGAGGTTGACAAGGCGGACGCACAACGAGTGGTGGAGCAGGTGCGTCAGGGCAAACTAAACTCAGTTGCTGATTTCAAAGTTCTGTCGATTGATGACCGGGACGGCGTCAAAATGGTGCTGGGCGACTCTATGTGGGTACTGGTGCGGGCCTCGGGGACAGAGAACGTTTTGCGGCTTTACGCCGAAGCGCCATCGCGGGAGCAGGTCACGGAACTATTAGATGCAATGAGTGACTTTGCCCGGCAGCAATCGCATGAGTAGGGCAAGGGTAGATATTTCGCGCCATGGATGAAGCACAACGCGCTAAAGCTTATCATCGTGCCGGGCGGGTCCTTGCGGTTGTGGGATTCGCCCTTGACCTCGCGCTGATTATTTTTCTTCTTTTTGCCGGGTGGACAATTGGTCTGCGGAACTTTGCATATGGTCTGACGTCGCATTCCGCGCTCGCCTTATTGATTTACCTCATCCTGTTCGGGCTGATCTTCCAACTGCCCGGCATTCCCGTAAGCTACCTTAAAGACTACCGTTTGGAGCACCGGTATGGCTTGTCGAACCTCACGCTCTGGAACTGGATCAAGGATGAATTGAAGGGGCTAGCAGTTGGGGGGACGCTGGGGTTGCTGGGGGCCGAACTCATTTACTGGACCATGCGGACCTGGCCGGCTACGTGGTGGATCATCTCCGGTACGGCGTTTATCGCCTTCTTCGTTCTGCTGGCGAACCTGGCGCCCGTGTTGCTGTTCCCCATTTTTTTCAAATTCAAGCCGGTAGAAGACGAAAGCTTGACGGAGCGCCTGCTGGAGCTTTCGCGCCGCGCCGGGACGCGTGTTCGTGGCGTATTTGAATGGAAGCTGAGTGAAAAGAGCAAGAAGGCCAACGCGGCGCTGGTGGGCCTGGGCAACACGCGCCGCATCATTCTGTCGGACACTCTACTGGAAAAATTCAGTGCGGATGAAGTGGAAGCCGTCCTGGCCCACGAATTCGGGCACCACGTTCGCCACCACGTCTTTCGCTTGATTATTGTCCAGGCGCTCAGCACGTACATTGGGTTTTATCTTGCCAATGCCTGCCTGCTGAAATGGGGTCCCTCGCTCGGTTTCAGGGGAGTAGCGGACTTCGCGAACCTGCCGCTGCTGATCCTGGTCAGCATGGTGCTTTCGTTGCTTCTTCTGCCCTGCGTGAACAGCCACTCGCGCTGGCTGGAACGGCAGGCGGACGATTATGCACTGAAAATGATCCCCAGCAAATCAGCCTTTATCACCAGCATGGAAAAACTTGCTGATATCAACCTTGCCGAACGGCAGCCTTCCGCGTGGATCGAATTCTTATTTCATTCCCACCCGTCCATTGATAAGCGAATTGCGTACGCGCGCAGCACGGCGGAGTAAACGTACTTTCTGATTCAGGTCTGTTCAGAGGAATTTCTGGGGAGGCTTGTCTGTGAAATCAGGGAAGGGTCCGAGATTTCAGAGGAGCATCAAGCCTTTGGTTGCGCCTGAGGTAGAGATTTCCAGATTGCGTCGAGAACGCCGTTCACAAATTCCACTGAGTCTGCGGCGGCAAACCGGCGGGCCAATTCAATAGCCTCATTGATGACGACTGCGCCGGGCGTTTCCGGGTGATGGAGCATTTCATAAAGCGCCAATCGAAGGATATTACGGTCAACGGCCGGCATGCGTTCTGTTCGCCAGTGTTCTGCGTGCCCCGCAATGGTGCGGTCGAGCGACGTGACTTCACTCACCGCTCCCGAAAACAGGCTGCGCGCAAACGCGTCCACGTCGGGTGCAAGGTTGCGTCCGTGCATGAAAGTCTGCTCCACGTAGGCCGGGGGGTGGCTGCCCACCTCCCATTGGTAAAGCATCTGCAGAGCTAACTCGCGAGATTTTGTTCGAGAACCCATTGTTGATCTGACGCTCCTCGCGTTCCGGCAGGCACCGGACCGGAACTACTTGCCACTGAATTGCGCCGGGCGTTTTTCCAGAAACGCCCGCGTTCCTTCTTTCATGTCTTCGGTCGCACAGCATAATCCAAACAGGTTCGCCTCAAGCTGCTCACCGTCGTTTTTCGCCATTTCCACGCCGTGATTGACGGCCTCCAAGGCATACCGGACGGCAATCGGGCTGTTGGCCAGGATTTTCTGGACCGCCTTTTCGGCGGTGGGTATCAGGTCCGGCAGGGCCACTACCTGATTGACCAGGCCGATCCGCCATGCTTCCTGCGCGCTGATGGGTTCGCCCGAAAGGATCATCTCAAGCGCGCGACCTTTTCCTACCAGGCGAGGCAGCCGTTGGGTTCCGGCATACCCAGGGATGATGCCCAGCTTGACTTCCGGTTGTCCAAAGCGAGCGTTTTCCGATGCAATACGCAGAGTGCACGCCATCGCCAGTTCGCAGCCGCCGCCCAGGGCGAAGCCGTTGATTGCGGCAATTACGGGTTTTCCCAGATTCTCGATCTCGTTCATCAGCGCCTGTCCGCCCAGGGCCGTTTCGCGTGCGCCCGCCGGGGTGAGCGCGGCAAGCTCGTTGATATCCGCCCCGGCTACAAAAGCCTTTTCACCGGCCCCGGTCAGGATAACGCCGCCCACTTCACTGGATGCTTCGATCTGACCAAAACAATCGGTGAGTTCTTGAACGGCCTTCTGATTAAGTGCGTTCAGCTTTTGCGGCCGGTTCACCGTAACATAGGCGACCCCTGCCCGGTCTTCATAAAGCAACGTTTCATAGCTCATCAGAGTTCTCCTGTGCGTGGCGAAGAAAAGTCAGACCAAGGCTGCGCCGAGACCGTCGCGCCGGGTTCTGGCGCCGCTCGATTTCGATCACTCCTATGATAACAGGAAGCAGGCCCTGCAGCCGGTTTGTGCTGGGTTGCATATTTCTGCCGGCACGTGGTGCCACCAGCTGACAAACTGCGTGCCGAAGCCCGCCGGAGCGTAATCCCCAACCGTCAGCAAACAGTCAGCAAATTGACAGAAGCGCTTGGGTTTGTTAGATTTTGAAAGGGTTCACGAATGACAGTTGTGGGTAAGAGACCTGCCGTCGATACAGCCCCGCGAGTTGTTTCTTGAGTAGGTTCCTGTCCGGTAGAGGCAAATCAAAGACAATATGACCGAAGCTCGTTACATTCGCAATTTTTCCATCGTCGCCCACATTGACCACGGGAAGTCCACACTTGCCGACCGCCTGCTGGAATTGACAGGGACAGTTGCCAAGCGCGACATGGAAGCGCAACTGCTTGACTCGATGGATTTGGAGCGGGAGCGGGGAATCACCATCAAGGCGCACTCGGTGCGGCTGCTTTACAAGGCTCGCGACGGGAATGAATACCAGTTAAACCTGATTGACACGCCTGGACATGTTGACTTTTCCTACGAGGTTTCCAGGAGCCTTTCCGCTTGCGAAGGAGCGCTTCTGGTGATTGACGCCTCGCAAGGCGTCGAGGCCCAAACCCTGGCCAACGCGCAGCTTGCGATGAACAACAATCTGGAAATCGTGCCGGTGATCAACAAGATCGACCTTCCGGGCGCTGACGTTGAAGAGACCCGACGCCAGATTGAGCAGACGCTGGCCATTGATTCGCGCGACGCGATCCTGATCAGCGCCAAACAGGGGACCGGCGTTGACGAGGTGCTGGAAGCGATCGTAGCGAAGATTCCGGCACCCACCGGATCTCCGGAAGCTCCGTTGCAGGCACTGATTTTTGATTCCTGGTTCGACAGTTATCGCGGGGTGGTGGTTCTGGCGCGCGTGGTGCAAGGAACGCTGGTTCCCGGCATGAAGATCCGCCTGTGGTCCAACAACCAGGTCTATACCGTGGAACAGTTGGGCATCCTGACGCCCACGGCGGTCCCAGTGGAGAGCCTGCACGCCGGAGAAGTGGGCTTTGTGATTGCTAACATCAAGCGCGTGGCGGACACCAAGATCGGCGATACGATCACGCAGGATGACCGGCCGGCGGCAGAACCGCTTCCTGGTTTTGAGGATATCAAGCCGATGGTCTTTGCCGGGCTTTATCCGGTGGAGACCAGCGAATATGAATCCCTTCGCGATGCTTTGGAAAAGCTGCGGCTGAACGATTCGTCGCTTTTCTATGAGCCGGAAAATTCCGCCGCGCTGGGGTTTGGTTTCCGGTGCGGCTTCCTGGGACTGCTGCACATGGAAATTGTGCAGGAACGGCTGGAGCGGGAATTCAAGCTGAACCTGATCACCACGGCCCCCGGTGTTCGCTATCGCGTCACGACGAAGGACGGCACTGTCCATGAGATTGACAACCCTACGCGATTCCCCGAGCCCAACGAAATTGCAAAAATTGAGGAGCCGGTTATTACGGCGCTGATTCTGACCCAGGATGACTACCTGGGCGGGATTCTGGCGCTGGCGGAGGAAAAGCGCGGCATCCAGAAGGGCTTTGACTATGTGGGTCCCAAGCGCGTTTTGCTGACCTATGAACTACCTCTGAACGAGGTCGTACTGGATTTCTACGACCGGCTCAAGTCCGTCTCGCGCGGCTATGCTTCACTGGATTACCACTTTTCAGGCCATTGGGAATCGAACTTGGTGAAGGTTGACCTGCTGGTGGCCGGCGAACCTGTGGATGCGCTCTCCTTTGTCTGTCATCGCGACCATGCCCAGATCCGGGCGCGCTCTCTCTGCGAAAGAATGCGGAAGCTGATCCCTCGCCAGCTTTTTGAAGTGGCCATCCAGGCTTCCGTCGGTTCCAAGATTATCGCCCGCGAAAATGTCGCTGCCATGCGGAAGAACGTTCTGGCTAAATGCTATGGCGGTGACATCACGCGGAAGCGTAAGCTCCTTGAAAAGCAGAAGGAAGGAAAACGACGGATGAAGCGCGTCGGTAAGGTCGATATTCCGCAGGAAGCTTTCCTTGCAGTGTTGCGTGTCAACGAATAGAATTCTCCTGCTCATCCGAGCATGAGGTCTCCGATGCTGGAAAAGATTTTCAAAGGCCCCAGCGGCATCAGGTCCGGCTGGCGGTTGCTGGTATTCCTTGTCCTTGCGGCGATTCCTTTCATTACCGTCCAGGTCTTGATGGCCGTTTTGGGCTTTCGGCCCGATGTTAGCCATGGACTGCATGTGTCCCTGATGATCGTGAGTGAAAGCATACTGTTTCTTTGCCCGCTCTTTGCGGCTTGGACCATGGGGTTCCTGGAGCACAAGAGCCTTCGTGATTACGGCTTGCCGGCGCGTGGCGCCTTTGGCCGGGACTTTCGCATTGGGGCGGTTATTGGTTTCGCCGCTCTGACGCTTCTTTTGGTGGGTGTCCATCTGGGTAGCGGATTTTATTTTGGGAATCTGGCACTGGGGGCAAAAGGAATTCTTTATTTCGGAGCGATGTGGGGGCTTGCGTTTCTGATCGTCGGGTTCGCTGAGGAGTTCCTGTTTCGCGGTTATGCACTGGCGACGCTTGCGGAAGGAATCGGGTTCTGGCCTGCGGCCATTGTGCTCTCCCTGGTGTTCGGCGCGATCCACCTCGGCAACATCGGAGAGAATCCCGTTGGGGCGGTTTCCGCGGGGCTGGTGGGGTTGCTGTTCTGCTTCAGCTTCCGGCGCTCAGGGAACCTCTGGTTTGCTATTGGTTTGCATGCGGCCTGGGATTACGGAGAGAGCTTCATTTATTCGGTGCCCGACAGCGGCACGGTCGTACCGGGGCACCTGCTGAATTCTCATTTTCAAGCCGGAGCTTCCACCTGGATTACGGGCGGAGCCGTGGGCCCTGAAGGCGGTGTCTTTGTTTTTGTTGTCCTTGCCATTCTGTTCGTTATTGTTGATCGGATGTATCCTGGGGTTAAGTTTCCGGTGCGCGTCGTCAAAACCGAACTAGACAGGACGCCGGAAGTGGGCGCCGCTCTCAGCGGACCCGAAAGCGCGACAGGGAGGGACTGACATGGAATTGAAAACCGTCCGGATTGACAAGCCAGACGACATGAATTTTATCCTTGGGCAGTCGCACTTTATCAAGACCATCGAGGACCTCTACGAGGCGATTGTTCAAACCGTTCCGGAAATCAAGTTTGGCATCGGATTTTGCGAGGCGTCCGGTCCGGCGCTGGTGCGTTGGACGGGCAACGACCTGAATCTGATCCGGCTGGCGCAGGAAAATGCACTGGCGCTCTCCTGCGGACATTCCTTCATCATTTTTATGGAAAAGGCCTATCCCATCAATATCCTCAATGTTGTCAAGAACGTGCCGGAAGTCTGCCGGATTTTCTGTGCCACTTCCAATCCCGTGGAAGTGATTGTGGCTGAATCCGAGCACGGTCGGGGCATCCTTGGCGTGATCGACGGCGCCAAGAGCAAAGGCATCGAGACTGATGCCGACATCAAGGCCCGCAAGGAATTGCTGCGTAAGATTGGGTACAAGTTGTAGGATGTTTGTTGGACGGCGGATCGAACTTTTCTAAGGGGGGAGATCTCCGAATGCGCGCAAGGCAGTTCCTGATCTTAATACCTGCAGTCGTCATGCTGCCCTTTTCAGCGTTCCCGAAGAGCGCACCGTGCTCCACCCAACGTGTTCTGGTCACTGTTGTTGAGGAGAAGGGGAATCCGGTGCTCGGCCTTCAGAAGACAAACTTTCGGGCCAAGCTTCGTCACAAGCCGCTTAAGATATTGAGCGCTGAACCTTGGACCGGGCAGAGACGAGCGGTTCTCTTGTTTGATGTAAGCGGGAGCATGACAGCTTGGATACCCCTCGAGAAGGAAGTCGGGTTAACGATTGTGCGTCAGGCTCCGCCTGGCGCTTCTTTCGCGGCGGACCTGTTTGCACGCCGCACTGAAGCGAGGGTGCCTTTCACAACGAGTTCGGCAGCTGTCGTGAAAGAAGTAAGCGCCCTTGATCGTATCGCCAGAAGCATTCCCAGGAAGGGGCGGCGAACTGCAATTTTCGAAGCGATTAGTGCGGGTACATCGATGTTTGGTGAAGCGCGCCCCGGTGACATTATATGCGTCATTACAGATGGAATAGGGGTCCGTTGGACCCGCGAGGGGCAACTGGAAAGGACGTTGCTTGCAAAGGGGATCCACCTCTACGCGTTCCTTTTAATAACGCTCGGCGGGCAACCTGGAGTTGGTTTTCCGGCAGCCAGTGGCCGTGGAGGAATTGAGGATCTCACAGCGATTTCTGGCGGCAGGACCTATGCGCTTGAGACAGGACTTTACCCATACCGCGCGACGCTTTCAAAGCGTTTAAGGGACGACATCCAAGACCTCAGCCGGATGTTTGACTCGCAATTGCAAAGAGCATACATGATAAAAGTTCGTCTCCCCATTCATCTTAAGAAGCCAGAGAGTTGGAGACTTGAGGTCGTCGACCAGCACGGAAAGGCGAACCATCACATGTCAGTCTTCTATCCACATTTGTCGCCCTGTCCTACAGCGCCATAGAGTTACGCGCCAGTGAGGCGATTCGTGGATTGTCCCCACTGTTTCTTTTCACTCACTGTTACCCCAAGCTTGCCACGAGCCAGACGAATGGACAACGCGTCACCAACTTCCGCCTGGGCGGCGTCGCGAACAATCTTGTTATTTGAATCTCGGGTGATCGAATAGCCACGATTTAGAATTGTAAGCGGGCTGCGCTCTCCGAGCAGGGACTGGTAATGCCTCACGCGGTGGCGGTTTTCGGTAAGGATGTGGCTGATCCTGTCTCGCAAGCCAATTTCACGCTCGTGAACGAATGCGAGCCGCAAGCGGAGTGTTCCGCGAAGATCGTACCGTGTAATGCCCGAAGAGGCGTCCCTCCATGCCTCCCGGCCGGCATGCAATCGCTCGCCAATCAGCATACTCATTTCTGATTCAATCCTTCCCATCTGAGACTTGCGTTGCTGGATCTGTATCCAGCGGACTTCCAGCAATCTCCCGGGTTCAAAGCGAAGCAGCTTCGCGGTAAGCTCGAATATCCGCTGCCGGGCATCCTCAAGGCGGTGGCGAAGGGAGCGTTCCATTTCTGCCAGGGAATCATCAATCTGCTGGCCTCGCTCCTGGACGCGCGCGGGCAATTGCTGAAATGCCCGATCCATGGTCAGCCGGATTAAAGCACTGCACGCTTCGGCAAGTCTGAGCTGGATATTTTGTCGCATGTGGCGCGCTCGGTTTGCGACCTCTGCCATGAAATCTTCTCTGCGGTGAACCACCAGTTCAGCCGCGGCAGAAGGCGTCGGCGCACGCAGGTCGGCAACGAAGTCGGAGATGGTAAAGTCTGTTTCATGGCCGACGGCGGAGATGACAGCGATTTTTGAAGTGGCAATGGCGCGGGCCACAATTTCTTCATTGAATGGCCACAAGTCTTCCAGCGAGCCGCCGCCCCGCCCGACGATCATCACGTCAACGATGGGGTGCTGGTTAAAATATTCTATTCCCTCGACGATCTCCGCTGCCGCGCCGCTGCCCTGGACCGTGGCGGGGTAGAGAAACACGTTCATGTTGGGAAACCGGCGTTTGATCACTCTCAGGATGTCGCGAACCGCCGCGCCGCTGGGCGAGGTCACAATTCCGATGGCACGCGGAAGCACGGGCAGAGGCTTCTTGCGGGCAGCATCAAACAGTCCTTCAGCGGCAAGCTTCTTTTTCAATTGTTCGAAGGCAAATTGCAGCGCCCCCAGGCCTGCCGGTTCGAGGTACTCGACATAGAGTTGGTATTCGCCCCGAGCCTCATAAACACCCAAGTGGCCGCGAGCGATGACTGCGAGGCCGTCCTGTGGTTTGAACTTGAGATATCGCGCCTGGTTGCGGAAGCAGACGGCGCGCAACTGTGCGGAGTTGTCTTTGAGTGTGAAGTAGTAATGCCCAGATGGGACGGCGCGGAAGTTTGAAATTTCGCCCGTCACCCAGACGTCCGGAAAACTCGACTCGATCAAATCCTTGACAGCGAAGCTCAACTCGGCAACGGTGTAGACTTTCCGTTCCGGAACCAGGTCTAATGGAATCTGGCTCATGCGGTCTCTCGTTGTTGCCGTCTTCCAACTAGTGTCGCGTCAGGTGCGAAATTAGCCACAATACCAGGCTGAGAATCACGCTGATCAGCACGGAGGTCGTCAGCGGGAAATAAAAAGTTGTGTTCGTGCCTTTATAACGGATGTCTCCCGGGAGATGGCCGAGCCCCAGCCATGAAAACTTTGAGCCCAGAATGAACAAGAGGCCCACCACTACGAGCACGCCGCCCAGAACGACCAGAAGCTTTCCAATGTCCACCGGGAAACCGTTGCTCATCCGCAGTCCTGTGTTGAAGGGCCTATGCCTTCTCTGCGTTTTCGCCTTCCTGCATAAAGAGGCTGGCGGCGCCGAAGATGCCAACGTCTTTCTGGAGTTTGGCGGGCAGGAGAGGCGTGTTCTCTGCCTGGCGGTTGATCGTGTAATGCGGGATAGTGGCGCGAATCTTGTCAAAAAGCGGCTTGCCGATCTGTGAAACTCCGCCGCCAATCACAATGGCGTCCGGGTCGAGCAAGGTGATCATCGACGCCAACCATACGCCCAAGAAAAAGCCTGTTTCATCGATGATGGATTTAGCCACCTTGTCGCCTGCCTTGGCCGTTTCTTCAATCATTTCCGGTGTGATGCGGCTCAGGTGATTCTGCGTGCGGTCACGCAGGAGGCTGGGCAGCGTATGCTCCTGCTCCAGCTTCACTCGGGCGCGTCGAACGATGGCCGGTCCAGCCGCGAGGGCCTCAATGCAGCCCGGCGTTCCGCAGCCGCAGATGTACGGACTGCGATGGTCAATGGTAACGTGGCCACCCTCGGCAGCCGCGCCGTTCTTGCCGTGATAGACCTTCTTATTGATAATAATGCCGGTTCCTACTCCGGTTGAAACGGTCACGTAGAAGACGTCGTTATAGCCCACGGCGGCCCCGAACAGTACTTCCGCCAACCCGGCGGCGTTGGCGTCATTCTCAAGGCGGGCCGGAAGCTGAAATTCCTTTTCCACGCGCTCGGTAAACGGGATGTTCGTCCAGCCGGGCAAGTTGGGCGGGTTGATCACCATACCGGTTCGCGGATTCAACGGTCCGGGGCAGCAGATACCGATCCCTTGAATGTGGTTGGAGCCACCTGCCTGATTGATCAATCGCTTGATGACCGTCACCACTTGGCTGAAGCTTGTTTCAAACCCTTCGCTGGCCTTGGTTGGGAGCGTAACTGTCTTATCCAGATGCCCCTTGTTGTCAACCAGTCCTCCTGCGACTTTTGTTCCACCCACGTCAATTCCGATGATCATCTTGTCCATGATGGCAGTGCTCCGGTCATCCGCGATTCAAGAAGTACGCAGAAAGTTCTAGCTGCGTTGCTACATTGTACAACATCCAATAGTCGGTGCTATTTCATTTTGCCTTCTGAAGAACACTGCCGATTGCGCCGGGGATGGTCAATCCTATAAAGCTTGTTCTCCCGGAGGAAGTATTTCGCTCCCCCATGTATTGTTCAGTACAATGTACTACGCAGTACATGGGACGCTTAATCCATTGTAGAATTGGCCGGGCTTCGATAAGATTCAAGCAAAACGGGACAGACTTCGGCTCTGTGCTTCCGGGCGGAGGTATATCTCTCTTGGATTGCACGAACAAGCCGTGGCCTCACGGAGGTGGGAAAGTGTGCGGCGGGCATAGTTTTCTTTTGCTGCGCAGCAACCTTGCGCCAGAATTTACAGCCATCTTCGAGGCCAGGCTGACAGCCTGTCGGGAAATGAGTGTGGAATCACTACACATGGAAGCTTTTTGTGCAATCTGCAGCGGAGGGGGATACGTGAATGCTATTCAAACAGGTGCAGGAAACAAAGGAAATCGAGCGCCCCTGGCAGGAAGATATTGACCGGTTACAACAGACTCTTCAGGAAGTGCTGCAAGCCGTCTCTCGGCTGTCCGGCGTGGATCTTACCGGTACCGCAGCAGATCCCCAAGGCAATGGTAATGGGCACCCCCAGCTTGACTGTAAAACTCTGAAGGACCGCATCCGGAACGACCTTGAAGCCTTTGCTGCTACGACGGCCTCCGAAATGGCCAGCCAAGCGGAGCGGCAGACTCGCATAGCCCTGGCTGCGATCCACCACGATGCAACCGACCAGGTTGATCAGGTGGTCCAAGACCTCCGGGAAAAACTCCACGGGCAGTTAGACCTTGGCCATCTGGATCTCGGGCTCACCCAGCAGACGCAGGAGCGCATTTCTGAACTGGTGCAGAGGCGGACAGACGAGTTTGCTCGTTGGGTTTGGTTGATGTGCAAGGGGACGGGAACTCCAATTCCGATACAGATTGAAAAATTACTGGAACCTTTCGTCGAGGAAGCACAAGGTAAACTTACGGAATCCTTTCGTCACCGGTTTGAAACCCAGCTTGTGGAACACGAACAACTGGCGCATAACCGCCTTCAGGCGACACTGAACGTCATCGAGGGTCAGATGGCCTCTTTAGAGGGGGCATTGAACAACATCAGTGAACAGAGCGCAGAATCGGTCACGCCGTTAGCGGCAGAGAAACTGGCGTCAGTTGCCGATGAAGCGGCGAAGCAGTTCCAGGACAGGATCCGCGCGCAGATCGAAGGCGATCTGAATATTTTCCAGACAAAGTTGGAGCAAGCGGCCGAGGCGATGAAGGAAAGACTTCGGCACGAAGAAGAGCAGAAGGCGTTGAATTTCAAGGCCAGGATGTCAGAACTGGAGACCGGACTCGAGCAGAAGAAAATGGCGGAGATTTCGCAGAGCATGGAACACGTTGCCTTGAACGTGGTTGCATCCACAATTGCGCATCTGCGCCAGCAGGCCGATAACACCTTGCAACACTCGAAGGAAGAAGTGCATGCGTTCCTGGAACTTCAGATGGAGGAGGTCCGGCTGAAAATTAATGAAATGGGACAGTCAGTACACGAGTCTTTATCTCAGGGCGTCGAGGGGAAATCTGCAAGCCTGAGGGCGTTGGAGCAGGAGGTCGCCGGTATTTGGGAAAAGACGATTGCAGATTCCAGGAACCAGTTTTCGACGATGACACAGGAGACCGTCGATTCAATGAAAAACCAGATCCGCGAGGCTGCTGGAGCCCAGCTTGAAGAGGTCCATAAGACCGTGCAAGAGTCTCGAGAAAAGGAATCTTCAGAGTTTCAGATGCAGTTGCGCGACATTACAGACCATTTGTATAGCAGCGTGGTGGCGCGTATGCAGGCAGACGCCAAAAATGTGGGAGCCATGATTGTTGCTGAGGTCAGGGCCAATTCGGACTCAGTGATGCAGGAACTCTCGGATAAAGTCGATGCGTCGGCAAGCGTGTTGAGAAATGAGACTGCCCAGGCAACGTCCAGTATTCAGGCAACCCTTCAAAGCTCCTTTGAGAGTTATCAGAAGCAACTTGCCGAGGCTACTGAGGCCCGGCTCGAACAACATCGCCAAGCTATCCGTAAGAGTCTGTCTGAGCTGCAAGTGCGTCTGGAGCGTTCAGCAAAGATGCTCAATCAAGAGATTAGCGGAAGGTCTGAGGCGGATGCATGAAAGCCAGCATTGCGCGAGCAAAAAGTTGCAAAGCAGGAGTTAGTTTGTGGCCGCCATCAAACACCGGTTGAAAACGCAGTGTATATAGCTGCACAGCCACGAGATGTGCGAAGACCTGCCTGCTGACGTGGCCCTTCGGGTCCGCCAGTTCTCGTCGCAAATGAGCATGCGGTATAAGTTCTTGTAATTCTTCCGACTTCTGGCGCCTTTGTGCAGGTCATCAAGTATCAATGTGTAAGTGCCAATGGGTTGGTATCCGCCCGCGACTTCAAATCTTATATTTTTGTCAGCGTCGCTGAGTGGCCGCGAGGGTCACAGGTGGGTACTACACGCGTAAATACTGACGATAACGAGCTTCAAGACGGCCTATTCAGAGCGCCTCGCAACGCCTTGTGACTGCAGGTAGTCTCTCCAATTTTCACTCGGGTGTGATATGGCAAATGGACGATGCTATAGGGCCCGAGTGGAACCTCGCATCAGCTGGCATTCCAAACGCTCAAAAATCACTGCAAAGATAACTTCCGAGTTGCCCACGATATGCCCCGAACCACGGGACTGCACCCCTGCTGGTAGGGTGTTTATCAGCCAGGTGGATTGTTCCCGAGTGGTCTGTAATCCGTCCGGAGTTTTGCAGATCAGAGGGCGTGTAGCAGCTAGCCGTTACTGGAGCCAAACGCAAGGCGGTGTGGTCGCCATTTCTCCTGAAGGGGTGACCCGAGTCACAGACTGACTGTCCGGACCGCGGTTAACATATTGTTTTGTGTAGAAGCCACATTCATCCCTGCCGTAGTTGCATTATTAGGCTGCATAGATGTGCGATAAGTCTTGCGCCTGACTCTCTTGAAGCTGAGCTCGTTCCTGTCCGCCGATCTCCAGCAAGAATGAACAAAGCGAAGCTAACGGACGGAAACGTCGAAAGCCTTTGAAGGCAGGGGGTACTTTCCGATGAATGTGAAAGGCAAGTTGGTAATTACAGGCGTGTTGTGGGGGCTGATTCTGTTCGCTTGCGGAACGATCTTAGCCCAGTCGCCGGCAACATCAAACGGAGACGAGAGGGGCTTTGTGCTCTACGAGTCGTTTGAAGGCAGTTCCAACTCATTGGGTCAGGTGACTGTGCTCGACTCGGCAATCGGATATAGGTTCAACCGGTATTTTTCCGTGGATGCCGGGCTCCCCGTTTATTTCATTAATGCCTCGGATACCGCCGTTGCAGACGGTGGACAATCGGGAAACGGAATTGGAAATGTTTTTGTGGATCTCTATCTGACGGTGGACAATCCTGTCGTGAACTATGAATCCCGGCTTACAGGGACGGCTCCTACCGGCGACAAGGATCTCGGCCTCACCACCGGCCTGGCGACAGTGGACTGGAACAACTACTTTGATCACGATTTTGGCAATGTGCGGCCGTTTGCCAACATTGGGATTGCGAACACCGTTTCAGACACCCCGTACTTTGTTCGCCCCTTTTCCACCTTGGGTACAGAGGGACACTTTGAAGGAGGGGCCAGCCTTGGACTTTTTCGGATTGCAAGAATCGGCGCTTCACTGTATGACATTTTGCCCGCAGGCCGGCAGAAAGTTTACAGCCGGCTGGTCCATCGCGGTGCGGCGGGCGGCACGGGACAAGGTGGCGTGGCTATGATGGCCTTGCGCACCAATCAAGCTGTTGGTCCGGGTACGCAGCAGGGTGGGGGTTCGGGCATGGGACCGGGAACGGGCGCCGGCGGTGAGCGAACAGCCTTTCAGACTCAAAGCGAAACCATCGGAGTTTCTGACCTCACCCGCGACAACGGATATTCCGCCTGGCTGAATATCAGCCCCGTTCGGTACCTTTTCCTGCAGGCCGGTTACACGCGCAGTGTTGTTTACAGGCTGGACACCTTCTCGTTCGGCATTGGCTTCAATTTCGACCTTCCCTCCATGTAGTGAAGCAACAAGAGACCGCTGGCGGTTGGATTACTCATGGCTACCCGAATTGCCATGGCTATTTTACGACCGCGAGCGGCGTCCATCACTAATTCTGTTAATTAGATACGACTGGCTTTTCGATTACAGATTCTGAGGCGTGGGACGTTCGATTATCGAATTGAAAGCTCTGATCCTGGGCAACTGCGTCCGAAATCCTGCGCAGTGGATTACCTGCTGATGGGACCTCGGTTTTTTGTACCAATCGGAGGGTTAGTTTGAGGCAAAATCTGGACCTGGGAGGAGGAGGGTTTTGCCGTGAAGAAAAGGAGATTTTCTGCTGAACAGATCGTAGCGATTTTGAAGCAGGCGGAACTGGGGATTCCGGTGGCTGAGCTGATTCGTAAAGCGGGGATTTCGCAGCAGACTTTCTATCGCTGGAAGAAGCAGTATGCAGGTTTGGAAGTCGATCAGGTCCGGGAGTTGAAGCAATTGCAGGAGGAGAATACGCGTCTGAAAAGGTTGGTGGCGGACCTGACGCTGGACAAGGCCACGCTGCAGGATGTGCTGTCAAAAAAGTTCTGAAGCCCTCGCGGTACCGTCCGGTGGTGGAGTACCTGTGCAAGGGCTATGGTGTCAGCGAGCGGCGAACGTGTCGCGTGACGCGCCTGCACCGCGGGACGTATCGGTACCGGAGCCGGGGAAATGCCTGGGTATCGCTGCGGCAGCGTATTCGGGAGATCTCCCAGGCGCGAGTGCGTTAGGGGTATGGCAAGATCCGGGCGCTGCTGAACCGGGAGGGTTGGGGAGTTGGGAAATCACGCATGCAGCGATTGTACAAAGAAGAAGGATTGGGGCTTGAACAAAGGCCGAAACGACGCCGCCGGGCGGCGGAGCATGGGCGGGAGCGGGTTCGGCCCACACGATCCAACCAGATCTGGAGCCTGGACTTTAGGGCGGACCCGTTGACCGACGGGCGACGGTTCAGGGTGCTGACGACCGTGGATGTGTTCACCCGGGAAAGTCTGGCGGTTGAAGTCGGACCGTCACTGAAAGGGACTCACGTGGTCGAGGTGCTGAATCGGATCCGTGCGTGGCGTGGAGCGCCCAGGATGCTTTTTTGTGATAATGAATCGGAGTTCTCCAGTCAGATCATGGACCGGTGGGCGTATCAGAACGGAGTGAAGATCGACTTCCGCCGGCCGGGCAAGCCAACTGACAAGGCCTACATCGAAAGCTTCAACGGGACGCTGCGGGCCGAGTGCCTGGACACGCATTGGTTCGGCGCCATGGGAGAGGCCAAAGAGACCATCGAAGCCTGGCGAAGGGAGAATAATGAGAGCCGTCCTCACAGGGCTCTCGGGGAGAGGACACCGAACGAATTCGCCCATGAGATCGCCGCTAGCGGCGATCTCATGGGGTCGGAAACAGCCGAAAACTCGCCTTGAGTTTGGTACAAAAAATTCCGTCCGGTCAATTCCAACGCTCTACTAAACTCCGGGTTGGGCCAAAGAAGAACATACAGGCGGCTATGGACGCGGAAGCCGCCTATCGCTCTGCACTTGCCAAGGGGGAGATAGGGATTGGGGAACGTAAGGTGGTTCCAGCCTTCACGGAATTTGCCGACCAGTTCCGCAAGTCGGTTGAAACACAGTGCGCCGCGAAACCTTCAACCGTAGAATTTTACTTTTCAAAGCTAGATCGGCTGTTGGAGTTCACACCCCTGGCCCAAGCTCGACTTGAGCAAATTGACGAAGCCATGATTGCAAGCTACGTACAGCATCGGCGGGCCGTGCTTCATAATGACAAGCCGATCAGCCTGGCATCCGTAAACCGTGAACTTGCTACGCTGCGGAAAGCCTTGAGGCTCGCCCAGGAATGGCGGATTATTAACCGTGTGCCGCGTATCAGTATGCTGCCTGGCGAAAGGACACGGAGTTTGTCTTGTCAGGGGAGCAGGAGCGGATTTATCTTGAGTTTGCCCCTGACCCTTTGAAGGATGCCGCCGTCTTGATGGTCGATACGGGGCTTCGGGTAGGTGAAGTGCTGGTCCTAGAATGGCGGGTTGTGGCTCTTTCGGCAGCGCCAGGTGCGCCTCATGGTTTCTTGTGTATCCGTCGCGGCAAGATGGTCAACGCGCGCCGCTTCATCCCACTTACGAGCCGTGTCCGGTCAATGCTTGAAACCTGCCAGACCGAGAGCAAGGCAATCTTTGTATTCACAGATGAATCAGGAGCAGCGCCATTATCTAGGTTCATGCTGAGGGACCAGCACGTTAAGATTCGCCGCGCGATGAAGCTCCCTGCCGATGCCGTGATTCACTCGCTGCGACATACCGCCTTGACGCGGTTGGGCGAAGCTGGGGCGGACGCATTTAGCATTATGAAGCTTGCTGGACACTCCACACGGTGACAGTCAGGCAAAAATACTTGCATCCGTCCGCCGAGGCTCTTGGGCTGGCTATTCAGCGATTGGAGGCCATGAATGCAAAGGGCCGCGAAAAGGTCTCAGAAGCTCCGAACCAGGCCTTATTAGCTACGGTTCCTACTACGGCGGAAGAGGCTGGTGTTGACCGCGATCAGCAAGTCATTTAGTATCAATACGGAAGTGCATGTGGGCTGGTGTCCGCCCGGGACTTCAAATCCTGTGGATCTGCCTCTGGTGGATCGGTCGGTTCGATTCCGACACACTTCCGCCAAAGTTTTCAGCCTGTTCGTTTGATCTTGCGAAACGTAGGGAACACCATCTCTTCTCGGCGGAGTTTGTCCCATGCCTCCCACCAGACCTCCGAAGAAAGAGCCGTTCAAGGGATGGAAAGAAGTAAAGCGCCAGGCCCGGGAGCTCGTCGGTGCTCCTCCTCCAACCCGGCGCGAAGAAGACCTCTGGCACAAGCCTCCCAAGCACAAGAAGCGCGAAGTAGAAGAGTCAGAAGAAAGCTGAAGTGCCGGGAGCGAGCCGACTTCCATTATTTCAGTAACAAGCTGTAACGTGAACGTGCCGGAATCGTTCAGAAAAATGGCTTAAGATAAATCCGGTCTGTTGTTTAGGTAGCCAGAGTCCAATTTCGATTCATGGCTATGTGTGTCGATCCTGGTTTAACGGAAGGTTATTGAAATGCACGAAAATATGTCCAGCCTCCTTGCAGGCGTTCAGGAACTTGCTTCAAACTGGTTTGCCTCGCTTGATAAGCGCCCCGTTCCCGCAAGTGCATCCGCCGATGGGTTACGTCAGGTGCTGGGAGGGCCCTTGCCGCGAGAGGGAACGGATCCTGAGGCCCTCGTCAGAATTCTCGGCAGCGCCGGCATGAAGGGCACCGTTGCGTCGACGGGGCCGCGATACTTTGGCTTTGTGGTGGGCGGAAACCTTCCAGCGTCACTCGCTGCGGACTGGCTTGTGTCAGCCTGGGACCAGAACGCGGGGATCTACATTCTGTCGCCCCTGGTTTCTGTGATTGAGGAAATCACGGGGGCCTGGCTGCGGGAACTGGCGGGACTTCGTCCGACGATGAGTTTTGGGTTTGTGACCGGCGGCCACATGGCAAACTTTACCGCTCTGGCATCGGCGCGGCATGGGGTGTTGCGCAATGCCGGATGGGATGTGGAAGCGGACGGACTATACGGAGCGCCACCTGTCGAAGTGGTCGTGGGCGAGGAAGCTCATTATACGATTTCCACTTCACTTCGATTCCTGGGTCTTGGTGCCAATCGCGTTCGGCGCATTCCCACGGACCCTCAGGGTCGGATGAGTGTTCCTCACCTGGCGGAGGTCCTGCGGGGCATCAAAGGGCCGTGCATCGTGTGTGCGCAAGCCGGCAACGTGAATACGGGAGCATTCGACTCCCTCAGCGAAATCGCCGATTGTGCAAAGGCCTCCGGGGCGTGGCTGCATGTAGACGGAGCATTCGGCCTTTGGGCGGCAGTTTCTCCCGAGCGGGCAGCCTTGCTCCGTGGGATCGAACTGGCCGACTCGGTGGCAACCGATGCGCACAAGTGGCTGAATGTCCCATACGACTGCGGGATCACATTTTGCGCCGATGAGTCTATTCACCGCAGCGCAATGTCTCTGCCCGCTCCTTACATCGTTGCTACCGGCAACCAGCGCGACCCGCACGAGTTTGTCCCGGAAGAATCGCGGCGCGCCAGGTCCGTTCCCGTGTACGCGGCCGTGCGGTCCCTGGGACGCAAAGGCCTTGCTGATCTGGTGGAGCGCTGTTGCCGTCACGCACGGCGGTTTGCAGAGGCCCTGGGGGGTGCAGGATTCGAAGTGCTCAATGAAGTTGTGCTGAACCAGGTCCTGGTATCGTTCGGAACTGCGGAACAAACGCAGCGCACGATTGCCGCAATCCAGGAGGATGGCACGTGCTGGTGTGCCGGGACTGTGTGGAAAGGCAGGACTGCCATGCGCATCAGCGTGTGCAACTGGTCAACGGCGGAGGCAGACGTTGAGCAGAGTATCGAGGCGATGCTGAGGGCAGCATCGAAACACGCTCGTTAGGTTTCGTACACGGGGTGGAGACTGCTCTCCGTCTCAGTGGATGTGTTTCACCTTTTTCCGCATGTAGTCCATTAACAGGTATTGGCCCAGGGTGTAGGGTGTGGTGAAGTAGGCTTTACCGCGGCAGATTTCCGTGACCTTCTGCACGAAATTTACTAGACCATAATCGGAAGCCAGCATGAAGGTATTGATGAGAATCCCGTTGCGGCGGCAGCGAACGACTTCATGCAGCGTTTCCGAGACAACCAGCGGGTCGAGACCGAAAGCATTCTTGTAAATCCGTCCGTCTTCGAGCGTCAGAGCGGAAGGCTTGCCGTCGGTAATCATCACGATCTGGCGCATGTCTTTCCTCTGGCGGGAGAGGATGCGCTGGGCCAGTCGCAAGCCTTCGCGAGTGTTCGTGTAGTAAGGTCCCACTTTAACGCGAGCCAGTTGTTGAAGCGGGATTTCCTCCGCTGAATCGTGGAAAAGTACCATGTGCAAGGTATCGCCGGGGAACTGAGTTCGGATCAAATGGGTCAACGCCATAGCCACTTTTTTTGCCGGTGTGAAGCGGTCCTCGCCGTAAAGAATCATGCTGTGGCTGCAATCGAGCATCAGCACCGTTGCGCAGGAACTTTGATATTCACACTGCCGGACCTGCAGGTCCTGATAATCCAGTTCGAGTGGTATGCTCAGCCCATTACGCCTGATAGCTGAGAGAAGCGTGGCGTTTACGTCCAGGTTCAGCGTGTCGCCAAATTCGTAGCGGCGGCTCGACCCGTCGGATTCCACTCCGGTGGCCATCTCGCGGGTGTCGTGGCGGCCGAAGCTTGATTTTCCCAGTGAGCCGAGAAGATCTTTAAGGGTTCTGAAACCCAGGAAGTCGAGCGCCTTGTCGGTTATCTCGAACTTTGTTTGTCCTTCCCCATGGCTCATCTGGCCTGCTCTTTGCTCACTCACCGCTCCTTGCTGAGGCTGTTCAATTGAGACATAGCCTTCATCGGCCAGTCGCTGCATCATCCGGTCGAGCGCCTCTGAGAGTTTCGAGTTTTCAGGGTTGCCGACCATTTCTTCGAGGAGTTCGTCCGAGATCATGCCCTTTTGCTCCAGCGCTTCTAATAGAACCTGGCGCAACTGCTCCATCGTCTTCTCGGGATCCATCTCGCGGACGCCGTAATACTGGCTGTAGAAGCCGCTGTCGAGCAGAAAATCCTGCAGCATCTGCATCAAGTCCTCGGTGCTCAAATCTTCAAAGGGGTCCGGAATGTGCTTCCCGAATTTGATGTACTTCATCGGGTTTCGCTTTCTTAATGCCGGTGGAAAGTTTGCTGATCCTTCAGGGTTAGTTCAAGGTGCGATGGCGGCGGCCAAACCCCTCGCCCGGTTCGACAATGGGTTCCGCAGTGCGGCGTTCCACATAAAAGCCGAGTTCTTCATTACGGCTGATCTTCTTCAGCGCATAGAGCCCTTCCAGAATGAACTCAGCGCCTGAGACCAGCAATGAGGGGCCGTCTTTGGGCTTGATTCCCAGTGTTCGCGTGGTTTCCAATAGGCCCTGGATATTCTTGAACTGCTCCCAAAGGTCCGAGGTGGAAGCGTCTAGTTCGTATTTCAAAGTTCCACCCAGTTCGAACCATTGGATCAGGGGCGTCATTGGCACATCATCGAAATACTTTTTGAACACGCGTGCGTTGGCCTGGCGGATGACGTCGCGTGCAATATTTTCTGCGCCTCGCAGCTCGCCTTCGTACTCAAGCTCAAATTTCCCGGTCAGTGAAGTCAGGCCGGCGTATATGTCTGAGGGACGGGGAACGGCTGTCTTCTCTCCCCGGATCAGGGCACGGCGCTCCGCGTTCGAGATAACGTTTTCGAGACAAGTGATGGGCATGCGCTGGCTGACGCCGCTGCGCTTGTCGATCTTTTTCTCTTCCCTCGCTTCGAAGGCGATGGCCTCGATCAATTCTCGGATAAAATGCGGAACCATCAACTGGGGTGCTCCGCCTCGTTCGTCCCAGGCTTCCTGTGAGGTAATGGCGATACCGTGCTCAAGAGTGCTGGGATAGTGCGTTCGGATTTCTGACCCAATCCTGTCCTTGAGGGGAGTAATGATCTTGCCGCGCGCCGTATAGTCCTCTGGATTGGCGGTAAACACCAGCACCACATCCAACGGCAGACGGACCGGATACCCCTTAATCTGAACGTCGCCTTCTTGCATGATGTTGAAGAGTCCCACCTGGATCTTGCCCGCCAAGTCCGGGAGTTCATTGATGGCGAATATGCCGCGGTTCGCCCTCGGAAGCAGACCGTAATGAATGGTCAGTTCGCTTGAAAGGGCATGCCCGGCGCGCGCCGCTTTGATCGGGTCAAGATCGCCGATGATGTCGGCGATGGTCACGTCGGGAGTTGCAAGCTTTTCAACAAATCGCTGGTCGCGCGGCAAGTAGTCGATTGGCGTTTCGTCACCGAGTTTTGCTATCAATTCGTGGCAAGCACGACAAATTGGATTCAGAGGATCGTCGTTGATCTCACATCCGGCAATGAACGGAACTTCGTTGTTCAGCAGCGAGACGAGTGACCGCAAGATTTTGCTTTTGGCCTGGCCGCGCAATCCCAGGAGAATAAAATTGTGGCGTGAAAGGATGGCATTTGAAATCTGCGGGATAACAGTATCCTCGTATCCGACGATGCCGGGAAAGATCTCATCGCCTTTTTGCAATTTGCGGATCAGGTTGGCGCGCATCTCGTCTTTCACGCCCTGGCTCTTATACCCTGAACTCCTTAAGTCGCCTAAGGTTTTTGCTTGTCCCATACGCCCTCACGTACCTTGATTATATGCACCCTGCCTGAATGAACTCAATGAACCGTTCCCGAACTCAGGACGGGTTTCGCGCAAACTTTGTCCCCACAAAAATCAAAGCCCTATAATCAATGGATGTCACCACCAGTCATCCCGTTGCATACAACTGAAACTTGCTTCCGATGATACGACAGGTTGTGGCGGCTCGTAATGTATAATATGGACTTGCAACAACATCAAGACGCCTTATTCAAAGCCTTTTGAGGGCTCGAAACACAACGAATACAATACGGAGTGGTGATGTCCACATTGGTGACGCTATCCGCTGATACTCTGGGGCAGTACGAACCGGTCATCGGACTGGAAGTACACGTTCAGCTTCTTACCAGGTCCAAGATCTTCTGTTCGTGTTCGACTCATTTTGGCGATCCTCCGAACCAGAATACATGCCCGGTCTGCCTGGGACTTCCCGGCGCCCTGCCGGTATTGAACCGTGAGGCTGTGACCATGGCGGTCAAGGCGGCGCTGGCGTTGAATTGCCGCATCAATCCTCGTTCTCGATTCGCGCGGAAGAACTACTTCTATCCGGATCTTCCGAAGGGATACCAGATCTCACAGTATGACGAGCCGCTTTCCGAAGGCGGCTGGATTGATATCGAGGTTGGGGACACCAGGAAGAGGATAGGAATCACGAGGGTGCACATGGAGGAAGACGCCGGCAAGTCCCTCCATGAAGGATTTCCGGATTCCGCGGAAAGAACCTACATCGATCTCAACCGCTCCGGCGTTCCGCTTATCGAAATCGTGAGCGAGCCGGACCTGCGCTCGCCGGAAGAGGCTTATGATTACCTCACTCGCCTCAAGACCCTGATGCTTTACCTTGAGGTTTCCGACTGCAATATGGAAGAAGGAAGCCTTCGGGTTGACGCAAATGTCAGCGTCCGCAAGAAAGGGGCAGCAGCCTTCGGAACCAAGACTGAAGTGAAGAACCTGAACTCCTTTAGGTTTCTCCAAAGGGCGCTGGCGTATGAGGTGGAGCGGCAGATCGATGTGCTTGAAAACGGCGGAGAAATTTCGCAGGAAACGCGGCTGTTTGACAGCCGCGAACAGCGCACATACGGCATGCGGTCAAAAGAATTTGCTCATGACTACCGCTACTTTCCGGAGCCGGACCTTCTGCCGCTGGTTGTGACGGAAGAATGGAAAGAACATGTGTTGCGTTCGCTGCCGGAACTGCCCGGTGCAAAGGAAAGCCGCTTTCAGGCGGAGTATGCGCTGCCGAAGCAAGATGCTGCGCTTCTGACGGCGTCACGGGCTACTGCGGATTTCTTTGAGCGGGCTGCGAAGGCCTGCGGCGAGCCGAAGCTGGCAGCCAACTGGGTCCTGAATGATTTGAGCTATCTGCTGCAGGAGAATGGCAAGTCTATCCTGGAGAGCCCAGTGACGGCAGAAAATCTGGCAGGGCTCATCAAACTCGTAGCCAAAGATACGATCTCCGGAAAGATGGCCAAGGATGTTCTGGCGGAAATGTTCAAGACCGGTAAGACCCCGAATCAAATTGTAAGTGAAAAAGGTCTGGAGCAAATTACCGATCCTGAGAAGCTGGCGGTGATTGCCAGGGAAATCATAGCTGCCAATCCCAAGCAGGCAGAACAATATCGTCAGGGAAAGACGGCTACGATGGGATGGTTTGTGGGCCAGGTGATGAAGGCAACGCGGGGCCAAGCACAACCGCAATTAGTGCAGGAAGTCCTAAAAAGAGAACTGGCGTAACCGTTGGGTGATTTCGTCCTGATAAAGAGAGAGGACTCGCTGTTGTCGCAGACCGAGTGGAGCAGGCGTTTCATGCGATCGAAATCATTTCAAATGTTCCTGCTGGCGGTGGGAATATTGGTCATCGCTGGCTTTGGTTCTGCTCGTGCTGGCGCACGGCAGGCATCGTCGAGTGACCGTGTTGCCCAAAAGAGTCTCGCAAGACTTCGTCGATCCGCGCCGGCGAGCACGAAACGAAAAGCGGCTGCAAAAAAGCCTGCCGGTACGCAGTGGAACGCGGCAGCTCGGGAACAGTTTGCTGAGGGCCAGAAGCTCGAAACCAAGGGGCGTCTGAACGACGCTATCGTTTTTTACAAGAAAGCAGTTGAACTTGAGCCGAACTGGCCGGAGGCCCACAATGCTCTGGGCAGTGCGTATAGCCAGCTCCAAAAGTCAAACCTTGCCATGTTGGAGTACCTTCGGGCCATCCGTTTGGACCCAAGGAATGCCGATGTGCGCTACAACCTTGGTACGCTGCTCCGCAGCGAAGGGAACCTTGACGGAGCCGCGAAGGAATTTCAGAAGGCGATTGAAATCGATCCAGATAATGCCGGCGCCCACAACGATCTTGGGCTGACTTATGCTCAGCAGGGGAAGCTGGGTCCGGCTATTTCTGAATTCCGCACCGGCACTCGACTGGAGCCTGGCTGGGCCATAGTGCATGACAATCTGGGGAACGCGCTGGCGATGTCGGGCGATCTGAACGGGGCGATGAATGCATATCGCAACACCATTGCGCTGAAACCGGACTGGGCACAACCTTACAACAATCTGGGCAATGCCTTGCGGCAGACGGGAAATCTTCAGGCTGCAGTTGAGCAATATCAGAAAGCATTGCAACTGAATCCCAAGTATGCCGCAGCCTGCAATAATCTTGGCCTGGCGCTTCAGCAGGAGGGGAACATGGATGATGCCATCAAGCAATATCAGCGCGCCATCCAGTTGAGTCCTAATTACATCACGGCCCACAACAACCTGGCTGCTGCTTACTACCAGAAGGGCAACTGGAAAGGTGCGGTTTCGGAGTACGGACAAGTCTTGCGCATTAGGCCAAACGATCCCGTTGCTCATTTCAACCTCGGGCTGACGTATAAGGCAGCGGGCGACCGGAAAATGGCGCTCGATCAATTCCGTCAAGCGCAGAAACTTGATCCTGGCAATCAGCAGTTCCAACTGGCTTACGGCGCGCTGCTGAAGGCTTCGAACAATTCAGAAACAGCTAAGCCCGATGGCGGGGCGGCGACTCCCCATGCCGGTGCAGTCGGGCCCAGGTAATTCTGTAGATTTAGCCTACAAGAGGAGTTCAAAGATGCTGAACACTGGAGATAAGGCTCCGAGTTTTTCACTTCCGTCAGATTCTGGCAAGCCGGTAAAACTGAGCGATTTCAAAGACAGCACCCTGATCCTTTATTTTTTCCCGAAAGCTGACACTCCTGGTTGAACACGGGAGGCACACGAGTTTCGTGACGCCAAAAGAGATCTGGATAGGCTTGGTGCCAAAGTCCTGGGGATGAGCGCCGACTCGCCTGAGAAGCTGGCGAAGTTTCGTAATAAGCATGGTCTGAACTTTCCTCTTGCAAGCGACGCTGACCACAAGACGCTTGAAGCTTACGGGGCATGGCAGGAGAAAACCCTTTACGGCAAAAAGAGCATGGGAATTGTTAGGTCGACTTACATTATCGATCCTCAGGGTAAGGTGAAGGCTGTGTTCCCACGGGTAAAAGTGGATGGACACATCCAACAGGTTTTGGCAGCGCTGAAACTGTAGACACTCCGGCCCATGCCGCTATTTGACAAGTGCCGAAGCCAGGGACGGGCTTCGCTGGTACCCCAGTGTCGGGTGGTGGCAATAGAAAATCCTGACAGCCCGATTATTCAGGAATGAGATCTCAACCTGTTCCTCGGCCCAGCTATTGGGCTCTACGAATTGTGAAAATGGCTGGATCGAGTCCAAGTCCCGCTCCAGAAGAAAGCGCTGGACCCCAAGGTAAGCATCTTCTCCCAGCACGGCGAGTGTTTCCAGGTTCGGAAACAGGCTGAGTTCGTTGCGCAGATGCCTCAAGCAGTTGTGCATGGCCTTGTCCGGAACCTTTGGTGCTGACGTGTGGCATCGGATAATGTCGGTCAGGATGAATCGTTTCCTGAATTCCTCGAAGTCTGCCACGCCAACCAGTTCGTAGAGGGCAGTAACAAACCGATTGGGGCGCCCGCTGGTGCGGTAAAACGAATTGTCGGGCCTCGCTGTGGCATTGCGGCCGATTACTGCCGTCTGGACAGAGTTCAGGTCCGGATAATCGCGTTTGATGTATGCGCCCATGAATTCGCGCGGCGGAAGAAGGATGGTCGAAATCGCGGCGCAGTCGCGACAACTTTCGATCTTATGAACCACAGCCTCTGCGGCAATCCCCGGAATTCGAGCCTCTGTTGTTGTGACTGCCGGTGCGCTTAGGGCCATCTGGAGGAGTTCTTCGGGGGACTTCCCGGCCGGGCCGAGGATTGCGTTGTCAATCAATCTGACCCGGTCAACCCTCGCTGCGACAAGTGCAATCATGCCAGCGGTTACTTGCGAAGCCTTCTCAAGCGATACCGGATCAACAATCGCCAGGTAATCGATCTTCACTCGGGATTCCGTCCGCAACACGCGACGCATTTCGTCCAGGATTTTCCGTGCGTCGGCCTGTCCGGAATGTGCCAACTCCACGGCCCTGCGGAGGCTCCGGGATAGTGAGAGGGCTGACTTTCGCTGCGCAGGTTTAAGATAGGCATTGCGCGAGCTGATTGCCAGACCGTCCTCATCCCTCACGATGGTGCAGAGGACGAGCCGAACGCTCATGTTCAGATCTTCAACAAGACGGCGAATTACGACCGTCTGCTGGAAGTCCTTCTGGCCGAAATACGCCATATCCGGCTGCACAATGTTGAAGAGTTTGACCACGATCGTAGCGACGCCGCGAAAATGTCCGGGGCGCGAGGCCCCTTCGTAAATTTTTCCAAGTGGGCCTGGTTCCACGAAGGTCTGGAATCCCTCGGGGTACATCTCCTCAGCCGAGGGAGCAAAGACGGCGTCGATGTTGTAGGAGCTGAGCAGATTAAAATCTTTGTCGATGTTGCGCGGGTAGCGCTCGTAGTCCTCTCCAGGTCCAAACTGGGTCGGATTCACAAACACCGAGGCAACGATCACATCGCATTGTTGCTTGGCCTGGCGAATCAGGCTCAGGTGGCCTTTGTGCAGCGCGCCCATTGTGGGAACCAGACCTATGGATTTGCCATGGGAACGAGCCTCCCTGGTCAGGGCCTTCATTTCGCTGACTGAAGTGATCAGGCGCATAAGCTAAGTAAAGAAGGTGCTCACAAAGGGCAATTCAGTTCGTCAAGAGGCGCGTATTTGTATATCTTCCAGCGGGGCCATCTCCCCTTCACAGCAGGGAAGATGTCCTTATCCTGGCATGGGTCGGCCGGAGAACTCCTTTTCAAACTGCTCAAGGCCCGCCGCCGGAAAGTGATAGGACTCTTCGTCGGTCGGATAGCGCCCTTCCACAACATCATCCCTGAATTGAACAAGCGCTTCGTGCAGGTCACGGCTAAGGTTCGCGTAGTGCCGCACGAATTTTGCTGAGTGCTCAAATGTAAGACCGGCAAGATCGTGGAACACCAGGATCTGTCCGTCACAATCCGGACCGGCCCCAATGCCGATAGTGGGAATGCGCAACCGTCGGGTGATCATCGCTGCCAATTCCCGAGGGATGGCCTCCAGCACCAGCGCGAAAACGCCGGCATCTTCCAGTGCCTGGGCGTCAGCCAGCAACTCGCTTGCGGACTCCAGGGTTCTGCCCTGAACTGTGTATCCGCCCATCCGGTGGATCGATTGCGGTGTCAGCCCAATATGGCCCATAACGGGAATCTCCGCGTTAACCATCCGACGGACCATGCGAGCGCGCTTCCTGCCGCCTTCAATCTTGATGGCATCGGCGCCACCCTCCTTGATGAAGCGCAAGCTTGTCTTCAACGCTTCCCGTTCGCCCAGGTGATAGGAGCCGAAAGGCAGGTCCGCGACAACCAACGCACGGTGGACGCCCCGGCGCGCCGCTCGCAAGTGGTGGAGCATTTCGCCGGCCGTAACCGGAACCGTGGAGTCGTAACCGAGGACGACCTGGGCGAGAGAGTCGCCGACGAGAAGGATGTCAATTCCCGCTTCATCCACCAATCGCGCCGTAGGATAATCATAGGCTGTGAGGGCGGTAATTTTCTCACCACGGAGCTTTCGTTCAAGTATTTGAGGGACTGTAATTTTGCTCACGGCCACTGGTTTCGGGTCCATGGCAGTACCTCCTTATCAATAGTTATGGCGTGCGAACCCTAACGGATGCACGCCAGGACCAGAAATAAAAATCCTCTCTATCACAGTTCGATCTTACCTGGCATCGCATCAAGACGCCGCCAGGGAACCCGCATCCGGGTTCTGCTCGCCTGGACAGATAGGCTCGGAACTTTCTGAATTCACATCCTACGCCGACAGCTTCGGCAAACAACTTCCGGCCTTTGACACGGTTGGCGACCGTCTCAGTCCGCGGAAGCGGATCCAAGCGGCAAAAAATACTGGGTACCCCGAACCGGCTGCGTCAGGCGATGGAGCAACTGCTTCAAATCTTCGTTCCGGTCGACAAAGTCGATCTCAGACGTTTCAATCACCAGCAGGTTGCTCGACCGATAGCGGAAGAAGAAGTGTTCATAGGCATTCACAACAGCTTGCAGATATTCCTCTGAAATCCGGCTCTCAAAAGGAACGTTCTTCTTCTCGATCCGCCTCTTCAGCATCTCCGGTTTCGCTTGTAAGTATATCACCAGATCGGGGGTAGGCACCTGATCGGCGAAAATCTGGTAATACTTTTCATAAAGCTGCAGTTCCACGTCGCTCAGGTTCAGATACGCAAAGATCTTGTCTTTTTCAAAGATGTAGTCGCTGACCACCATACGATTCGCAGAGGCTGATACGTCCAGCGCACGAAACTGCCGGAAGCGCTCGACCAGAAAGTACATCTGGCTGGCGAGGGCAGCACCGGGCTTGTCATTATAAAATCCTTGCAGAAAAGGATTGTCGTCCACGTCGCGAAGGCGATCGGCCTTCAGGCGGTTTGCCAGGATGTCCGCCAGGGTGGTTTTCCCCACGCGGATCGGGCCTTCCACGGCGATAAAGTGGGGCCTTTCGTATGCAGGTGATTTAACCACGCTCAATCCCTCGATCAAAAGTTCCGCACTGCCGGTGCAGTTCGGCCAAAGTCCAGGGTCCTTTCTCGATAGAATGTCCGCCTTACTGTAAGCCGGAAGTGAGTTCGCTTGCTGACCGGACAATGTCCGGTTTCCCGCCGGCGCCATCTGCCTTCATGTGAATCACCCGGCTTGCGTCCGCTGTTTCCTTCAGCATTTCTGCCATGGTTTGATCGGTGACTGGGCTCCGGAGGCCGGCAGCCAGTTCGCACAGCGGCACAAGGACAAACCTGCGATCAGCCATGCTCTCATGCGGGATATTCAGCGCTGCGGATTGGACCACAACATTCTCGTAGAGCAGGATGTCGATATCGATTGTGCGCGGTCCCTTACTGATAACGTGCCGGCGGCCGAGGCTCAATTCCACTTTCTGAAGGGCTTTCAACAGTTGCATCGGCGGCAGGTCTGTTCCGACCTCCGCCACGCAGTTCACAAACCACGGCTGCTGCCGGAATTCCACCGGCTCCGTCCTATAGAACGAGGAAACACGGCGAACTTCCAGCCCGGCCTCAACGAGCTTATCGAGCGCCTTCTGGATGTTTCCAGCCCGGTCGCCAAGATTGGATCCCAGTGAAAGAAAAACTCGTTTCATGAACTCAATTGCAACCCGCGAAATTGCCCCGTCCTAATTTTCAAACAGCCCCGGCGATCTCCCCGGCATGGACATTTTCAGGTGCTGATACGCGGGTTCGTTGGCCATGCGACCGCTTCGGGTGCGGCTGACAAAACCGAGTTGGAGCAGGTAAGGTTCGACCATATCCACCAGCGTATCCACTTCTTCATTCAGAGTCGCGGCCATGGCCTCCACGCCCACCGGTCCTCCCTTGTAAAGCCGGATAATCGTAGAGAGGAAGTTCCGGTCCAGCTCATCCAGGCCCAGCTCGTCCACGCCTTCCAGTTGCAACGCCTGTCGGGCTAATTCGGGGGTGATCTGACCGTCCGCTTTGACGTCGGCGTAGTCCCTCACTCGCCGAAGCAGCCGGTTGGCAATCCGCGGTGTGCCACGCGACCGCCGCGCAATCTCTGCAGCGCCAGTGTCATCGATCGTTACCCCCAGGATCTGTGCCGAGCGCAGGATGATCTGCTGGAGATCTTCAACGGGATAAAACTCCAGGTGGAAAAAGAGGCCGAAGCGGTTTCGCAAGGGCGATGACAGGCTTCCGGCGCGGGTGGTTGCGCCCACCAGGGTAAACCTCTTGAGCGGCACGTTGATGGTCTTTGCGAACATTCCCTTATCCACGACGAAGTCCACTTTGAAATCTTCCATCGCGGGGTAGAGAAACTCTTCGATGTTTGCCGGGAGGCGATGAATCTCATCGATAAAGAGAATGTCGCCTTCTCCCAGGTTGGTCAGGATTCCCATCAGGTCGCCAGTGCGTTCAAGCGCCGGGCCGGAGGTCGTAACAATCTTTGCGCCCATGGCATTGGCGATAATATGCGCCAGCGTTGTCTTGCCCAGCCCCGGAGGGCCAAACAGCAGCGTATGCTCTGCGGATTCCGACCGCTGGCGGGCCGCCTGGAGAGCGATGGAAAGCTTTTCAACAATCTTGCGCTGCCCCACGTATTGCTCAAGCGAGGGTGGGCGCAGGGTCTGGTTGAATACTTCTTCGTCTTGTGAGATCAGGTCCGGCGATACTAATCGAACTCTGGACATATTTTATGAGTCTTACTGATCCTGCCGCTGCTTTCAACTATTTGTTGCTTCCTGTCGCTGTTCGAACACTTTGCGCAGGAATTCGTCGATTGACTTCAGGTTCTTGTACCGCGCGAGGATATCATTGGCCATCCGCTGGGCCTCGGAGTGTGAATACTCCAACTGCTCGAGCACCTGGATGGCTTCTATCTTCAGATCGGACATCGTTTCGGTCTCGACGGAAAGCGGTTGGTCGCTGTGTGCCAGTGCGAACTTGGCCATCTTGCCGCGAAGGTCGGTCACGATCCGTTCGGCCGTCTTGGCGCCGATATAGGGCAGTTTTTTCAGCAAGGCGGTGTCACCCCGCTCGATAGCCAGCGCAATCTCATTCAGTGGCCGGATCAGGCACTTCAGCGCCCGCATAAATCCGATGCCCGGCACGGTGGTGAAAGTCTCGAAAAACTCGCGATCCAGCGGATCAAGAAAACCGACCAACTTCGGCGTCAGGTGCCCGCCGGCCATCCCGCCGTCAATGTAATAAATTGTATAAAGCGTCAGGGGATTTTGCCGCTCGTGCTCCGGGGCCTGGCGCAGACGGGCCGCGATCCCCGACGGCACGAAGATCTCGTAGCAGAGCGAGTTGACGCGCACCAGCAGGGAATTGTGCGCGATGCGGTCATAAAGAACTTCGCCTGTGACTTCTGATATCAGTGGCTTGCTCCTTTAATGAACTTCACTGTTTCCGGAATCCCCCCCGCCACAGGAACAAATGTTATCGCAACCTGCCGCCGTTAAGCCGAATGCCGTTGGTCGGGATCCGGAGCGTATTCAGATAGCATAACGCCACGGCAAGCGCATCGGCCACGTCCGGCGGACGCGGCGGCGCGCCCAGTGAGAAGTGCTGCTGCACGGCCCGCTGCACCTGGAGTTTTGAGGCGTTTCCATTGCCCGTGACCGATTGCTTGATCCGCTTGGCCGACATGGGAAACACCGGAACGCGAGCCAGTCGCGCCGCAAGGCAGATTACCCCGCGGGCATGCCCCATCAGGACGGCGGTCTGGGGATAATCAGCATGGCTGTAAACTTCTTCCAGGCAGACGACCTCCGGGCGGAACTCTTCAACCACCTCCTGGATGCCCTTAAAAAGCGTTTCAAGGCGCAACGGCAGATTGTTGCCCTCGGCGCGCGGCAGGCGAATCACTCCGGCCTCAACTAGTGCCGTCCCCTGGCGTCGGCGCTCGATAATGCCGTAGCCGGTGATGTTGAGGCCCGGATCAATACCCATGATCCGGATCGAATTGGCGCCGTTTCCCGTCATGCGCTGAAATTGTAACACGTTGGCAAATCTCAGAAAGCCGAATGTCTTACTTGTGCTGCCACCAGATGGGCAGGGAAGATCCCAATTCTTCGCTGTGGAAATTCCCGCCGGGGCCTTGTCTTGGGGAGGGGCGGAGAGGCATCCGCGATTGGCCCGGAATTAACTCTTAGCGCGGGTGGTTCGCTTTTTAGTCATCTATTATTTTCGACAACATGGCCGGGTTCGTTTTGGGTTCGCTTTTTCCACAGTTGCGTGTTTTCAACAACTTCCCGGCTTCGATTTTGGCTTCGTTCGGGTTCGTCTTTCAGCCCCGACCTATTGTTTTCAACAACTTCTCGGGTTCGTTTTTCAAAAAACGTGTTTCTTTGTCCCACAATTTTAGTTCCAAAAACATTTTCCAACGTTTTCAGCAACTTACAGCATAATTAAGCGTCTGATCAGACTGTTTAATCCTGCCGCAATTGTCCGGGCAAACCTTCAGCCGGCGTTCAAAAGACTACCATGCTAGCCCACAAATGTCAAGCGCGGATTTAAGAGGTTCCCCTTTGCGGTCAAGGGCCAGCATTGACAGGGAGCCTGTGCCCCCAGGTGGGGATGACCATGTCACCGGCCTTTTGACCCTGCAGGAGCGGCCCGCAGATACTGGACAGGCCAGGTTGTCGGGTATCCCAATTGGCGCGCGGCCCGCAGTGGCCAGTAGGGATCGCGGAGCATCTCCCGAGCTAGAAGCACCATGTCCGCCTGGCCGCTGCGGATGATGTGATCGGCCTGCTCGGGACCGGTGATAAATCCGACGGCGCCCGTCAGAATGCCCGCTTCGCGACGGAGGCGTTCGGCGAAGGGCGTCTGGAAACCGGGGCCTGCGGGGATCTGCGCGTGCAACAGATTGCCGCCGGAGGAGCAATCCACCAGGTCAACGCCCAGAGTTTTGACTTGCCGGGCAAGCTCAACGGATTGCGCAGGGTCCCAACCGCCCGCTTCCCAATCGGTCGCGGAGATGCGAAGGAAGAGCGGCAGATTTTCAGGCCAGGCATTGCGGACGGCCTTTATCACGTCGAGCGCCAGGCGCGTGCGGTTCTCGAACGAGCCTCCATATTCGTCCTGCCGGTGGTTGCTGAACGGCGAGAGAAATTCGTGGATCAGATATCCGTGCGCGCCGTGAATTTCGACGATGTCAAAGCCAGCGCGGGCGGCGCGGCGGGCGGCCCGCGCAAAGGCTTCCGTCACGGCTTGAATGCCCTCCAGTGTTAGAGGCTGCGGCTTGGGATAATTTTCACTGAAGGGAATGCTGCTCGGGCCTGCAACCTGCCATCCGCCTGCGCTTTCCGGTACGGCGCCCTCGCCCCACCACGGCGCGTAGGTGCTGGCTTTGCGGCCGGCGTGCGCCAACTGGATGCCGGCAAGCGCGCCCTGTTGATGAATAAAGCCCACGATGCGCGAGAGCATCTCAATGTGGCCGTCGTCCCAGATGCCAAGGTCCTGCGGGCTGATTCGTCCTTCAGGAAGCACGGCGGTGGCCTCTGTCATCACGAGCGCGGCTCCGCCCGCCGCGCGGCTGCCCAGGTGCACGAGATGCCAGTCCGTTGCGTAGCCGTCGGTGCTGGAATACTGGCACATGGGCGAAACCGCGATTCGGTTGCGAAGCGTTAGGCTGCGAATTGTGAGCGAGTCAAACAGGTTCGACATTCTTCTTCTCCTCGACTGCTTCAGCGAATAATTTCTGTTAAATGAGTTTCGATGCGTGACCTTCCTGCAACGTTTCAGGAAACTGTCGCCTTACTGCGGAGCAGGAGTCCTGGGAATCACGTCGTATTTGCGAAGTATTCGAAGCGTGGCAGGAATGGGAAGTGCTTTGACGGTGACCCCGTTGCCGGTCATGGTGGTGGCTTTGAACAGGGAATTGTAGATGGCCTCTTCTGTGGCCTCAATGGTGGCGAGAAACAGGGGCGACATAGCTTCGTTGGTGAGCACGGTGATCTGCCGCGTGAGACCCGTGGTGGGTCGAATGCGAACCTCGCGCGCTGCTGAGAACGCTATGGCGTAATCGCCGCTGCCGTTTGAGCAGGCCGCTCCCGTGCGCGCCAGCCCCATCATGGTGCGGGCTGCGAGGCGCCGAAGATTACGCGTGCCGAGTGGAGCGTCGGTGGCCACTACCATCATAATGGAGCCATCTGCCGTGTCTCTGATGCCCAGCGATGATTGCGTGTCCGGCTCCAGCTTGTCTTTCAGATAGTACTGACCGAGCTCGCGGCCGACGGGAGCGCCCAGGATGCGGAGGATTCCGCCGAAATTGCTCTGCACCAGCACGCCCACAGTGTAGCCACCAAGCGATGCGGGCAGGCGGCGCGAGGCCGTTCCAATACCTCCCTTGAACCCGAAAGCCATGGTGCCCGTTCCCGCGCCCACGTCGCCTTCCTCTACCGGTCCGCCTCTGGCGTTGCGAATGGCGTTGAAGACGTCGTCCGGCGTGATGGCGCGCGCCCGGATGTCATTGAGATGGCCGTCGTTGGTTTCACCGACGACGGGATTGATGGATTTCACATCCTGATTGCCGGGAAGCGACAGCATGTAGGTGACCACGTCATCCGCCACGCGCCCGGTGCTGAGCGTGGAGGTCAGCAGAATGGGTGTTTCGATGTCGCCGAGTTCTTCCACCTGTGTCGAGCCAATGAGTTTTCCGAAGGCGTTGCCCACAAACACGGCGCCGGGGACCTTGTCCTGAAACATATTGCCGGCATGGGGAAGGATGGCGGTGACCCCGGTCCGGATGTTCGTGCCTCGAATGATGGTGGTTTGGCCCACCTCAACACCGGCAACATCTGTGATGGCGTCAAGCGGGCCAGGCGGCAGAATGCCCACCACGATGCCCAGATCGCGCGCGCGTGGGCGCCTCTCCTGTTGAGCTGAAAGTACCGCGGAAACTTGAAGGAGAATTAAGAAGGCGATGAATGCCTTGTGCACGTTGCACCACCCGGGGAAAAAGAATCTGCCTTGGGAGACTGCCGTAAGGCACTTCCGTTAAACTTCAAGTCCTATGGACCGCATAAGTTTGAGCGCGTTACTGGTCTGCACGACACCTGGAGTCAGCTTGTAATCAAAATGGAGTTGGCCGTCTTCCAGATGATCTTCAAAGTGAAAATTTACTGCCCGCGGGCCCAACTGGTCAACCATCCGGGCCAGCGCCAGATCATGCGTAGTAACGAGGCCGATCCCTCCGTGCTCCACAAGGCTCTTCACCAGCCCCTCGGCGCCGATCCGGCGATCATGCGAATTGGTGCCGTTCAGCAATTCATCGAGCAGGAACAGCACCGGCAGCGCCCCCCTGGTCAACTCAGTGATCAGCTTCAGCCGCGTGATCTCGGCGTAGAAGCGGGAAATGCCGCCCTGGAGTGAGTCGAGAACACAAATGGAAGCCGCCACTGCGAGCGGCGACATGATGAGGCGTTTGGCGCGCACCGGGGCTCCGGACTGGGCCAGCACGGCATTGATTCCCACCGCCCGGATCAGGGTACTCTTGCCCGCCATGTTGGGTCCACTGATTATGATCAGCCGCAAGTCGCCGCCGAGGGTCAGGTCATTGCGGATGGCCTTTGCTTCGGGCAGCAGAGGGTGTGCAAAGTCCTTGGCTTCAAACAGCCCCTGCTCCTGCGGAACAAACTCCGGAAGTGTGTCGGCCGGGTGCTCGTAAGAGTATGCTGCCAGTGCGCAAAGCGCCTCCATCTCGCCCACCGCAGCAAGCCAGCCGCGGATCGACGGCCCGTATCTCGTGCGCCAGGCGTCGATGGCAAAAGCGATCTGAAGGCTCCAGAAGATTAGAGGATCGAGAACTCCGACTACAGGATTTCGGCGGGATTCCATGTAATCGACCAGCCGGCCCAGCTTGGCGATGGCACGCGACGGAAGCAATCCTCCCACCTTCAGGGCCGCCTGCAGGTCGACGAGTTTAGGGGCTGAAAATCGTTCCGGCTCAAGCCTTTCCAGAACGACGGCAAGCACGGCAAGGTCTCGCGCCACGTCCTCCGTGGATGGAAGCTTTCGGCCCTCTGGACTGGCCAGCACTCCCAGGTCCGGAACGATTTCCTGAACCCGTTCGCTGAACCGGGAATTGAAAAACAAGTTGAGCGCGCTGGACGCAATCGCCAGTTCCCACCAGCCCCAGCCAAACCATGCCACGATGCTGAACAGCCATACACCGGCCAGCGCAAATCCCACTATGCGCGCAAGAGTGGATTTCAGCACTGGGGCGGCTTCAGCCCAGGAGGCCAGCACATCAGGATGCACTTTGGATCGGACGTCTTCTCCCAGAGCGGCCAGGTCCTCGCGAAGTTCCAGCCTTGGCCTCAGATCAGAGACGGCGGCGTGCCGGGCATGGATTTCCTCAACCGTGGCGGGAGAAAGCAGCCACTGGGCTAGCACTTTTTCGCCGGCCCCGGTCCGGGCTGTACAGAGAAGTTCAAACAACGATCCTTTGCCGAACAGATCGAGGTCACGTGAATAGGGGTGTGCCGGGTCAAGGAAGTGCTCGCCGGTTTCGCCCATGCCCATCCAGCGATCTTCGAGCCTGGCCAGGCTGCGGCGGTAAAAAGCGATGGCACGGTCTCCCTTTCTTCGCGCCCGGAGCACACGGGCGTGAATAGTTGCAGAAATGGCAAGAGCCGCTCCCGGGACCAGCACCCACAGAATAGAGACGGAGCGCAAGTCCATAGTCCACCCCAGGACAACGACGCCTACCAGGGCGATCGCCAGATTCACGCCGCCAAGCATTTTGTGCCGTCGGTCAAGGTGTGACTGTGATTGCTGCAGCGCTTCCAGCCGCGCGCCATATTCGGACTTGGGGTCTTGTAACATTTCTCGAAACCAAGTGTCTGATTGTACTCCATGCGACCCTTGCGCCGGAGGCTATCCGCAAGTGAAGGGAACATTTTTGCAAGTTTGTGCGTATGTGATTATAAAAAGGGAAGAGAAAGAGGGTAGCCAAATGTTTTGTAACAATTGTGGGGCAAGCCTTACGCCCGGTCAGAATTTCTGCAGTAAATGCGGCCAGCAACTTGTGACAGCAGCGCCTCCGCCAGTCCATGAGCCTCCGGTTGAAACGAGACCTGCGCCGGTGTCGTACGCGCAGAGCAGGGTGGAAAAACACATTCGGATTCTTGCCATTCTCTGGCTGGTAGTTTCCATCTTTGGCCTGATTCCCGGACTTTGGATTTTCCTCGGCAGCCGTATGGCGATGCACTTTATGCCATTCTTCCATTTTGGCTTCCCATTTCGCGCCTTCATATGGCCACTTGCGGGTGTGATCGGGTCGCTCTTCCTCGTAAGCGCTGTGCTTGGACTGCTGGCTGGATGGGGTTTGCTGAATTATCGCCCGTGGGCTCGCATGCTGACTATGTTTCTGGGTGCAATCGGCTTAATCCGATTCCCTTTTGGGACTGCGCTCGGAATCTACACGCTCTGGGTCCTGCTGCCTGCTGATTCTGAGCGGGAATACGACAGGCTAGCGCGAACAGGTTACTAGCCTTCGTTGGCTGCGGATCGAGGCGAGGTGGGAAGACCCTCACCTGTCTCAATCTTTAGAATGTTCTGGCGGCTGAGGGCAAATTGGCGCCCCCGCATTGACACTTTTGCAACTTCCCGCACCACTGAATTTTACTAAGGATCCTGCCGCTTTTAGGGGAAATTCCGGGTAAAATTTCATATGAGGGATATCATGCCTTTATCCTGGCCCGGCGGGTAAAGAGCGCTCTTTTTTTCTGCGATATAAGACCCCGCCGTTGCTATAGCTTCATAGACACCATCAATTCACCGTTAACCTTCAGGAGGATCAAAAAATGGACACGACAACTCAGGAAATGGTCGCTCCCGGCTTTCCTCGCTTGGGGCAGCCTGCACCGGCTTTTGAAGCCCCGACAACGCATGGGATGCTGCGCCTGGAAGACTTCAAGGGCAGTTGGTTGATTCTTTTCTCGCACCCAGCGGATTTCACACCTGTGTGCACAACGGAATTCGTTGCGTTTGCTGAACTGGCGCCGGAACTGAAGAAACGTAACGTCGAACTGTGCGGATTGAGCATCGATAGTACCTATTCGCACATCGCGTGGGTTCGGAACATTGAGGAGAAGTTTGGCGTGAAGATTCCTTTCCCCGTGATTGCAGATCTGAATAAGAACGTGGCGACACTGTACGGGATGATCATGCCCGGAGAAAGCAAGACGGAAACAAGCCGCTGTGTTTTTGTGATCGATCCCAACGGCATTCTCCGCGCGATGATCTACTATCCTTTGACGACCGGCCGCAACATGCAGGAGATTCTTCGCCTGATTGACGCTTTGCAAACCACCGACAAGCACGGCGTGGCGACTCCGGCAAACTGGAAACCCGGCGAGAAGGTCATCGTTCCTCCACCGGCGACCACGGATGCCGCTGAAGAACGCATGAGAGCAGGCTTTGAGACCAAAGACTGGTACTTCTCAAAGAAATCGCTGTAGGCGAATTCCGATTGGCGTATTGTGAGGCGGGGACAATCCGTCCCCGCCCGGGAAGGAGTTGCAATGCCCTGTATCGATAGCAGCGGTCAGATGACCGAAATGGCACGCACGATGCTCGCTGCCCTCTCGGATGGCGCAACGCTCAGCGAACTTGCGCAGAAGACCGGGCTTGCTCTCTACCGCGTCCGCAGTGCTGTCCGGGAACTGGTTGAGGCGGGGTTGGTGGAAGCCAAAGATGAGACCCATGTCCTGACTGAGGCTGGCCGGGCAGCGTTGGCCAGAGCATCAGGAAGGTCTTGAAGCACTGACCGGTATTGGCAAGTTGAATTTCAGCAAGGAGCGGAAACAGGAGGTGTCCAGACCCGGAAAATGACAACCTGCCGAAAGGCAGGTGTCACGGTGCGACTGACTGCGATGAAAGAAACCTGATTGTAACCTGCGAAGCAGGCTCGTTATGAACAAGTACACCATGGAGCTTATTGGGACCTTCTTTTTGGTGCTGACTATCGGGATGACAGTTATCGTGGGAGGAAGTGGAGTGATTCCACCGCTGGCGATCGGATCGATCCTGATGGTAATGATCTTTGCCGGCGGTCATATTTCAGGCGGGCATTACAATCCTGCCGTCACCCTAGGAGTATGGCTGCAAGGCCGGTGAGATACGAAGGATGTCGTGCCGTACATGGTCGCCCAAACGGTTGGTGCGGTTCCTGCTGCCATGGCTGTGAAGTACCTGGAAGGCTCGGCAACTGCCTCTCCCAGGAGTTTGCCGATGGGGCCGGGACTGCTTGCGGAATTCCTGTTCACCTTTGCGCCGGTCCTGGTGGTCCTGAACACGGCGACTGCCAAGGGTACGGCAGGCAATTCATTTTATGGCCTGGCGATTGGTTTTACGATCCTTGCCGGGGCCTTTGCCCTGGGGAGCATCGCCAGCGCCGCTTTCAATCCCGCCGTGGCGGTTGGAATTTCTGTTAGGGGGATGGCTGCGTGGGCTAAGATCTGGGTCTATTTCGTGGCCAATTTTCTGGGCGGAGCGCTTGCGGTATATGCCTTCAAATTCATGTGTCCTGACAACAAGTAATTGAGGAAACGCCCGGCGCAGCCATCACTATTGCTCGCCGGGCGATTTTCCTGCTTGAATTGATTCCGCACCTTGAAGTCAGGCGTAGATGCCGCGCAACTTCAGCGTGGTGGCAACTCGGTCGATGGCTAGCATGTAGGCGGCGATGCGGTTGTTGACGTTGTGCTTTTCGCCGAAATGAACCACGTCGTTGAACGCCGCAACCTGGATGTGTTTCAGCCGTTCGTTGACCATCCCTTCGGGCCAGAAGTAACCCTGCCGGTCCTGCACCCATTCAAAATAAGAAACGGTGACGCCGCCGGCGTTGGCCAGAATATCGGGCACGACAAAGACGCCGCGATCGAACAGGATGTCGTCGGCGGGAGGTGTGGTGGGGCTGTTGGCTCCTTCGACCAGAATGCGGGCCCGGATGTGCCCAGCGTTCTTGCTGGTAATTACGTTCTCGGTGGCAGCCGGCAACAGAACGTCGCAATCCTGTTCCAGGATCTCCTGCCTGCCGATCGGCTCAGATTCCGGAAAGCCCTCAATGGTTCTGTTTTCCTTTGAGTATTCCAGCAGTTGAGGGATGTCCAGGCCGTTGGAGTTGTAGATTCCGCTGTGGATGTCGGCAACGCCGATGATCCTGTAGCCGGCTTCGTGCATCAGCCGTGAGGCCTGCGAGCCGACGTTTCCGAAGCCTTGAACGATAACCCGCGTCTGTTCGCGCTCCCGTCCGAAGCGTTTGAGCGCCTGGTCGGTAACGATCATGCAGCCGCGTCCTGTGGCGGCGGGCCTGCCGCGTGACCCACCCAGGCCGAAGGGCTTGCCCGTAACGCAAGCGGTAACAGTGTGGCGCAGGTGCATGGAATAGGTATCCATGATCCACGCCATGGTCTGCTCATTGGTATTCATGTCCGGGGCAGGAACATCGCGCTCAGGGCCGATATAATCCAGAATCTCGGCCGTGTAGCGGCGGGTGATTCTCTCAAGCTCGCTCTGGCTGAGGTGTTCCGGATCGCAGACGATACCTCCCTTGGCGCCGCCGAACGGAATATTGACTACAGCGCATTTCCAGGTCATCTCGGCTGCCAAGCCGCGGATCTCGTCGAGCGTCACCTCTGGTGAGTAACGGACCCCGCCTTTGCACGGACCGCGCGCAATGCTGTGCTGAACACGGTATCCAACAAACACTTCCAGCCGCCCATTGTCCATGGTGACGGGGATGTGGACAATGATCTCGCGGTTAGGAGTGCGAAGATACCTGAGGATTCCTTCATCAAGTCCTAATTTCTGAGCCGCTACGTCGAATCGTGCAGCCATTGAATCGAAAACGCTGAATTCTTTGTCAGTGTCTACTGTAGCCATGGGAACTCTCGCAATCTACTGCTTTCCCTTCGAGGGAAGTATATCAAAAGGACAGGCGGGCGACTAGCCTCACAATCCCGGATAAATAACGTGCTAAGACGCAGCGCTGGCGGCTGCGGCAGGGGCCTCAGCGCGTGGCGTTCCGGGGAGAGTCTGTGGTGCTCGTATCAGCTTCCAGGCGCTCTTGTCGCGCAGTAGCCGGTTGACCAGCGCAATGTGCATGGCGTGGCCAGCGCGGTCTGCCACAACGTGTCCGATCAGGGGACGCCCGAACATGACCAGATCTCCGATCACGTCCAGGATCTTGTGCCGGCAGAATTCGTCGGGGAAGCGCAGACCTTCGGGATTCATCACACCTGTTTTGGTGAGGACGATGGCGTTTTCCAGCGAGCCTCCGCGCACCAGGCCGCTCCGGCGAAGCATTTCAACCTCATCGAAAAAGCCGAACGTTCTGGCCGGGGCGATGCCGCGCTCATAGCCGGGCTGGTTCATGGAGAAGGAACGTTCCTGCTCGCCAATCATAGGGTGATCAAAAGATATCCGATAGGTGACTTTGAACTCCTCAGAAGGATAAATTGCGATGCGCTTCTGGCCATCCACAACTTCGACCGGCTTAACAATTTTCGCCCATGGCTGCCAGGCGCGCTGCTGTTTCACACCGGCTTCCTGAATCAATCGCAGGAAGGGGATCGCGCTGCCATCCATGATGGGCACTTCAAGGTTATCAATTTCAATAAAGACGTTGTCTATCCTTGAAGCTGCAAGGGCGGAAAGCAGATGCTCCGTGGTTGAGATGAGCACGCCCTTCCGCATCAGACTGGTGGCATAACTGACCCTTGCCACATTCTTTGCTGCCGCTTTGATAGTGAAACCGTCCAGGTCAACTCGCCTGAAGATAATACCCGTTCCGCTTGGGGCTGGCGACAGCCGCACGTGCACCGGAACACCCGTGTGCAACCCAATCCCTTCTATTGTTACTGCGCGCGCAATCGTATTCTGGTAGCTCAACAAACCTCCCGCAGACCTAAGCATACTAGCAAGAAAGATGCCACGTTAAATATATTTATAAGTCTTTCATTTTAAAGTCGTTGCTAGATCAAACCAGAATAGACCATTCTGTAAGTGTGGCAAACATACAACAATTTGGCGCATAACGGCTCACATTTCCTCCAAATCTGATGCCAAGTTACGGCTGCCTGTAAGCTACAATACCTGTTATTCGAGGAGGGCAAGCGCGTGGCCGAGACGGCAAAACCTGGAAGAGTGATCCTGATTGATGCGATGTCGCTGATTTTCCGGGCGTTTTATGCTCCGATGCAAACCACTCTGACTTCGCCGAGCGGGATGCCCACCAAAGCCATCTATATCTTTCTGCGGACGATACGGAAGCTCCTAAAAGATTACAAGCCGGACAAGGTTGCGGTGGCTTTTGACATGGCGGAGCCCACTTTTCGCGACCGGCTCTTTGAGGAGTACAAGGCCAACCGGCCTCCGTTTCCGGAAGAACTGGGTGTTCAGCTTCCTTATGTGCATCGCTTCTGCAAGGCGCTCGGTCTGCCTCTGGTTGAGAAGGCGGGATTCGAGGCGGATGACCTGATCGGTACCCTCGCGCGCCGGGCTTCCGAGCAGGGCGAAGAGGTCCTGATCGCTTCCGGTGACGAAGACCTTTTTCAGCTTGTTGATGACAATGTAAAGGTCCTGAAACCGGCCCGCTCCGCTTCGAACGGCGAAACAATCTGCGACGCAGTCAAGGTGAAAGAAATCCTCGGAGTGGAACCCGGCCAGGTGGTGGACTGGCTAGCTCTGACCGGTGATCCCAGCGACAATATCCCCGGCGCGCGTCCTTTGCCCGGTCGCGAGCCTCAGCAAACCGAAAACGGCAAGAAAAGGAGCTACATCGGCCCCAAAGGCGCCACGGAACTGATCAACCAATTTGGGACGCTGGAAGCTGCATTGGACAATCATGAGCAGGTGTCACGGCAGAGCTACCGGGAAGCGTTGCGCGATTTTCGCGAGGAAGCGCTGCTCAGCCGTGAGCTTGCCACGATCCGGACCGACGTGCCGCTCGAAATCGAGCCCGAAGACCTGTCACCTGCCCGGTATGACGTGGATGAGATACGGGCTTTGTGCCAGGAACTGGGGTTTGCGTCTCTTCTGAACGAGCTTCTGCAGGAATCCGAACCGGAAGAAGCCGATGCTGGTGACGAGTCGGCAGAGCTCCGGACTTCCGGAGAAGTCGAGGATTGGCTCAAGGTGGTTCCCGAAAGCGCGGGGCTGGCCATTGCGTTTGCAGTCGAGGGCGAAGAAGGCTTTGGGGGCCGATTGTCGGGCCTGGGCTTATCAGACGGCAAACGTGCCGGAGTAATCGCGGGGGCATCGCTGGAGAGCGCGCTGGCCGGGCTCAGCACCGTTCTTGCGGGCGAAACCTATGCGTTGGCGGTGCACAATTCAAAACTGTTCCGGATGATTTTGCGCCAACAGGAGATCGAACCGGGCGTTGTGGCGCACGATACGATGCTCTATTCCTATTTGCTGAATCCGTTGGCTACCAGCCACACCCTGGAGTCAGTGGCGCTGTTAAGGCTGGGCCGGAAAATTAACAGCTCGCTCGGGCAAGCCGCGCTTTACACCCACGAGCTTGCCACAACAATGAGTCCTCAGGTTTCGCGGCAAAACGTCCGGGAACTTTATTCGCAGATTGAGTTGCCGCTGGCCGCCGTGCTGGCTGACGTTGAAACAACCGGAGTCAAGATCGATCCGGCGATCCTTGTGCGCATGTCAGATGAATTCGGAGGCGAACTCACGGACCTTACCCATCAGATTTATGATCTGGCCGGCGAACCCTTCGATATCGACTCGCCAAAGCAACTGGGGCAGATTCTTTTTGAAAAGCTGAAACTTCCAGGTGGCAAGAAGCTGAAGAAAAGCGGACAGTATTCCACGGAAGCCTCGGTGCTGGAATCGCTGGCGGAAGAATACGACCTGCCGCGGAAAATCATCGACTATCGCACTCGCGCAAAATTGAAGTCGACTTACGTGGACGCCTTGCCAAAGTACATCAATCCGCAAACCGGGCGCGTGCACACGAGTTTCAACCAGACTGTAGCCCGAACGGGGCGGCTCTCATCTTCCAATCCCAATCTGCAGAATATTCCGATCGGCGAGGAGTTTGGCCTGCGGATCCGCTCGGCGTTTGTGGCGGAGCCGGGCTGGCTGCTGATTGCCTCGGACTATTCGCAGATTGAGTTGAGGGTGCTGGCGCACATGTCCGGAGACCCATTGCTGATCGAAGCGTTCACGCGAGGCGAGGACATCCACGCACGCACGGCTCAGGAAATCTTCGGCGTTCCGCCCGCATTGCAAAACCACGAACACCGGCGAATGGCCAAGGCAATCAATTACGGCGTGATTTATGGCTTGAGTTCCTTTGGTCTGGCGGCCCGGACGGGTTCCAGCAAGACCGAAGCTCAACAGTACATTGACGCCTACTTCAAGCGGTATGGGGGCGTGCGAGCCTATCTGGAAGCCCGCATCGAGGAAGCGCGAACAACTGAGCGGGTTCGCACACTCTTCGGACGTATGCGCCCCATTCCGGAAATCAATAGTCAGGACAACATGGCGCGCAACCGGGCCGAGCGAGAGGCAATGAACACTCCGCTACAGGGCACCGCTGCCGATTTGCTGAAGATGGCCATGGTCAAAACGCACGACCGGCTGAAGCAGGAGAAGCTGAAAACCCGCATGATTCTAACCGTTCACGACGAACTGGTCTTCGAGGCGCCGGAAGCGGAAGTTGAGCCTGCCTACGACATTATTCGGGCGGAAATGGAAGGTGTTTATCCGCTCAAAGTGCCGCTGAAGGTTGATATGGGCTCGGGAAAGAACTGGAAAGAAGCCAAATAAGGGGACAGAGGCGTTTCTTCTCCGTCACCGAGACCCTTGGGGTATTTGCCAAACATATCGAGACCACTTCAGCAACTCATCCTCTTTGCGAAATAGCCGATAAAGATGGGCAGGGAATACTGCGGCCACCGCCGTGCATTGGTGGGCCGTTTCCCGCGGTTCCTGTTCGGCTGTGGTGACGTAATGATGCAGAGAGCATGCATATTGATTCTGGTTGTTGGTTTTCTTGCCGGTCCGGCCTTTGCAGGCCAGCAATGGCTGTCGGAAAAGACCCTGTTGGAGGCACGGCAGAAACAGGAACTGCAGGCCTTAAAACTGAAACAGAAACTCGCCAAAGAATCGCTGAAAAATTCAAGTTTACCTAAAGCTATGCGTACGCAGCTAAAGCATGAGTTGAAGCAGGAGCAGCGAACGCTCTGCCAGAAGCAAAAGGACGAGCGCCAGACCCTCAAGGACCGGCAGAAGCTCCTGGACCTTGAATTGAAAGAACTTGGTTCGCAATAGGTTTCTTGCGGCGAAACTGGCACTTGGTAAGTACCTGCCTTGGGGCGGCGAGAATCTATCTTCATGCCAGCCCCCTCATCTCAGTGGATTGTGCCCCGAAGGCCTTTCTATACGCAGATGCGCCTGCTCAAACTCTTTCTGTTAAACTAAAAGTCGATACCATCAACGGAGGCTTGTGATGAGGCATCTATTTGGGGCCCTGGCAATTTGCCTTATCTCGATCCAAATGCTTCCCGCCCAACAAGCGCCGACGCTCGGTTCGTCGGGGCCCTCGCTAGAAGGTCCATCGACTTTTCGGACTGCCAACCGACATATGCTGGTAAGAATGCGCAGAGTTTACATTGCGCGGATCGATCACAATCTGGATGAGAAACTTGCTGATCGTCTGGCCCACGTCTCAGGGCTGAAGGTAGTGAAAAACAAAGATGACGCTGATGCAATTGTCCGCGGAACTTGTTTTGACTTGCGTCGTCTGAAGCGGCTGGATGCCGAGGTTTACATCAGTGATCGCATCACTGGCCAGGCCATTTGGCAGGACGTCATTCACGTTCCTTCTGATCCGAAAGACCTTTCGAAGGCGGTGGGACAGGCAGCGTCGGAAATAACGGCCCACCTGAACGCGAGCATCCTTCGAGCCGGAAGATGAAGGACTTTGACCTGTCGGCAGATGGACAATCCTCGCCATTGAGTTTATCTTGTTGTGGGTGGCAGATTGTCCAATGATTGATTACCGCACGCACTTTCCGGACTTTGGCGACACAACTTATCTGAATTGTGCCTACCAGGGAGTGTTTCCTCTCACGGCCGTCGCACGCGCCCATCAAGCGATCGAATTGAAATGCCACCCGGAGCGTATGGATGAGGCCGAGTACTTCGACCTGCCGCATCGCGTTCGCCACCACCTTGCTGCGATCATTGGCAGCGACGATAACGAAATTGGTCTGACAAGCGGCGCGACCCAGGGCATTGGCGTCGTGGCTTCAGGATTGAACCTTGGCCCCGGGGGCGAAGTGATTGTTGCCGCCAGCAATTTCCCCTCAAACCTTTTCACCTGGCTGCACATGCGGCGAAAGGGTGTAAGTGTGCGGATTCTGAGGAGCGACGAGAGGCCCCTCAGGTTGGATGATGTCGTACGTGCCTTTACGTCTGATACGAAAATCCTGGCGCTTGATTGGGTGAATTATTCAAACGGAAGGCGGATCAATCTTGCGGAGATGGGCGCGCTGGCCCGCGAGCGGGGGGCCTTGTTTGTCGTAGACGGCACCCAGGGTGTGGGTGCGCTGGAACTGAATGTCCACGAGCTACCGGTTGATGTAATGGCTGTGGCCGCCTACAAGTGGCTTCTGGGGCCCTATGGGACGGGTTTTGTATATGTCCGAGACGAATTATTGAACCGCTTGGATCTGAAGGTCGTCAACTGGCTTTCAGTGGACGGTGCGGAGGAGTTTGATGCGCTTCCGGTGGATGATTTCAAGCTGCCTGCCGCTGCCCGGATTTTTGATGTTCCCGAGACCGGCAACTTCTTGAACTTGTCCGCGCTTGAGGCTTCGCTCGAATTTGTGAGAGGCGCGGGAGTGGACGCCGTGCGCCGGCATTGCAGCAGTCTCCTTGATGTAGCTGACGAAGGCTTGAAATCGCGGGGCTACCGTCTTGCAGAAGATGACCGGTCCCTGCATCCTTCTCCCATTTTGAGTTTCCAGTGTGATTCCACCGACGCGACAGAGAGCCTTTTTCAGAAGCTGAAAGCCGGTCAAGTTGAGGCCAGCCTGCGCCATCACTGGATTCGGATTTCGCCTTATCTTTACAACGACAGAGATGATATCGAGCGGCTGCTCGAAATTGCGAGCTGAACGAGCCTCTCTTGCAGAGGTGACCCAATGCCGGCGGCAAGTGACGGCGCTGAAGCTGGCGGATGCATCGTGCGGCGGCCCGATCTTCATGCGTCGAACGGAATTTCTCCGATCGCCTTTTCATCTTGAGTCCTTTCCTTGCGCTTATGCGTATTCGCACCTTCGGACCGGCTGATCTGCCCACACTTTCCGAAATTGACCAGAAGTGTTTTCCCCCCGGTGTTTCCTACCCACAGGATGTTCTGGCCGCGTTCATAGCTCACCGTTCTTCAAGGACCTGGGTGGCTGAGCACGAGGGCTCGATTGCTGGTTTTCTGATTGCGGACCGCGAACCTCCCCGTATAGGGCACATTACAACCATCGATGTCTTGGAGGGTTTTCGGCGCCGCGGAGTTGGCACGGAGTTGATGGATGTTGCCGAAAACTGGGCGCGCAACGCCGGGCTGCGGCTTATCTATCTTGAGACGGCAGAAGATAACCTGGTGGCGCAGGCTTTTTATGAAGCGAGAGGTTACAAGAAGGTGGATAAAGTGGAGGGATATTACAGCAACGGACAGGCGGCCTGGGTGATGGTTAAGCATCTGAAGTAAGGGCTTTTCGGCGGCAGAAACCCTTGTCGAAGGCTACCGCAGCATTTTTTTGTCTTGCCCCCGATTCCTCGCATTGACCGGCGGGGTGACTGGTATAATCCTCGTGACAGTTTGAATGCATCCGCCCCTTTCAGAGGTCCCTATGCCTGTGAAACTTGGAGCTCGCGAACACAAAGTCATTGTCATTGCCATAGCAGTGGCTGCCGTATCGCTGGTGATCGGCGTTAAATATTTTTCCAGGGCGTTCCCGGAAGCCTCGCTCACCTTGCGAGTCAATCGCGCCGATTCGCTTCCCATTGCGGAAAAGTTTCTTTCCGCCCGTGGCTTTAACATTGCGGCATACCGCCACGTCGCTATTTTCTCTTACGACGACGAGGCCAAGACCTATCTCGAGCGCACCCAGGGGCTGGCCGCGATGGACAAGTTGACCAGTGGTCCTATCCACCTGTGGCGCTGGTCGCACCGCTGGTTCAGGCCCCAACAGAAGGAAGAATTTCGGGTGGACGTTGACACGCAAGGTCAGGTGGTGGGCTTTGACCACGAAATTCCGGATGCGGCGCCGGGCGCTTCCTTGAGTCCGGAACAGGCGCGACAAATAGCCGAGCAGTTTCTTCAGACCACGATGCACAGGGACCTTTCCGGTCTCGAGTTCCTTGATTCCGAATCTCAAAAGCGGCCGGCAAGGAGGGACTACAGCTTTACCTGGAAGGAGAAGAGCGTAAACCTGGGCGACGGAAGCTATCGTGTCGAAGTGGATGTCGATGGCGACCAGGTTGCAGGTTATGGCGAGTATGTCAAGATTCCCGACCAGTGGATCAGGGATTACCAGAGCCTCCGCTCCCGCAACAACTCCGCGCAACTGGTGGATGAGGTTTTCTTTGTGCTGCTCAGCCTCGCGATGCTGATCATTCTGGTGAAGAGGCTGCGCGACCATGACGTGCCGCTCCGGATGGCGGCGGCATTTGGAGTTGTTGCGACCGTCCTTTCCTTCCTGGAACAACTGAACTCATTCTCTCTCAGCCAGTTTGGATACTCCACAACCGATTCCTATTCGAGTTTTATCGCAGGGTACTTCCGTAACGCGACTCTGGTCGCGCTTATGTACGGCGCTTTCATATTTCTGATCGTTGCCTGCGCGGAGCCTGTCTATCGTGAGGGCCTTCCGCGGCTGGCTTCGTTGCGCCGAACTCTGAGCTGGCGCGGCTTGCGGTCACGGGCCTTCTTTATCGCCAATGTCGTGGGCATTGCCATGACGTTTTTCTTTTTTGCCTATCAGACGGTTTTTTATCTGGCCGCTGATAAGCTGGGGGCCTGGGCGCCGGCCGACATTCCGTTTTCGAATCTGCTGAACACACGCATTCCCTGGATCGCGGTACTCCTGATGGGCTTTTTCCCTGCCGTTTCTGAGGAATTGCAGTTCAGAGCATTCGGCGTTCCTTACCTTGAAAAGATCTTTCGCTCTCGAGCAGCGGGAGTGATCCTGGCCGCATTTATCTGGGGGTTTCTCCATTCCGCCTACCCGAACCAGCCATTTTTTATTCGCGGAATTGAAGTTGGCGTTGGCGGGATCATCGTGGGCCTCATCATGCTCCGGTTTGGTATTTTTGCCACGCTGATCTGGCATTACTCAGTGGACGCGCTATACACCGCCTTTCTTCTGCTGCGTTCTTCAAATGAGTATTTAAAGATCTCCGGCGGATTGACCGCCGGCATCATGCTGATTCCGCTGATCGTGGCCTTGATTGCCTACCTGAAGAGCGGCACTTTTTCTGACGAATCCGAGATAACGAACGAAAGCGTCGGAATCAGACGTGCGCCCAAAGCGGAAGGCGGTGCGGAAGCTGAATCACCCTTGATCTACCAGGCCCTGCAAAGACGTCGGGTAATGGTGGCGGGAGTCTTGATATTAGCCCTTGCCGGGTTGGCCTTTATTCCTGCCTATCGCTTTGGCCGGGACATCAAGATTCATTTCGCCCGGTCTGAAGCGGAGAGCGCAGCAGTGGCCTATCTGGAAGGGAAGGGCGTGAAGGTACAGGAGTACCACCGTGCCGCATGGCTGGATGAAAATGTGGATCCTCTGACGCTGAGATATATGCTGGAGCATCTTTCCATCAGAGATTCTGAGCAGCTTTACAGGCGGGCCACGCACCTGGAATTGTGGGAAGTGCGCTTTTTCAGGCCGTTGCAGAGAGAGGAATACCGCGTGTTTGTTGACCCCATCGACAACCAGGTATTCGGCGACCGGCACATCCTTGATGAGAACGCGCCGGGAGCAACACTTTCTGCCGATGCCGCCCGTTCGCTGGCGGAGGACTTTCTACAGCGCAAAGATTATCAGCTTGCGGACTTTGAACTTCAGAATTCCGAGGCGAGAAAGCGGAAAGCGCGAGAAGACTACACGCTTACCTGGCAAGTGAAGCCGGGCGATCCGCTTAACGTGGGAGACGCGCATTTCCGCGTTTCGGTGGACATTGCCGGTGATAAGGTGGTGGGCACTTCAAGGTACTTCAAGCTGCCTGAGACGTGGACCCGCCAGCGCGAAGCTTCGCACCTCGGAAACTCGATCCTGCGCGGCCTGGAGAGCCTCCTTCTGATTGGCTTAACCGCACTCGCGATTATGCTGTTTGTTAACCAGGTGCGCGCCGGTAAAATCCTGTGGCTGCGCTCTCTGTGGGTGGGCGTTGCGCTGGCGGTGTTGATGCTTTTGATGGAGTTAACTTCTATCCCTCTCCTCTATAAGCGATACCCCACTTCAATCTCACTCAGTAATTTCTGGATTATGCTGGGCGTCAGTCTGGCGGTGTCTCCCTTGTTGATGGGACTTATCGGGTGGCTTGTCGTGGCACTGGTGACCAGCCTGTACCAGGATGCCTGGATGATCTTCAAGGGGGCGGCGAGGCGAACGTGGCGGCGGGACGCACTAATCGCTTTGATTCTCGGCGTTGCGGCCGCAGCGGGGACTTCGCAAGTGAACGCGGCCATTTCCGACCGCTTCCAGGCATTTGCACCCGTCTCATTTGAGATCTTCCCAAGCCTGATGGATACTTCATGGCCGGGGATAGCGGTGCTGCTGCACGCCCTCATTTTTACAGTTGTTTACGCTTCTCTTCTTGGAATCCTGATCTACCTGGTACGGTCAGGCTGGTCGCGCCGGGCATGGTGGATCTGGCCGATTGCCTTGCTGGCCGTTGTGGGCCTGGGTCCGGCGGGTGCGCACTCGGTTCGTGAATATGCGGCCGGATGGGTCATGGGATTATTGCCGCTGGCTGCAGCCGTGGTGGTCATCGCCTGGTTCTTCCGATCAAATATTCTCGCCTACGTGGCAGCGATATTCTGCCTTCAGGTTGCCTCGCCGCTGGTCCAACTATTATCGCAACCTTCGACGTTCTTCCGATGGAATGGGGTTTCGCTGTTGATACTTAGCCTGCTGGTTCTGGCCTGGATGCTGGTTGCTGGTGGTATGGCCCCTCGTGCGGAAGGCACGAGCGCAGGTTAAGCCTGCTGCGATCGTGGCTTCTTATGTTCGGCAGTTTCCAGATGCTACCCTTCAGTAAACGTCCTTGGAATCCAGCATCTGGCTCTTGCCAGACTTCCAAAGTGCGTACTGCAGGTGGAACTGAGGATTCATCGAAGCGGCGCCGACCTCGCCGCGAGTGTTCATGGCGATAACCGCACACGCGGCCACTTTGTTTTTGGGGATTGCCTTGACCATATCCCGAAGCAATTCCTCACAGGCTTCCTGCGGCGACGCCCCGCGCCCCATCATATGAACAATCGAGACGCTGGTGCAGTAATTGGTCATCAAGTCGCCGTCACCCGTGGCGGAAGCTCCTCCTGCGCGGTCGTCGGCGTAAAAACCGCACCCCACCAGGGGAGAGTCCGCAACCCGGCCCGGAATTTTCCATGCCAATCCGGATGTTGAACATCCAGCCACGATGTGGCCTTTGCCGTCCGTTGCCACCACGCCGATCGTGTCGTGATTCTCAGGACTCAGCCAGAAGGTCTGGTGGTGAGGGTCGGCTTTCCACTCCATCCACTTCTTCAGGCTGTTAGGAGTCAGCAATTGCTCAGGGTGGTATCCCATGTTCCGTGCGAACTCCTGAAGGCCGATTCCTCCAATGGTCGTGTGGCTGGTCTTTTCAAGGACAAGCCGCGCCACGGAAATCGGGGTCTTTACTCCTCGGAGGCCGGTGACGGCGCCGGCGCGGTGCCGGGTTCCGTCCATGATGCCGGCATCCAGTTCGACAGTTCCTTCGGAGTTGGGCAGGCCGCCGTAACCGACGCTCGTCACCTCCGGGTCTTCTTCGGGAATATTGATCCCTTTTTCGATGGCATCCAGCAAGCTCCCACCCTGGTGGAAAACCTCGGCCGCACGGTTGACAGCCGGCAGCCCGTGCTTCCATGTCGCCAGGAAGACGGGTCCACCGTCATTTGACTCCGCCGCCTGTGCGGGAACACTGGCAAGCGCCCCGGCCGCGGCAATTGATTTCATAAAGTCTCTACGATTTACGTTGTCCATTATTTCTCCTTTAAGATTCTGCGATTATTCCTTGCGATTCTTGCCTGTTGAACTCTTCCCCATCCGCCGCCGCCTGGAGTTTCGATTTTCAGAACGCCTCCTGCAGGCACATTAAGGACGACTTTTGAAGGAAGCCTGCGCGCCTTGCCTTTCACTACCAGCATATTCTTTCCCGGCTTTCCCGGTTGCCCTCCTGCAAGACCATATGGCGGAAAACGCCGCCGGTCAGACAGGATGCTGCAACGGACCTTAGTGAGAAACTCGATTTCGCGAATGATGCCGTCGCCCCCAAGGAATTGGCCGCGGCCTCCTGAGCCCTGGCGGAGCGAGGTGCGCAAAACGCGGACAGGGAAATGGGATTCGAGCGCTTCAACAGGAGTGTTCAGCGAATTGGTCATGTGCGTGTGAACGCCGCTCAAGCCTTCTCCCGCAGGGCGGGCGCCCATGCCGCCTGCGATGGTTTCGTAATAGGCAAACGGCTTGCCTGTGTGCGGATCCATTCCTCCGAACGACAGATTGTTCATCGTACCCGAACTTGCCGCCGGGATGCGACGGGGCAGTGCCCTGGCCAACGCCCGCAACAGAACGTCCACGATTCGCTGTGAGGTTTCCACGTTGCCGGCTGCAACTGCGGCCGGAGGACGCGCGTTGACGACGGTGCCCTCGGGGGCGACGATTTCAACGGGTTCCAGCAATCCCGAGCAGGCGGGAACGTCTTCGCCCAGCAGGCAGCGGAAAACATAGAAGACCGCAGAAGTTGTAATGGCCAGTACGGCGTTAATGCTGCCTCGGCACTGAGGCGAAGACCCCGTAAAGTCCACGGTTGCGCGGCCTTCGTGAATTTGGATGGCGACTCGCAATCGCACCGGCTGCGTTGAAAATCCGTCATCGTCAAGAAAATCTTCCGCGCGATAGGTTCCGTTGGGAATCCGGCGGAGCGCGTGGCGCATCAGGCTGGCCGAATACCGTTGGAGCGCTTTGAGATAGAAATCAATCTTGCACACGCCATACTTTTGCGTCATTTCCTGAAGACGTTGCTCGCCCAGCTTGCACGCTGCGATCTGGGCTGTTAGGTCACCCTCGCGCTCCGTTGGAGTTCGCACGTTGGCAAGCAGCATCGCGATGACGTCCCTCTGTGGCTGTCCGTCGCGAACCAGCAGCACCGGAGGGATGCGCAGCCCTTCCTGAAAAATCTCCTCGCTCAGTCCCATGGATCCAGGCTGTGCGCCTCCTACGTCCGAGTGGTGAGCGCGATTGGCGACGTAGAAAAGCGGAGCGGATTTCATCTGTCGTTCGCTTGCCCCGGCAAAAACCGGCATGACGCAGGTGAGGTCGGGAAGATGAGTACCCCCGGCAAAAGGATCGTTAAGCACGACGATGTCGCCGGGCCCCGGTGACAGGCTTTTGATGGCCGCGGCCACGGACCCGGGCATCGAACCCAGATGGACGGGCATGTGGTCGCCCATGGCCACAGCCTCCCCGCGGCCGTCAAACACCGCGCACGAGTAATCGCGCCGTTCCTTGATGTTTGGCGAGAACGCAGAGCGGCGCAGCGCGGCACCCATCTCTTCCGCGACCGAGTGGAAAAGATTCTTGAAGATTTCGAGTTCTGCCGGATCAATTCGCATTGCAGGTCAACACCATGTTCAGGCCGTTATCCACACGGCAGCAAAAACCGGGAGGCACAACTGTAGTGGAGCTGTATTCGACCACTACAGCGGGTCCATTAAATTGTACGCCTCGGCCAAGGCGGTCCCGTTCATAGAGAGGCGTTTGATGGAATTGATTCCCAAACCAGACACGCTTGTGCTTCACCACGGCCTTGTCAATTTGGCTGGCGCGTGCCCTGATGGTTCGTTGTGGTACATGTCGCGCAGCAGTCGGGACCGTCAGGCGCAGGCGCAGATTAACGACCTCAAGGGGCTTGTGGCCATGCGAGTAACCATAAGTTTTCTCGTGAAGGCGTTTGAACTCTTCCAGAAATTGCGGCGAAAAGGGAATCATCAGCTCGTAGGACTGTCCGACGTAGCGTACGTCAATCTGTTTTTCTACCCGGATTTTGCCCGGCGGAAAATGATCGCGGCGGAGTTCTGCGCGGGCGGCTTGTTCGATCTGGCGGAACCGGCGTGAAATATCATTCAGGCAGCGCTCGAATGAATCAGACGGTGGACCTGGTGAACTTGCAGGAACTGGCATGAGGACGGATTGCGACACGTCTTTGATTGCATCTGACATCAGGATGCCAAGCGCAGAAAACGTTCCAGGGTTTGCGGGGATGATGACGCGCGCCACCCCAAGGGCGCTTGCGAGGTCGGCGGCCTGCAATCCTCCAGCGCCCCCGAAAGCGATCATCGCAAACTCCCGCGGGTCATGCCCTCGCTCGACGGAAATCACTCGCAGCGCACGTTCCATGTTGGCATTGGCTACGGCGATGATCCCGCGGGCGAGTTCGATCGGACTGTTAAGGAGTCGCCCGGTTGCCCTAGATTTTGTTCTTTCATTCCGAATGAACGCCTCAAACGCTTCCTGGGCGGCTTCAGGCTTCAAGGGAAAAGAGCCGCCAAGAAAATGGTCAGGGTCGAGCCTTCCCAGAATAAGGTTCGCGTCCGTGACGGTCGGCCGATGTCCACCGTGGCCGTAACAGACCGGGCCTGGAGTTGCTCCTGCGCTTTCCGGCCCTACTCGAAGAGCGCCACCAGCGTCAATGCGGGTCAGTGACCCGCCGCCGGCTCCGACCGAATGGACGTCAATCACAGGAACTGCGACCGGAAGCCCCCCGAGCGTGGTTTCGTTGGTAAGCCGCGCACTGCCTTCAAACAGGCAGACGTCGGTGGAAGTTCCTCCCATGTCGAAGCTGATGGCTTGCCGGATTCCCAGATGTTCTGCGAGCCGGACCGCCGCCGCAACGCCTCCGGCCGGGCCGGAAAGGATAGTTCGCACCGGCTCCCGTGCGGCGTGCCGTGCGGTTGTGATGCCTCCACTCGATTCCATGACAAAAACGCGAACGCGCGTCCGACTTCTGCTGAGATGCGTTTTGTTGCTGAGCGAGGCGAACCTCTTTGCCGCTCCATCTTCCAGACTTGACAAGTACGAGCCAACCCGCGGCATCAGGTAAGCGTTGATGACGGTGGTTGAAAGCCTCTCGTACTCGCGGAACTCGGGAAGGATCAGGTGTGAGATTGAGAGTGGGATCTTAATTTCCCGGAGCGCTCGGATGACGCGCTGCTCGTTGGCGGGATTCGAAAATGAGAACAGAAGGCACACGGCGATTGATTCCGCGCCAGAACGCAGGATCTTGTTCTTGAGCTTGCCGAGCTCCTGCTCGGCCGGCCGAACAAGGATACTTCCGTCAGCCGCTGTGCGTTCGCGCAATCCGAATCGCATGCGTCGAGGAATCAGCGGAGGTTCGCGGCGTATGTCCAGATCGTAAAGTTTGGGCCGTGCCTGGCGGCCGATTTCAATCAGGTCTTCAAATCCTTCGGTGGTGACCAGCGCGACCCGCGCGCCACGCCTTTCGAGCAGGCTGTTGGTGGTGACGGTTGTGCCGTGAATGATGTCGAGAGTTCTGCCGGGTGATTGTCCAACCAGTTGGCTCACGCCCTCCACAATTGCATTGCCGGCCTGTTCCGGCGAGGCCGGTGAACCGGAAAAAACCTTGATAACTCTGACGCCCCGGCTGTCTGTAACCACACAATCCGTGAACGTTCCGCCTGTATCAACACCGACGCGCATGAGCTTCCGTATTCCTGCGGCCTCAGATTTCCGCGGCCCTGCCGGTAGCACGGGCCGCTTGTAGCGCATGAACCAACTCAAATCGAAAGCTTAGCAGAAAACGACCCTGTAACGGTAAGGAGAACCCTTACCACTCGGTGCAGCAGTGTTGTTATGGGCTTCCTGATATTGCCGGGAGTTGCTAGTGCAGGGGCATTCGTTATACGAGAGTGGTGCCCAATGGGAAGGATGCGTGGGCGTTCAGGGAAGCATCATCACAATGTCCTGTGGCCAGCTTGTAGTAACCTGCGGCGGCGATCATAGCCGCGTTGTCGGTGGAAAGGCGTAGAGAGGGAAAGAAGACGTTAAATCCGTGTTCCTCTGCGGCTTTTGCAAAATGTTCCCGGAGCAGGGAATTGCATGCGACGCCTCCGGACGCAAAGACGGTCCAGATTCCGCCAGCGCTTGCAGCGGCAACGGTACGTTCAATAAGGTCGGTAACCACCGCATCCTGAAAGCTAGCCACAAGGTCCAGCGTGGCTTGGGAACAATGAGCGCGGAGCTCTTCCAAAATGGGCTTGTCGGGTGATGCCTCGCGCCATGCGCGCCGTTCTTCCGCCTCAGCCGCGAGCGGTGTCCCTCGCACTCGATAGAGCACGGCAGTTTTCAAACCGGAAAAACTGAAATCAAGCTGGTTGCCTTTCATTCGAATGCGGCCGAATTCAGAGGCGCGTGGATTTCCGTGCTTGGACAGCCGATCTATGACCGGCCCCCCGGGATAGCCGAGAGCGAGCAGTTTGGCGACTTTGTCAAACGCTTCGCCAGCCGCGTCATCGCGCGTTTGCCCCAGCATCCGGTACGAAAATGAAGGGGTGACATTTCCCGGAGATGAATGCGATTCTACGCGGTACAAGATGGTGTGCCCGCCCGAGACCACAAGGGTGATGTTCGGGAAACCGGCGGTGGGGACGGGCTTGCCCTCCTGCTGCTCCATCGTATTCTGAAGCAGGACCGCGTGGATGTGGCCTTCGAGATGGTTCACTCCGACCAGAGGCTTCCTTAATGAAAGTGCCAGCGCTTTGCCGTAAACCAGGCCTACCAGCAGTGAGCCGATCAGACCGGGGCCTTCGGTAACTGCAATTGCATCGATGTCGTCGAGCCGGGCCCCGGCCTGCTGACAGGCTTCGTCGACAATGGGCACAATCTTTCTCAGATGCTCTCGCGACGCCAGTTCCGGCACAACACCGCCGAACCTTTCGTGGATTGCGATTTGCGAAGCGACTACATTTGACAGAATTCGCTTGCCGTCTTCCACCACAGCGGCCGCTGTTTCGTCACAACTGGATTCGATTCCGAGAACAAGCATAATCACTAATCTTAACATGCATGATAGAGGTAATCGCACGGCTTGTCTGTTGATGGCTGCTGATGAAGCACCGCGATCCGGCGGCGGAGAGGCGGTATCCCCCTTAACCTTTGACTGTGTTCCGGCGAAGGCGCTAGACTGAACCTTCGTATCAGCAACGCCTCACAGATACCCTTACGGAGACGACCATGAAAATCCGCAAAGCTGTATTGCCGGTGGCTGGATTAGGCACCAGGTTCCTGCCGGCGACAAAGGCGCAACCCAAAGAGATGCTTCCCGTTGTAGATAAACCGCTGGTCCAATACGCAGTGGAAGAAGTAGCGGCGGCGGGAATCCCGCTGACAATCTTCGTGACCGGCCGAGGCAAGAGCGCCATTGAAAACCATTTTGATGTTTCAGCCGAGTTGGAGTACGAACTGGCTGGGCGCGGGAAGAATCCCTTGCGCAAGCAGGTGCGCGCGATTTCGTCCCTGTGCGACGTTGTCTATTTGCGGCAGAAATATCCGAAGGGCCTTGGACACGCCGTGCTGATGTCGCGCGAACTGGTGGATGAGGAACCCTTTGCAGTGGTGCTTTCTGACGACGTGATTGACAGCCGGGTCCCTTGCCTGAAGCAGATGGGCGAGGTCTTTGATGAATTCGACGCCAGCATCCTGGCCATTGAGCGAGTTCCAAAGTCAACCGTGGGAAGTTATGGCATTATTGCGGCCGAACCAGTGCGCAACTCCAAGTGGAACGGGCGATTGTTCAAGGTGACAGATCTGATTGAAAAACCGTCCCCGTCGGATGCTCCCTCGAACCTGGCGATCATCGGGCGATACATTCTGACTCCCAGGATTTTCAGAAAGCTCGCCACAACACGCCGTGGCAAGGGAGGGGAGATCCAGTTGACGGACGCTCTGAAAGACCTGCTAAAGGACGAGCCGATCTACGGTTTTATCTTCGAGGGAAAGCGTTATGACGCCGGCGATAAGCTGGGATTTCTGAAGGCGACGGTGGAGTTCGCGCTCAAAGAACCCAACATGGGCAGCGAATTCCGAAAGTATCTCAAGACACTCAAGCTATAATTGCCCCGAAAGACAATCGCCCTCTTGGCTTGGATGGGGAGGTTTCGCACGCACTCAGACGTTGCTGCCCACGGTGCTGCATCCCGGCCTGGCCACCATGCCGCGTCCCGCTATTTATTTACGGATGCCTTTGAATCGGAGGACTTGCTTTCAGAGGAAGACGGCCCTGCGGACGATGCGGATGTTGCAGAAGAACTGCTATCAGACCTGCTGGCCTGCCCCGCGGTTGACTTCCGGGCATAGTCTGTAACGTACCATCCGGTCCCTTTAAACTGGATTGCCGGCGCCGAAAGCAGACGGGTGAGCGCGCCGCCACATTTCTCGCAGGTTGTCAGCGGGGCATCACTGAACTTCTGGATCTTTTCAACTCGCGAACCACACTGTTCGCATCGATACTCGTAAAGGGGCAAATCTACCTCCTGATCTTGCAGATTGTCATTATAGCAACCGGCGTCATCCCGGGTCAAAAGAGTTGTGCTCGCGGAACACCTCCACCGGGGCGATGCCTGGGTGGGCTAGGGGCATGAATTTTTTATAAGAGCTTTTCGTGCTGGACAAGTTGTGCCCGGGCAATGCAACTGGTACACTGGTGTGCACCACGCAGCCGTACCAATTTGTTAACTGGATGGTCCTCATGAATGGTCCCATATCTCCTGGTGTTTCGTCCTCCTCGCATCACCCTGTTGGCAAGCTCTTTGTCGTAGGGACCCCGATTGGCAACCTGGAAGACATCACTCTCCGGGCGCTGAGCACGCTGAAGTCATCGGACCTGATTGCCTGTGAGGACACTCGCAGGACCCAGAAACTTCTCAACCACTATGATATTCACACACGAACCATCAGTTACCATGAGCACAATGAGATGACGCGCGCGCCGGAGCTGGTTCTTCGAATGGAGCAGGGGAGTGTCGTTTCCCTGGTATCCGATGCCGGAATGCCGGTTCTCTCGGACCCAGGATTCCGCCTGGTCCATCTTGCCGTCCGGCACAAGATTCCGGTTGTTCCCATCCCGGGGCCATCGGCGATGGTCTCGGCGTTGGTTTCCGCCGGGCTACCGTTGACCGAGTTTATTTTCGCGGGATTTTTGCCAGCGAAAAGATCGGCGCGCCGCAAAGCTTTGACAGCGCTCTCCGCGTTCGAAAAGACGGTTGTTTTCTATGAAGCACCGCATCGGATTATTGAAACTCTGCGCGACGTTCATGAAATCCTCGGCGAACGCGAAGCCGTCATCGCCCGTGAAGTGACGAAGGTCCATGAGGAATTCCTTCGAGGATCGGTCAGTCAGATTCGCAACATGGTGAAGAAAGAGACTGTGAAGGGCGAACTGACAGTGATCCTGGGCCCGGGCCCGGCGCCGTCGGAGAAGGGTGGAGACGGCAATTCACTTCAAGCGGAAATCGAAAAGCTCAGAGCAACCGAGGGACTCGATGAGCGAAGCGCGCTGAAGGTGATTGCGCGCACGCGCGGCATTTCACGCAGCGAAGCTTACCGGCAGCTTCAACTTGAAAAGAGCTTTGAGAAGGAAACTTCGTAGCGTGAGCCGGCGCTGGCCCGCCTCTTATGACGAGGTGATAACCTGATCTGAAGTTTGGCTCGGAGCTGAATTCCCAAAAAACTCGTCCACCCTTACAAGCACCTCCTCAGGTGCTCGCGCGCTCTGCACGCTACGGCGCAGTTCGGCTCCGTTCCTCACGCCGTGCGTAAACCAGCTGGCGAACTGCTTCATCTTTCCGATAGTGCCGGGTGTTTCTTCCTCGACCAGCATGGCGTAGTAATCGCGGATCAGTTGATATCGGTCGGCGTCTGAAGGATGTTCATAACTGCCCGTCCGAGCGAACGATTCCATCTGGCGGAAAATCCATGGATTGGTGGGCGCAGCCCGGCCGATCATCACCGCGTCGCAGCCGGTTTGTTCGTGCAGTCGCAGCGCGTCCTCCGGCGCCATAACGTCTCCGTTGCCGATCACAGGAATGTTCACGGCGGCTTTGACTTCTGCAATAATCTCCCAACGCGCTTGCCCGCTGAAACCCTGGATACGGGTGCGAGGGTGGATGGCAATGGCCTCGACGCCCGATTCTTGAGCCAACCTCGCGACGTCCAGCGCCACAATTTCTTCGTCGCTCCATCCTGCACGGATTTTGATCGTGAAGGGAATACTGACCGCGGCGCGGAGCTTTTCAAAGATGGTTTTGAGCAATGGCAGATCGCGCAGCAAACCCGATCCGCCGCACTTCACCACCTTCTTGGCGGGGCAGCCAAGGTTCAAGTCAACCATGTCGAAACCCAGATCTTCAACCATGCGGGCTGCATCGGCCAGATGGCCGGGATCGGCGCCAAATATCTGGGCCGTGATCGGGCGCTCTTCCTCAGCGTAGTAAAGGTAACGGCGGGACCGGAGATTTTGCCGGATCATGCCCTCGCTTGAGACAAATTCGGTCATGATCAAGCCGCAGCCGCCCAGCCGCTTGATAAATCGCCGGAACACGGTATCGGTGATGCCGGCCATCGGCGCCAGGATATGTGCCGGCCGAAGGGTTACATTGCGGATCTTGAGTTCTTGAAAAAACTTAAGCTGGCTATTCATTGAATATAGCGGTGCGGTCGGCAATTGCAAACCGCATCTGTCCGTCTGCTATCAGCTCGCTTCCAATGTAAGCTGAACCCTGCAGTTCGCCGAGTGTTTCACGCAACTTAAGCACGCGGGCTTCAAATCGCACCGTGTCTCCAGCCATCACCAGCCGATGGACCTGTGCGGATGGGATTTGCAGGATCATGGCGATTTTTCCGGCCATCTGCGGACGTTCCAGCACCAGTATCGCGCCCAGTTGCGTAACGGCTTCCAGCAGCATGCCGGGTGGAACTACCGGAGCCGAAGGAGAATGACCCCGCAGCATTGCTTCATTGGCGCTGAAGTTCTTGATGCCGTGTATTTCCACGCCCGGTGTAAATCCAGTTACGCGATCGACCAGGAGGAACGGGTAGCGGTGAGGTAATATGCGATGGATGATTGATTCGAAATTGGATTTTGTTTCTCGCGAGGATTGATCTGTCATTGGATGAGATGGCGCGTCGTTGCCGCGCGCAAAGCGGTTGCCGCTAGAGCGGCGTTTGCGAATACCGTTAGTCCGTAAAAAGCTGGGTGTTTGCGGCGCCACCTTTTGCCGGGGCAACCGGAGCCACAGCTTTCAGCGGTGGTTTCAGCAGTTCCCGACCCAGCGGACGGCTGCGCGCGGTAAAGTCGCCGGGCCGGTCCTTGTCGGCTTCATACTGTTCCAGCATGGCCTCAAGCTTTGAATCGAGATCGTCCAGGTAATTTACCACCAACGCTTCCATGAACATGGGTTCCTTGGGAGACCCGAATTCCAGCTTGCCGTGATGCGCAAGGATGATGTGTTGCAAGCGGTCCCACAACTCAGGTGGAAAATCCGGAATCTCCCGCACCCTGTCGCGGACCATTTCGACACCCATGCTGATGTGCCCCACGAGCTGTCCGCGAGTGGTGTAGCTGAAGCCGCGAGTGAAATTGAGTTCTTCAATCTTGCCGATATCATGCAGCAACAACCCGGCCAGAATGAGTTCGCGGTCAAGAAAAGGGTAATGGTCGCAAGCGCGATCGCCTAGCCGCACCAGCGAGCTTACATGTTCGATGAGTCCACCGATGAAGGCGTGATGGTAGCTCATGGCGGCGGGCGCTGTCTTGTACTTCCGGGCAATTTCCGGATCGGTGAGCAGATTCAGGAGCAGAGTTTGAAGCGGCCCCTGCGGCATCTGCCGGATTCGCAGCACCAGACCTTCAAGCAGCTTTTCCGAGTTCTGGGCGCTATGTGGCAGATAGTCTGCCAGGTCGATGTCCGCCTCACGGCACTTTACGATCTTCCGCAAGGAAAGCTGCAGGTTTCCCTGATAGTTCTCCACTCCGCCAGTGACGCGAACCACGTCATCCGTTTCAAACGCCTGGTCGAAGCTGTCACAATCCCATAACTTGGCTTTGATGGTTCCGGTGGAATCCTGAAATTCCAGGTCCAGGTAGGCACTTCCGTTGCGGGCGGTCTTGCGCTCTTTGCTGCGGACCAGGAAAGTCGTGTTGACGGATGTTCCGGACTTCAGATCGCCGATGTATGTTTCTTTCATCACGTTCCGCCTGCGCGGCTTAATCGCTCTGGTCGCCTCCAGGAGGTGCGCCGGTATCCACAAATCCCGGAGCCAGCCGGATCGAACTCTCGTTCCGGAGCTTCGTTAGAAAACCACGCAAGTCGGCACGGATCCGCTGGTCGTACAGGACGTTCATAACCCGGTTTGAGACCTGGTCAAAAGTGGGCTTTTGCCCCACTCGCTTTTCAAGGACTTTGAAAATCATATAACCGTACTGGGTCTTGACGATATTGCTGACTTCTCCAACGTCAACGTTGGCGATGGCTTTGGCGATATCGCTGGCAATGGTTCCCGTCTTAAAGAAACCAATATCACCGCCCTGTTTGGCGTCTGGCCCGTCAGAAAGCTCTTTGGCCACGTCGGAAAAACGCGCCCCGTTCTGAATCTCGCTTAAGGCCTTTTTCGCTAGCTTCTCAGCTTCTGCAGGTGAATGCTTATCTGTTGAGATCAGAATTTCAGCCAGGTGGACGCCCGGAGGGGAATCAAACTGCTCCTGGTGCGCTTCAAAGTATTTACGCGCATCAGCGTGCGTAATAATAATCCGACCCCCGACTTCTCGGGAGATGACCTGCTGCTGAAGCAACTGACGGCGGATCTGGTCCTTGAAATCTTCCCAGTTGATCCCTTCGTTTTCTACTGCTTGCTGAAGCGCTTCGAGGGATGGGAGATTGTATTGCTGGCGGACTTCATCCAGGCGTTTGATGATATCGGTTTCCACGTTGATGTCGTCATCAGCCGCCTTCTGGACCAGCAAATCCTGGTCGATCATGTCCCGGAGCAGATTCTTGCTCTGAGTGTCAAACTCCTCCTCCAGCTTGGCCCCGGAAAACTGCTGGGCCAGTTGAGCATGCAGATTTGCTCTTTCCTTGTCATATTGCCGTTGCGTGATGATCTTGTTGTTGATCCGCGCAATGATGCGCTCAACCAGAACTGTCTTGGCGCTGGCCTGCGGGACCGTCACCGCCAGGATTGAAATGGTCAATCCCAGCCACATGAGTAATTTAAAGGTTTTTCTTGCCATTACATCCACCCCAAACAGATAATTCCCGAGGGTTCAGAAGACCTCTACCCCCGCGCGTCATCGAAGAGGTCGCCCACGACTAGTAATGTTAGCTCTCCGGCTGTAGTTCCAGCAAGATGTTTTCGACATGCTGCAGCAGGTCCTCCGCGCCGTCTTTGACCTGCATTCGGAGAATTCCATCCGGCTGGAATGCGATATGCCGTTGCCGTTTAACCATCTGCATCAGCTTTTCGGGTGATACGGGCGTCTGGTCATGGAACCTCATTCGAACTTCGTCGCCCTTTCGTTCTACGGATTGGATCATCAGTTGTTCGGCGCGGGATTTCACCACGGCATAATTTAACAACTGCCTGACTGGTTCCGGAATTGGGCCGTAGCGGTCCACGAGCTCGGCTTCCATATCGCGGAGCGAGTCACTCGTTTTGAGAGCTGAAATCCGCTTGTACATCCGCAGGCGCTGGCGTTCGTCAGAGATGTAGTTTTCCGGAATCTTGATGTTGATGCCCAGGTTCAGTGTCGTTCGGACTTCAGGCGCGGCGGGTTCGCCCTTCAGTTCGTGGACAGTTTCGTCCAGCATTCGCAGGTAAAGGTCGATACCGATAGCATTCAGATGTCCATGCTGCTGTTGCCCCAGTACGTTTCCAGCGCCACGCAATTCAAGATCCAGCGCCGCAAGGCGAAAGCCCGCTCCAAGGTCAGAAAATTCTCTCAGCGCGGCCAGGCGCCGCTTGGCAAGCGGAGTGAGCGTGTCAATGGCCGGAACCAGAAAGTAGGCGTATGCGCGCCGGTCTGACCGGCCAACGCGGCCACGAAGCTGATAAAGGTCTGACAGGCCGAACCGCTCGGCATGGTTTACGATCAAGGTGTTGGCACGCGGAATATCAAGCCCGTTTTCGATCAGCGACGTGGCCACCAGCATGTCGTACTTGCCCTCCATGAACTTCAGCATCACGCGTTCCAGTTCGCGTTCGCCCATCTGCCCGTGCGCGACTCCAATCTTTGCTGTTGGCACTAGACGCTGAAGCAGGGCAGCGATGGTGAAAATCGACTCGACGCGGTTGTGAACAAAATAGACCTGCCCGCCACGTTCCATTTCATGCAGAATCGCAGACTGAATGAGTCCGTCGTTGAAGGTCGCGACTGTCGTCTGAATGGCAAGCCGGCCGCGCGGCGGGCTCTCAATTACTGAGAGGTCGCGCAATCCACCGAGCGCCATGTGCAAAGTGCGGGGGATCGGCGTGGCGGACATCGTCAGCACATCGACGTTTGCTTTTAGCTTTTTCAACCGCTCCTTGGCCGCAACGCCGAACCGCTGTTCTTCATCCACGATCAGCAGGCCGAGGTCCTGGAATTGAACGTCCTTCGAGAGCAGTCGGTGGGTTCCAATGACGATATCAACCTTCCCGGTCTCAACATCCGCAAGGGTCTTCCTGATTTCCGCTGCCGACCGGAAGCGGCTGAGCATCTCAACGCGCACGGGGAAGTGCGCCATGCGCTGTCGAAAAGTTGTGTGGTGCTGGAAAGCCAGAACCGTGGTCGGCGCGAGCACCGCAACCTGCCGGTTTTCCTGGACAACCTTGAACGCCGCGCGCATGGCAAGCTCGGTTTTGCCGTAACCCACATCGCCGCAGAGCAGGCGGTCCATGGGTTCCGGCGATTCAAGGTCCTTCTTGATATCGGCAATCGAGGTCCATTGGTCGGGCGTCTCTTCAAACGGGAAGGAATCCTCAAATTCTTTCTGCCAGTTATTGTCCGGAGCGCAGGCAGTGCCGCCGCGCATTTTCCTCTCGGCGTACAGGCGAAGAAGTTCTTCCGCCATGTCACGTAGAGCCCGCTGGACACGCTTCTTGGTTCGCTGCCAGGTAGTTCCGCCTAGACGATCAAGACTCGGTTTAACGCCCTCGCCACTTGATCGGTACTTCTCTACCAGGTCGAGCCGTTCGAGTGGAACGTAAAGTCTGGCGTCATCGTGATAAGTGAGGAGCATGAAGTCGCGCATTGAACTGCCTACCGGGAGCTGCTTCAGACCCTGATAAATCCCGATGCCGTGGTCAACATGCACGACGTAGTCGCCCACTTTAAGGTCGCTCAAGTCCGAAAGAAAACTGGAGGCGGCGCCTTCTTTACGGCGGGTAGCTCCCCAGGCAAAGTCTCCGAGAATGTCACGCTCGGAAAGCAGTTGAATGTGAAGATCAGGGAAGATAACACCGGAGTCGATTTCGCCTTTGGCTATCAGCAGCGCGCGAACCTCTGAGCCCGCAGTGACTGGGACCGGCTGTCCTTGGCCCGATTTCCCGCGGTCGACTGGCCACGAAACATTCTCGTAAGGGATCTCGTAATCGGAAAGAATCTCACGCAAGCGGTCGGCCTTGGCTGATGTCGGAACTACCAACATGGTTCTTTCTCCGCGCTCGATCTGTGTGCGCAGGTTTTCCGCCATCACTTTGAGTGAACCCTGGTATTTCGGCACCGGCTGACTGTTCAAAAACCAGTGATAGCTTGTTTTCCCGGAGTCTGGTACAGCCTCCGCGGTGGAGGCGGCTCCTTCGATAACAAGCTCACTGAGAGAGACCGCCGGAAATGCTGCTATAACCTCGTGCAATTCTTCTTCGTTCAGAAATAGCTCATGTGGCTGTGGCGGTTGCGGGGTAACGTCCCGCACTGTGTCGAAACCGTTTTGCAGGCTAGCGAAATATTCCACTATCTGTGACTGGCGGTCGCCGGGTTCATCCCAGATAATGACGGGACGATCGATTAACGAAAAAAAAGTAGCGGTGTGCGGCTCCACGAGCGGCAAATAGAATTCCCATCCCGGAAACGGGCCGGCGTAGGAATCCTCCCTGCCCCTGGGCATGCTGTCCGCACGGCCAGCCGGTTTCCGGTTTGCAAGCACTTCAACCAGTCTTTCGAAGAAATTCTGGGGCGGCACCGCCTCCGACAGAGGAAGGATCTGAATGTTTCCGACGTTCGCCCTTGACCGTTGCGTTGCGGGGTCAAACTCACGCAACGACTCGATGCTGTCACCGAAGAATTCGATGCGAATGGGCCACTCGACCTCTGGCGGGAAAACGTCCAGAATTCCACCACGGACGGAGAATTGTCCCACGGTGGAGACTGGTTCTGCGTGCTGGTAGCCAACTTTGAGCAGGTGCTCGGCAAGATCCTCGGGTGCCAATTCGTCACTGTTCTGTAAGTGGAGCGCGAGAGAACGATAAAAGGGTACTGTTCTGTAGCGCATCATCGCAGCGGGCAAGGGGGCGCACAGCACACGAACCTGCCCGCAGGCAATTCTCCAAAGCGCGACGGCTCGGCGCTCCAGGACCTCGGGGTGTGGAGAGCGCGCTTCGTAGGGCGAACAATCAAATGCGGAGAGATAGCCCGCCGCGTCGCCCTCGCCGGGGTTGAGCCAATCGAGCACGGTTGATGCGGTTTTGCTCAGAGCTTCCGCGGCCTCGTTGTTGGAGGTGAGAACGATGACCGGCCTCGCGAGTTGATGAGCAAGGAGCCCCGCGGCGATTCCTTTGGCGGGATGTGTTAGTCCGGAGATCGAGACCTCGGCCGCGGCACCGCTGTAGGGCGCCTCCGCGAATTCACATGCCGCACGGAACCCGGGATGTTCAAGAATCGATTGGAGCAACGACTGAATGGAAGACATTAAACCTGAGGGCCTTTAGCCGTAAATCTTCTGCACGTTGTTCACGATGGACGTGGTCGAAAATCCGAGAACTGCTGGCATTGAAACCACGCGCCCACCTGCGGCTTCTACTTCCGCGCGTCCGACGATTTCCGTAGGAGCCCATCCGGCCCCCTTTACCAGCACATGGGGCAGCATGCGGGCGATCACGGCCTGGGGCGTGGGATCGTCGAAGATGGTGACGAAGTCCACGGCCTCGAGCGCAGCCAGAATTTCAGCGCGCTCCTGCTGCGGGAAGATCGGTCGGTCCTCGCCTTTCAGTGCGCGCACGCTGCGGTCGCTGTTGACGGCCACGATCAGGAGATCACCCAGTTTCCTGGCGTCTGCCAGATAGCGCGTGTGGCCGGGGTGCAACAGGTCAAAGCAGCCGTTGGTAAAGACTACGCGCGCACCCTTCGCCTTACGGCTGTCAATCACCCGGTACGCATCTTCCAATGTCAGAATTTTCGACAGCGCCAGCCGGACTGCCGGTTTCGTTGGAGCCACGCTGTTATTCTAGCATGTTGGGACGGTATCTTTATGGGCCGCCGGGTGCGGTGTGACTTACGCTTCAAAAGATCCCGTGCTATTCTGGCCAGTGGAAGGAGTGTCCCAAGGGTTGATGACTATAGGCATTGTCGGAGGCGGGCCAGCCGGCGCGATGACTGCCGAGCGCCTACTGAGGGGGACTTTCCCGTTGCAGGGCGACTGGGACGGCGTGCAGGTCATCGTCTTCGAAGAGAAGCTTGACTGGGAAAAACCCTGCGGTGGCGGATTGAGCCCGAAAGCGCTCAAAAAGTATCCTTTTCTTCTGCAGGCTGCAGACAAAGCGAACCCGGTTCGCAAGATGGAGATGCGTGCTCCGGGTGGCGCCAGTGTCTGCCTTGATCTTCGCGCGCCCCTTGCCATCTACTCAAGAAGGGAACTGAACCATCTTCTTCTTGAGAGAAGTGAGCAGGCTGGAGCGCAGGTTGTGAATGACCGTATCACTGGTGCGATGCGGCATGGGAACAAGTGGCGGCTACGGGGCCGGGCAGGCTGCTATGAGGCGGATTATTTGATCATCGCAGCGGGAGCGCGTAGTAGCCTACGTAACGAACTCGCCGGCAGCCTCAATGCGCGCGACTTTATGCTGACGTTCGGTTATTTTGTTCCTGGCAGTGAGGACCGGCTCCGCATCGAATTCTTTGAGGATTTTGAGGGCTATGCTTGGTCGTTCCCGCGTCGGGACCATCTTTCCGTGGGCATCTGTGGCAAGATTGGACACGCCAGGATGTCCGAACTGCAGCAAAAGCTATTGGGATTCATGGCACGCCTGGGGTATTCGTCTGAGTCCTCGCCGGTTTTCAGCCATCTGCTGCCCTCGCTTGAAGTGGACAGTTGGGCGAGGATCCGTCTGGAGGGAGACGGCTGGGCTCTGGCCGGTGACACGGCGGGTTTGACGGACCCTATTACCGGCGAAGGCCTGTACTTTGCGTTGCGGTCCGGCGAACTGCTGGCGGAATCGCTTCTGGGGGGGGCGTCCTACGCGAGAAGCGTGTGGAATGAGTTCGGGCGCAAGCTTATGCTGGGCGCGAGAATATGTCCCAGGTTTTACTTGGGCAATTTTCTTGGAGCGAGCGTGACCACGCGCATGGTCCAGTTTTGCAGGCGGAGCCGGACCTATGCGGACCTCTTCCAGGACCTGGTTGAAGGCAATCAAGCTTATTATGGTCTCCATGGCCGGGTCTTCAGGAATTTGCCGAAGTCTCTGATGGAAATTGCAACGCAGTCGTTGGGCAGGCGGCTGCGGCCTCAGCCTGCCGAGCGGGCCTAAAGCAAAGTTTTCTGGCAGCAAAAAAATACTGATCAGGGTGATAATGTGCGAGCGAAATCTGAGGAGCTGTTCAGCAAGGCGACAAAAGTGATGCCGGGCGGGGTTAACTCGCCGGTGAGGGCGTTCCGTGCGGTAGGAGGTACTCCGGTCTTTATTGCAAGCGGCCGCGGCGCGCACGTCAAGGACGTCGATGGCAACGATTATCTGGACTTCGTGTCTTCGTGGGGGCCATTGATTCTGGGCCACTGCCACCCCGAAGTGATGAGTGCCCTGGCCGCAGTGTTGGAGACCGGCACCAGCTTTGGGGCTTCCACGGCGGGAGAAGTTGCTCTGGCCGAAGAAATCACCCGGGCATTCCCGTCGGTGGAGCTCGTGCGGCTGGTGAATTCCGGCACGGAAGCAATCCTTTCGGCGGTCCGGCTGGCGCGAGCGGCAACGAAGCGCGACAAAATTCTGAAGTTTGAAGGCTGCTATCACGGCCATTCGGACAGCCTGTTGGTAAAGGCCGGGTCCGGTGTTGCCACATTGGGTTTGCCGGACAGCCCAGGTGTGCCGCAGGCGCTGGCCGAGCTGACGATCACGATCCCCTTTAACAATTTCGAGGCCCTGGAGAGTGCTTTTCAGGCCCATCGTGGCCAACTGGCAGCAGCGGTTATTGAGCCGGTGGTGGGCAACATGGGAGTGGTGCCTGCCAAGCCCGGATTTCTGGCGCGGCTGCGGGAGCTGACTGAAGAGCAGGGAACAGTGCTGATTTTTGACGAAGTCATTACCGGCTTCCGCGTGGCCTATGGCGGCGCGCAGCAGCTCTATGGGATCCGAGCAGACCTGACCACGCTGGGCAAGGTGATTGGGGGCGGCCTGCCGGTGGGTGCTTACGGCGGGAAGGCGTCGCTGATGGAACTGGTTGCCCCCAGCGGTCCGGTTTACCAGGCCGGCACGCTTTCGGGGAACCCTCTGGCAGTGGCTGCAGGGGCCAAGACGCTGGAAGTACTGAGGCAGCCGGGAACATATGACCGGCTGGAGACACTTGGCAAGCGGCTGGCTGATGGCTTGGCGGAACAGGCAAAGCAGGCGGGGGTTCCGCTCACAGTGAACCGGATTGGATCAATGCTGACGGCGTTTTTCAATCCTGGCCCAGTCACGGACTATGCCTCCGCCAAGGAGTCCGATTCGGCTCTGTTTGCGCGCTTCTTTGCATCGCTGCTCGGCCGGGGCGTCTATTTTCCCCCATCGCAGTTTGAGGCGCTATTCCTTTCCATGGCGCACACAGACGAAGAGATTGACCGGGCGGTCCGCCTGGCGGGCGAAAGCTTTCAGGAAATCAGGGAAGGGAAGTAGGGCCTTTCCGTTAAGATTCCAGGAAGTAATTGCGGCAGGCCTGCCGCACTGAGGGGCCGTCGAGGTGCGGTTCGACTCCCTGATAGCGCGCGGCCCAGCAGATGTGCTGCACGATGTCGCGAGGGTAGCAGGCCCGGAGCGGCTGCTGGAGTGCGGCCAGCAGGCTCAATACTCCATCCACCACCGTCGCGTCATAAACCAGGCCATATTCGTCGCATACACGTTTGAAGATTTCGTGAAACTGTCCGGAGGGTACGTAATCCACCTTGATTTTGGTCTGAATGCGGCGCAGGAAAGCTTCGTCGGCCAGCGATCTGGGATCGAGGTTGGTGGCGAAGGCGACGAAAAGGTCGAACGGAATTTCAATCTGTTTTCCGCCGGCCAGGTTGAGGAAATCGATTCTCCGGTCCAGAGGAACAATCCAGCGGTTGAGCATATCCTCGGGGCGCATTCTCTGACGACCAAAGTCGTCAACCACCAGAACGCCGTTGTTGGCTTTCATCTGCAGCGGGGCGGTGTAGAACTTGGTGAGGGAATTCATTTGCAGGTCCAGCATCTCGAGTGTTAACTCGCCGCCCACTACCACACGCGGCCGCTTGCAGAGCACCCAGCGTTTGTCATAATCGCCCAGCGTGCTTTCTTCTTCCTCAAAGCGCCCGTGCAGGTGGGTGTCGTAAACGGTGATGATCTGGCCGTCAACTTCCACAGCGTAAGGAATCCAGACCCGGTCACCGTATATAGCGGGGATGCTTTCGGCCATGGCCGTCTTTCCTGTTCCGGCCGGCCCATAAAGAATAATGCAGCGGCCCGAGACGACCGCAGTTCCCAACTGGTTCAGAGTTTCCACCGGCAGTACCAGGTGGCTGAAAGCCTTTTTCACGTGTGGAGGGCGTACATCCGCCTCCCTGATGCTCTGCGCGTGAATCCGGGTGATGTAATCTTCCAGGGATACCGGCGCGGGACCATAGTAGTGATTCAGGTTCAGGAGTTCGAGGGCGCGATTTCTTCCTCCGGAAGTGATGGCGATCCGGTGGACGGTGCCTGTCATACCTTTCACTTCGCAGAGCATTTCCTTGCGAAGCCGCTCAAAAAGTTGCTCCACGATGGCGAAGCTCACGCACATTTTCTTGGAAAGCTCGAGAAGGGTGAGTTCACCCTCGTAATAAAGGATCTTCAGTGCGAGGTCCTCAAGCAGGCTTCGGCGGATGCCCAAGTCCTGAACCTTCTTTGGCGTTGAGATTTCAGCAGTGATCATTTGCCCCTTCCTTGGTCTCTGATGATGTGATGCTCTCCTGCGTTCGGCCCCTTCCCTGAAATCGCAAACTCCCTCTACCTGTCATTGCGGTGGGCAAACCCCTTATACCCCGAGCAGTCTTAAGGGCAGGCTTGCCCCTCTGCGGGGCGAAAGCCCTTCTGTAGTGCCACTTGCTGCTCCATCAAAATTCCTGGTGACATCCTTCCGAAGAAACGGCTATTGCGGCAATAATAGAGCCCCGACCTTCTGTTGACCCATACACTGTGTTTCATATCCACTGGGGCTGTGCTGGGTGGTGGTGCGGTGATATCCGCGAGTTTTGCTACTACCACAGCGGGGGCATTGTGGTACTTGGCCAGCAGGGGGGCAATTGCCACAAGGATGGCGAGAACTACAACCATAAGGACTACAGGTGCTACTCGATTACGAGAAGGCATACTAATTCCCTTGCTGACTGTCCGGCCCTGACCGTTCTCCGGATACCGCGGAGAGCGATTCCACCCCCTCGGCGAGTCACATCTCTTGCCGGGGTGCCTTAAGACAAACTGTATTGCTGGCACGTGCCGGAAGTCGCCGACGCGAATTCCGGAACTGCGGAGCTTCTCATCGTGTCCCCGAAACACAGGGGGAGTCTGCCGGGTGCTTTATGCCCTGACAGTTGTCCTAGTCTTGGCCATGCCCTCTGAGGGCTCTGGCGCTGGTTCGGTGCGTGACTTGGCAGGCGTGGGCAACGGTCCGATCTCAAGCAGATCGCCAACGTGTGTCCGGGTCCTGAAAATCGTATGGGGCGGCAACTCGAGCACGCTATCGGCTTTCAGGATGACCTTTGAAATCCTGAACGGACGGACATGTTCCTCAATGTGAACCACGTGGTTGCTCCGGTCGAGGAATACGATGTCAATTGAGAACAACATGCCGATGGTATGCACGCCATAGGAAGGGACAATCCACAATCCCTGCCCTGGCCTGGCCCAGCGGTTGGTCCTTCCCAACAGGCCTACGAGCCGACCCAGATAACTGTCCGCCACCGAAGCGTTCGTTGCTACGAACGTTTCGCGGGTCTTGTTGTAGACGTATACTCGTTTCCGGTTATTATCACCCACGCCTGTCACTCCCAACTCAAGCTAATAGATTGGCGGTTAGTCGCGAGAAGCTTGCCTCTTACGACGCCAAATGATGATGTAAAGCACGATGACAGCTCCGATTCCAGCGATAATGCGAAGGGTTGTTGCATCCATGTTTTTTCCTCCAGTAGTATTCTTTTGTTTTTTTCTGCTTACGAACGATGCTAAATTCGTCCCCCTTGAGTTAACAAGAGCCCGTTAATGATGCATTCCGATGAACTGCCGGTAGATCGTGATGACGGCAGGGCCGAGAATGACGACAAACAAAGCCGGAAAGATAAAAAACACAAGCGGAGGCACCATCTTGACCGGTGTCTTGGCTGCGGCTTCTTCCGCTCGCTGGCGGCGCTTCATGCGCATATCGTCGGCGTGAACGCGCAGTGACTGTGAAACGCTGGTGCCGAAACGGTCGGTCTGGATGAGCATGGCAACCAGGGCCTTGATGTCATCGACTCCGGTGCGGCTGGCCAGCTCGCGCATAGCCTCAATGCGGGTGCGGCCCACGCGAATTTGCGCGTTGACCAGGTCGAGTTCGCCGCACAGTTCGGGATGGGTAATTCTCAACTCCTGAGAGACGCGCATAAACGCCTGGTCCAATCCCAATCCAGCCTCAATGCAGACCACCAGCAGATCGAGGGCGTCGGGCAGGGCCTTGCGAAGAGTGTTCTGGCGTTTCTTCACCTTGCGGGCCAGCCACATATCCGGCAGCAGGTATCCGCCGACCAGTGCGAGTGCCCAGACGAACAGCGGGTTATAGGAGGCAATGCCGGTTATCAGAACGACGGCTGCAAGAATGGCCGGCACCAGGATCTTGGCGCCGCGGAGGGCCATGAGCGCTTCAGGACGGCGGTAACCCGCACGGATCAGCATCAGCTTGGCGCTGCCCGCATTCTTGGCGGTGCCGCCGGGCATCATTTTGCCGACATCGCTCAGGACCTTGGCGGCCGCATGTGCCTGTTTCTCACGGAAAGTGACTTTACGCTGTGCCGCGGCAGGCTGCCACAGCCGCGACAACCGATCTGCGATAGGGAACGCACCAGGCGAGAAGGCATAGACCAGCGCTCCCGCGACCAGGAGGATCGCAAAAAATGTCAGACCTACTGCTAGCCATAGCATGGTTCTTTTCCTTTGGCCACCTAGACTTCGATGTCAACGATCTTCCACAGCATGATGGTCCCGACAATCTGCAGGAACACTGCGAGCGCAATGACGTAGGGGCCGATCGGGTCATTGAACAACGGGCTCATATATTTCGGGTTGATGGTGCGCAACAAAATAGCCATGAAGGGGGGCAGGGCAATCAGGATTGCCGCCGTCAGCCGTCCCTGGGCCGTCTTGACTTTCACTTCGCCCAGGATACGAAAACGTTCGCGAACCACGTGCGACAGGTTGTCCAGAATCTCAGCCAGGTTGCCGCCCGTTTCCTTCTGGATCAGCACGGCCGTCACAAAGAACTGAACGTCAATCAACGGCACTCTCTCCGAAAAGTTCAGCAGGGCGTCCCGCAACGGAAGACCGAAATTCTGCTCTTCGAAAGTGGTTCGGAATTCTCCGGCCACGGGTTCCGGAAGTTCGGTTGTGATCATTTCAAGCCCGGTCGAGAAAGAGTGGCCAGCGCGCACCGCGCGTCCCAGCAGATCAATGGCTTCCGGAAAACCCTTTTCAAAAGCTTTCATACGGCGCATACGCTTAAAAGCCACCACGCCGATCGGGATCAGAGCTCCGACCGGAACCGCTGCCAGGCCGATCAACGGGCTCTCTGCAAGCCGTCCGGCGATGAGATAGGACGCGAAGGCCAGAACCGCGCTCAAAAGGATCAGCCGACCCGGCTTCACCTTCATTCCGGCCTGGCCGATATAGTTGCGGAGTTTGTCGGCAAACTTCCACTTCAGCAGTATCCGATGAATGGCTGGCACATCGCTTAGAAGTTCGTCGCGTACAACCTTCAACTCCAGCGACTCACTGCCGCGCTTTGCGCTGCGCTCGATGGCATCCAGACGCTTGGCGACAACCTTGTCCGGTGCGGTGCCGCCGGTGGAGGCGATCACCACGCCTGCGACAATCAGAACGATAATCAGGAATGTCAAGCCAGCCAGTGCCAGCGCCATAGGGATCTCCTTAGCGTACCGATGAGAGAGACGGATGCTCGAACATCTCCATCGGCAGATGGATGCCCGAAGTAACCAGCCGTTCCGCGAACTTCGGACGGATGCCGGTGGGCATAAACTCGCCCAGAACTTCGCCGTTTTCGCCAATGCCCATTTTCTTATAAATGAAGATGTCCTGCATGGTTACCACTTCGCCTTCCATGCCCGTCACTTCCGCAAGATTGGTGACGCGGCGTTTGCCGTCGCTTAAGCGGGTCACCTGGACGACGATGTCGATTGCAGAAGCAATCTGGCGGCGAATGGCCGAGTCTGGAATGTTCAGGTTCGCCATTGCCACCATGGTTTCCAGACGGGAGAGAGCGTCGCGCGGGGAATTGGCGTGAATGGTGGTCAATGACCCGTCGTGGCCGGTGTTCATGGCCTGCAACATGTCCAGCGCTTCCTCGCCTCTGACCTCGCCGACGATGATTCGGTCCGGGCGCATACGCAGACAGTTGATAACAAGCTCGCGCTGGCGGACTGCGCCTTTGCCTTCGACGTTCGGCGGGCGAGTTTCAAGTCGTACCACGTGGTCCTGATGGAGTTGTAATTCCGCAGCATCTTCAACGGTCACAATGCGCTCGCGGTTTGAGATGAAGGAAGACAGCACGTTCAGCAGCGTTGTCTTTCCGGCGCCCGTACCGCCAGAGACCAGGCAGTTCAGCCGTGAGTAAACACAGCCTCGTAATAGCTCAACCATTCTGGCCGTAAGTGAATCATTTTCGACAAGCTCGGTTGCGGTGAGAGGATCACGGCCAAAACGGCGGATTGAAAGGCAGGGCCCGTCGATGGAGAGCGGGGGAATGATCGCGTTGACGCGGGAACCGTCTGCCAGTCGGGCGTCCACCATGGGTGAAGACTCATCGATTCTGCGGCCCACCGCCGAGACAATGCGGTCGATGATGGACATCAGGTGCGCGTCATTGCGGAAGCTGGCAGAGGTCCGTTCCAGTAGTCCGCCGCGTTCAATATAGACGTTCTTGTAGGTGTTCACCAGGATGTCGGAGATCGTGTGATCCTTCATCAGGGGTTCGAGCGGTCCCAGTCCGAAAACCTCATCGAGAACTTCCTGCGAGAGCCGCTCACGCTCCGTCAGGGTCATTGGCGCATTTTCTTCCGCGGCGAGGGCCTCCACCATTTCCGTGACTTCGATCTTGACGGAGTTGCGGTCCATCTGGTTAATGCGTTCGAGGTCGAGCTTTTGGATCAATTTGTGATGAATGGCTACCTTGATACTGCTCAGGTCGTTCCGCATCGGGTTTGGCGTGGCCATAATTTAATTACCTCTTTGGGTTGTTTGAAAACAGGCCGAAGATGGTGTTCCCTTTCTTTGCATGGTCAACGACCGGTGCAGCGGCCCCCGCCAGGCGGGTGGCAAGCTGCTGAAAGTTTGAAACCAGGGGATTGTTGTGGTTGCGCGAGAGGGGAGTCCCCAGATTGATGGCTTCGCTGACCTGGCGGAAGTCATTCGGCAGCCGCGCAAACACAGTTTGCTTGGTCCGCTTCTCGAAGGCCTTGATAGCATCTTCGTCGGAGCGATGATAGCGGTTGATAATCACGCGGCACAGTTCGGGTTCGATTCCCCATGATGCCAGTTTGTGCAAATGTTTCTCGAGCGTCCACAGAGCGGGTACGTCCGCCTCAGCCACCAGCATGATCATGCGGGCCAGTCGCAACAGGGACCGCGAATGCACGTTGTAGTTTGAACCCATATCCATGACCAGGTGGTCGCAGCAACTCTGGGCGACATTTACCACCCGAACCAGAGCAGAGGGCATGACATCTTCCCACTCGTCCGGGTCCGTCGCGCCAGCCAGCACTTCGAGTCCGCTCTTTTCGTGGGCGGTCAGCAAGGCGTTAAAGAAATGGCTGTCCAGACGCTCCAGGTTGCCGGTGGCATCACGGAAGGAGAATCGCGAGCGGAGATCAAGCAGGAGCGAGACGTGGCCCATAGGTCGGGCCAGGTCAATCAGGATTACGCGCTTCTGAGTCGTGCGGGCAAGCTGCGCACCGAGGTTGACAGCAACGGTCGTAGAACCCACTCCACCCTTGGCGCCCATGACCACGATTAGCTTTCTATCAAGCGATTTCTCGCCCGGCCCCTGCTCATCGGCAATTCGCTTCAGGGCCCCTTCCAGCGAAATCGGGTCAACCGGATGGGCAAGGAACTCACGCACACCGCTCCGCATGGCCTGCATAAGCAGGTCAGGATCCGGCTGTTTCAGTGGAGAGCATGCAATGATGCAGACAGTAGGACGCAGTCGGCGGAGGTGTACCGCAAAATCAAGCGAGACATCCGTCCCGCCTGCCAGATCCAAAAGGACGATATCAGGAACACTTTCCCCGGGCTGCGGGTGCTGTTCGATTGAGGGGGCCCATTCCATAACCGAATCGGTCAACCCTGTCTGCTCGATGCAAGCGCGCAGGTAAGATGTGCTTTTAGCGTCTGCTGCTACTACCGCCGCCGTCAACATGGCGTTAATCCTCTTTCCAACCTATCAATCTCTCCCGTGGCCCCTACTGGCCAGAGGTCTGACCTTGCGGGGCGGCCGCCGGAGGCATGAACTTCATCGGGAACTGCGGCCCACTCGGGACTTGGCCTGGAGGCAGAGGATGAACAATCTGAGGTGTCACAAGAACAAGCAGTTCAGTTTTGCTCTTGTTCAAGCTCTCACTCTGGAAAATTTTCCCCAAGAGAGGGATATCACCCAAACCGGGGATCTTACTCATTTGCCGGGTGACACGATTATCCATCAACCCTGCAATAGCGAAGCTCTGTCCATCCCGCAGTTCCATCTCTGATTGTACCCTGCGGACGGACAGTGCGGGAACTGTGAAACCGGTAATTGTTAGAGCATTGGAATAGTCAAGAGAACTCACCTCTGGCGCCACCTTTAAATGAATCTCGTCATCCGGAAGTATGGTGGGCGTGAAGTCTAGCCTGATTCCGAATTGCCGGAATTGAATCGTGATGGCAGGGATAGATCCGCCCCCACCGGTCGACTGCAGAATGGGGAACGGGAACTCGCCGCCAGAGAGGAAACTGGCTTCTTTGCCGGATTCGGTCAACACGTTAGGCTCTGCCAGGATCTGCAAAAGGTTGTTGTTCTGAAGGGCTTGGATGGTCGCCGCCAAGTTGATGTCCGGGCGGAAGATGAACACGTTAAGAAGGCTTCCCAAGGTAAACCCACCCGTACTAGCGCCGAGTTGTCCGGAGATCGCCGGTGGGTAATACTCTCCCGTGGATATGCTGCCGATGTTCTTTGCTCCTGGCAGACTCATGATATTCACTCCCAACTGACGGATGGCTGACCGGTCAACTTCCGCAAACCGGACCTTTAACAGCACCTCGCCAGTGGGGGGCGCCGGAACTTCGAGCAGGCTGACTACATCTTCCTTTCTGGGCACCATCGATTGGGCTAACTCCAGGATTTTGTCGGCAACTGCGGCAGAGGAAACATGGCCCGAAAGCGTGACGATGTTCTTGCTGACGGTGACCTTTACCTGTTCATTGGGAAAAGTATTTCGGATGTCACCCGTCAGGTCCAGAACGTCCAGGTCGACGTAGACGTCAAACGTCTGCATCTGGCCGGACTGTCCCCAGATCACCAGGGAAGTTGCTCCGGCACTCTTGCCATTCAGAAGTATCTCGGTGGGGCTTACGACAACGGCGTCGCAGATATTCGGATTGGCAAGTGAGACGCGGGTGATCTGGACCGGTGAGGTTACAACCAGCGAACGGTCCACGATCAAGTGGAGCGCTTCCGGCCCGCTTGAAGGTGCGCCCTGGCTGTTGGCCTGCTGCACGCTGGTGTGAACGTCGATTTGAGAGGTCAGGGCCAGAGCAGTGGTATTTCCGAAGACGACAAAGACTGCCACCAAAAGCCCGAGACTCGCAATCGCGGATAATGCGTAACTTTCGATTCTGCTGTTTTTTCTTGTCATCGATTCCGCCTGAAATTAGCTTTGAGTAACTTATTGATTCGAAAACGTCTGGTCTGTCTTCTTGTCGCCTCTGATGACTTCAATTACATAAGGCGCCGGCCCGGCAGGCCTTTCGGCGCGCGCAACTCTGCGTGGACGGGGTTTCCCACCGCCTCCGCCGAGATGCAGGGGCGCTGCTCCGCCGAGCAGGAGGGGCGACTTAAACACCGGCTCCGCCTTCACAACCTTCGTGTCGATGGTATTGCGCAAAGCAAGATGGATTCTGCTGTCGGTGCTGACCATGGTGAGTTGGTCGGCCTGCTCCGGAGTGAGCAGCAGTGTGACAACACCGACGGTGTGGGGTTTCCCTTGCTTATCCTGTTCGACAGTCTGCCCGGCGGCCAGAACTCGAACGTCCTGAATGACGGTGCGCGTCAAACTGTCGCTGCTGCCTTGGGGTTGGCCGGTGGCCATGACATCAACCATTGTTCCGGGCATGGCAAAACCGGAAACGCCGACAACGTCGTCAACCCTGACAGAAACCGCCCTCATGCCAACCGGGATTGCCGCCGGCAGTCCAACGCCGGCTTCTCTGGGAGCCAGTTTCGCCTCCAGGATCGGCTCATTCTGTGCAACCGGTGTGATCAGCGAACGGCCTACGCAATCCTGAATGCGAGTGAATGACCCGGCCAACGGTGTGCCGGCCGGCCATGTCACCAGGCTCAAATCCTGTGCGGTCAAGGGGGTCCCCAGAGCCAGGGGCTTTGCGGCCACAACGACGTGGGTGACCGGGATCGGTTTAACGGCCGATGCCTGCTGGATCTGCCTGTACACAAATCGGCTCACGACAAAGGCGATCACGATTGCTACGACCAAGAGGATTAAAGCTCTGTTCCTGTTCATTGTTTCTTCCTCGGTACCTTAAAAGGTCGACAGTGTTGTCTTCGTGAAAATAACGATTACCACAGCGAAAGCCGTTGCAACCCCAAAGGGTAAGCGCAACGCGTCGGGGTTATCCAGCGTCACCAGGGCTTCTTTGGCGCCCATGCCAAATGTCACAAACGCCCGCACCAGTACCCCCAGATTGCTCAGGGTCTTTCGCACCCGCCGTTTTCGCGTGATCTCCACAACAGCCATAATGCCGGCAATCAATATGCTCACAAAAAGGACGGTTACCAGCGGCCACGGGCCCAGACAGGCTCCAAGCGCTCCCATCAATTTCCAGTCGCCCGCCCCAATGCCTCGCAGGACCACCGGGAGGAAAAGAACTCCAAGGCCGATGCCGGCACCTTCAAGCCCGCCCAGAACGCCTTTCCAGCCTGAGAGAATACCGTTTACCAGCAGCCCCAGGCCAAACGCCGGGACCGTCAGCCAGTTTGGGATCCGCCGGAAGCGCCAGTCAAGCCATCCAGCCCATAGCGCCACAACCAGGGCCATCCCCCAAATCACGTGCTGGCTTGACATCCATTCGTGCATCGCAGGAAATCTCTCTGTTAGTACAGATCAGGGCAGGAGGGAAATTGTTGACCAGATATTGAGAAGTTAGTGAACTATCTGGACACACAAAGAACTCAGTCACGGCCGTTCTTGAAACCGATAACTGAATCTTCAGCAGTCCCCCCTCCAAAACCTCACCTGAGAAATGACGCCCGGGGCCTTTCTGTGGGACTGCATGTACCCCGGGATCAAGATGTTACAAAGCATTTGGGGAACCTCTCACCAGCCGAGGAAGTGGTTGCACTCTCCTCAGCTGGTGATTGAAAGGTCCTTCCAATCAAACGCCGAGCTCCATTATTACTAACTGGCGGCCAAGTTCCCGGCAGCGTTTGAGAACACGTTGTTGATAGCGCTTGCCAGGGTGTTCATCCCGGCGATGGCTGCCAACGCGATCAGAACCAGCAGCAATGCGTATTCGGTAAGGTCCTGGCCTTCTTCCTCTTGCCACAGTCTCTTGAGTAGCTCCGTCATCTGGTAAATCCTCCCGTGATTGATGTTGGTTGAACCCTGATCTAGTTGCTCTAACGTTGACTACGACTACGAGTTGCCTTTCAGGTTCTGGGAAGCGTTCGAGAACACGTTGTTGATAGCGCTTGCCAGGGTGTTCATCCCGGCGATGGCTGCCAACGCGATCAGAACCAGCAGCAATGCGTATTCGGTAAGGTCCTGGCCTTCTTCCTCTTGCCACAGTCTCTTGAGTAGCTCCGTCATCTGGTAATT
>JAJYLL010000083.1 GCA_021787735.1 Acidobacteriota bacterium | reverse complement strand
CCGACGGCCTCCTCGAACCGGCCGAGTTGTTCCGAGACGAGCCCCAGCATAAAGTGGGTAAGGGGGAACGCCGGCTCAACTTCGATACTCCTTCGGCATTTTTCGGCAGCCTCGTTGTACCGCCGGGCGAAGTAGGACATTTGAGCATCGACACAGTATAGGACTGGAGAAAGCGGGTCCGATTCGAGGGCCAGGCGGATTTGATCCGCCGCCGCTTCAAATTCGCCCAGCGATGTCAGGAATTCTCCATAGACTTGCCGGGCTCGCGCATAGTTGGGATTGAGCCGGATGGCTTCCCGGGCTTCCTTTTCGGCAGATTCCAGATCCCGTTCGTAGATAAATTGTACGCTGCTCAAAGCGGTATGAGCTTCGGGAAGATCTTTGTCAATCTCCAGGGCTTTCATCGCCCATGCCTTCGCCTTGGGGAAGGCGTCACCCGGCGGAATGTACCCCCAATAACCAAGGGGCATGTAAGACTCTGCCATGCCCGCGTAAGCCAAGGCGTATGTGGGGTCCGCTTCGATGGCCTGCCGGAAGTATTCGATTCCTTTGCGAATACTCTCTTGGCCCCGCTTGTTCCAGAAGTAGCGGCCCCTCAGAAAGCGATCAAACGCAACCGAAGCAACGGGCCGTGCGGTCCCCAATCGCAGCGCCGGCTCACACGTCACCCGGGCATGAACCTGCCCGGCGATCGCCTGCGCCACTTCCGCTTGGAGCTTGAACACATCCTCAAGGTCGCGCTCGTAGCTTTCGGCCCAAAGGTGCTCTTCGTTTCTTGCATCAATCAGTTGAGCCGTGATCCGAATCCGTCCTCCACTCCGCAACACAGTGCCTTCGACGACTGCGTCCACGTTCAGCCGCCCCGCAATCTCATGTATGGACTTGCGCGGCCGCTTATAACGCTGCACGGAAGTCCGGGAAATCACGCGGAGCGTCCCCAGCCTGGCGAGTTCCGTAATGAGTTGATCGGTCATCCCGTCGGCAAAATACTCCTGGTCGGGATCCTGCGAGAGATTTTCCAACGGAAGGACGGCCAGCGACTGGATCGTGTTTCGGCCGTCGGGCGATACGCTCTCAGCGGACGCTAAAAACCGGTACCCGCGCCGCGGCAAGGTTTCAACAAAGCGGGGCTTCTCCGCGGCGTCGTTGAGCGCGATCCGGATCTTGGCGATGCTGGAGTTGATGACGTGCTCGAAATCCACGAACGTGCCCTCGCCCCAGATCGCCTTTTGTATTTCCTCGCGAGTCACCACCGCGCCTGGCTTCAAGGTCAGCAGCGCGAGAATTTTAGCCGGCTGCGGTTGCAGTTGGACCCGCTTGCCCGCCTTGCACAAAACCCCGCTTTCTAGCCCGAATTCAAAAGGCCCGAATCGAATCACGGAATTCCGCTCTGTGCTTGCCATCACTTGGCCTACCCCTGGTCAAGGGCTAACTTCCCTATCTGAGCCGTGCCGACATCCTACCTAATTCCTTCATATGAAGCAAGTTGGCGCAGCGCCGCATGGTCACCAAAAAATTACCTCCCGGGCATTGACCGAAATTCTGGCAAGTCATATTGTCCGTCCATAAGACGAACGCGTAGCGTGCGGAGGGGCAGGCCTTGAATTGAATTCTACTGATGCCGTCCATTCGCGGGCGGCCCGCCGCAGAGCGAAGCTCTGGGATTCTGGGATGTTTGGTGAATCCCTGATGAATCGGCCCTGATCAAGTTGCGAGGTGATCATGAACCTGGTAGTTGGCGCATCCGGCCTAGTCGGGACCGAGATATGCCGCAAGCTCATCGAGGAACGCAAGCAGGTGCGGGCGCTCGTGCGAAGCTCGACTGACCCGGCCAAACTCGAGCGGCTGCAAAGCTATGGCGCGGGTCTCGTTTACGGAAACCTGAAAGAACCGGAAACGCTTGAAGTTGCGTGCCGTGGCGTCTCAACGGTAATCTCCACGGCTTCGTCAACGCTCTCGAGTCAGGCAGGAGACTCGATCGAGAGCGTGGACGCACAGGGACAGCTCAACTTGGTTCGAGCTGCGAAGACCGCCGGGGTCCGTCACTTCATCTTCATTTCGTTCCCGCCCACTCCGGTTGACTTTGCCCTTGAGAGGGCGAAACGCGCCGTGGAAAGAGCGCTGACCGAAAGCGGCCTTGCCTTTACGGTTCTGCAGCCCACGTTTTTCGCGGAAGTTTGGCTGAGCCCCGCTGTTGGATTTGACGCCGCGAATGCGAAAGCCACGATCTATGGTTCCGGCCGGAACAAAATCAGTTGGATTTCATTCCGGGATGTCGCCCGCTTCGCCGCGGCATCCGTGGACAATGCCGGCGCCCGCAATGCTGTTATCAAGCTCGGCGGGCCGGAGGGACTCAGCCCTTTGCAGGTTGTGCAGATTTTTGAAGAGGAGGGCGGACGGAGATTCGACATAACCCACGTCGATGAGGATGCTTTGCGGGCGCAGAAGGCAGCGGCGGGCGATTCCATTCAGGAAGCCTTCGCGGCGCTGATGCTCTATTACGCTCACGGCGACGTGGTGGACATGAAGCCGGCTTCCAGGATTTTCGGGATTAAGGAGCCGACCCTGATGACCGTTCGGGAATATGCCAGGCGGGCCGTTAGTGGCGCAGGGGCATAGCCCCAGTGACGGTCGATGCTAGCCCTGAGCGAAGTCGAAGGGAGCGCCGGTTTTTTTCAAACTGTAGCGCCGCTCTGTGAGCGGCGGATTTGGAGCGCGGCAGATCGCTGCCGCCTTCCGGGGCGGGAGCAAAGCCCCCGTGACCCGTGGCCGGAACGCCCGTCCCTTCCCGCGTCAGGGCAGGCTCTGGTCGGCGCTACGAAAAGCAGGAGGGAAGACAATGAAATCTGCAAGTGGGCGGATTCTCGCCGTCATTATTTTATCTTTGGCTTTGGCCGGGTGCTCCGTCCCAGCCAACTTACTGCCGAACGTCGGGTCCACATATAGCTGCGGCTGCGGCTATAGTTTCAGTAAGTACCCCGACGCCAGTTGCGGAACCTCGGCCTCTTCCGGGAGCATCCCCGGAACCGCTCCAACACTGCTTTGCGAAAGCGTGCCCGCAAACGCGGGCACGGACTGCAATGCCGCTTGCGCCGGGCTCTCTACGCAGCTCAGCAGCGGCGCCGGCTGCGGCCCCATCGCAACACCCACCGGCTCGGCAACCTTGCTTCAGGCCATTAGCTGCAATCCTGGTACCGGGTCGGAGTTGGTGATCGGACAAAGCGTCAATTCGTTCGTGGTGAACATGGACAGCACGAATTCGATTCTCCAGGTCGTGGATGCTTCGACAGGGTCGGGTGCCAAGGCCTCCGTGCACGGCACGATCTCTTATACGCTCAACGGTGCCGGGGGAATCACGCTCAATCTCATTTCCCTCACCTCCGACCCTTTCGAGGTGGACGGCGTCGAGATATCCAATTTCACGATAACAGGCCAAGGTCCGTCCAGCGGGACGGTCTCCGGAAACAACTTTACGTTCCCGGCCAATAGCATTCTTGTCACCATCTTGGGCTCCTCCACGGCTAACCAAGTTGCCGAGCCCACCAATGACGCGCCGGTGACCGGCTCCCTCGACCCGGCCACGGGCGCCTTCACGCTCTCTGGCCTCTTCAAGAGCTCGGACTTCGTGCCAGGCACCACCTTTGTGGCGACTCTGTCACTTCAGGGCAACTACCAGGATGGGCCCCCGACGGCCGTGGCGGGAGGGCCATACAGCACGACGGACTGCTCGGTAACGCTCGACGGCAGCGGCTCGACCGATTTTGACGGTTCCACCGGCGCGCTTTTCTACCAGTGGTTCGACGGGGAGAGATTGCTGGGCACCGGCCTGACGCCAACCGTGACCCTCACCTCGTCGGGAACGACCCCAATTACGCTGAGGGTTTTCAATGCGGGCGGCGAGTTCTCCGAGGCAACCGCGCAGGCGACGACTACGGACTCATCGTGCTCAACCAGCAACCAGCCGCCGGTGGCGAACGCGGGGCTGAGTCAGACGCTGGAGTGCACCGGAAACTTCTCGGCCGCCGCGACGCTCGACGGCTCGGGATCATCCGATCCCGACGGCGACGCGCTGACTTACAGGTGGACTGGCGCGCCGGGCAATGTCTTGGGCACCACGTCAAATATCTCCGTGACCGCGCCTTTAACGCCGCCCGGATCGACGACCACAACCTATACCCTCGCCGTCACTGATCCCGGGGGATTGAGTTCCACGGCGGAGACAAATGTGACGGTGCAGGATACCAAACCGCCGGCGCTGACGCTCTCGAAGACAAGCCTAATGGTCGTGCTCCCGACCGCGTCAGCCGTGGGTGTGAGCTCGAGCGCGCTCAACCTCAATCAGTACGCCAGCGCCGCTGACGCTTGCGATCCGAATCCAATCATCAACAACAACGCCCCGTCGGTTTTCCCGATCGGTGTGACCCCCGTTTTGTTTACGGCCAGCGACCGTAGCAACAACGTGACCGCGGCGCAAACCATGCAGGTGCAGGTGGCGTACAACTTCGGCGGATATCTTGCGCCCGTGCTGAACACGGGACAGTCGCTCTTCCAATCCGGCCGAACGATTCCGGTGCAGTTCCGGCTCACCGCCGCAGACGGAACGATCATTACGAACGCAGTCGCGATGCTCCAAGTAGAGTTTGTTTCCAGTAAACCGACGGGGACGTATGACTTCACCGATGCCACTTCCAGCGGGAATAGCGACACGGGCAACACGTTCCGGTTCGACCCCACCTCGGGCGACTACGTGTTCAACCTGAGCACCAGCGGCTTCGCGGCGGGCACGTGGCTGTTAAGAACGACGCTCAATGACGGGACTCATTACGATGTGCTGATCTCGATAAAGTGACGACCATTTGGGACAAGAGACATCCGGTCGGGGCGGCGTGCAACACGCCGACCATAGACCGGCACGAAAGCAAAACAGGACGGAGGACAATGAAATTTGCAAAGAGGTTTTTGAGCATTATGGGCGGCGCGGCCCTGGGGCTTGCTGTGGCTGCCGTGGTGGCTATTTCCGCGGCACGCCCGCTTCAGGCGCAGATCTTCAAAACGCTATACAGCTTCCAGGGTAGGCAGAATTGCACAAGCAGCGGCTACCCGAACTACACCACGACGTGCACCATCAACGACGGTGCCAACCCGGAGGCAGGTCTTTTCAGGGACGCGTCCGGCAACCTTTACGGGACGACCTACACTGGAGGCATCTTCGGCACCGGGGACGGGGAAGGTACCGCCTTCGAGCTTGTGAATGGAGCAACCACCGACACCCTGCTTCTCAACTTCGGCGGCGTCGTCAATGGGCTAGACATATGGAGCGTCCTTCCGGCCTCTGCGCTGGTTCGGGATAAGAACGGCAATTTCTACGGCACATCCAACGGCGGCGAATGGGGCAATGGAGATGTGTATAAGCTAAGTCCTCCCGCAACCGCCGGAGGCGCGTGGACCTGGACCGACTTGCACAGCTTCGGGGGCTTTACGCCCGGTGATGGCACAAGTCCCTTCGGGGATTTGTGGCTAGATTCTTCCGGCAACCTTTATGGTACAGCTTGGAGTGGAGGAGGGGGCGCGGACTGCGGTGTCAGCGGCGGCTGCGGGACCGTTTGGACGCTCAATGTTTACGCCTCCAATCCCGCGAGCACTTATAAGACAATATATTCTTTCGCAAGCGTACCAAATGACGGCAAGATGCCCGATGCGGGAGTGATCGAGGACAACAACGGAAACCTGTGGGGCACTACCACACAGGGCGGACTTTATTACTACGGGACCGTGTTTGAGCTGCGTCCCCCGGTCCTCGGCTCGACGACATGGAGCGAACAGATTTGGCCCTTCGAGGGTGGACCCCAGGGATCAGACCCGAAGGCGGCACTAGTCATGGACACGCGCGGCGTCCTCTACGGTACGACCAGCGGCGGCGGCTCCTTTTGCAGCGACTCGCCCACCTACGGTTGCGGAACTGTGTTCAAGCTCAACCCCGCCACCGACACGGCTCCCAGCGTGACGCATGTCTTCGCTGGAGGCGCCGCGACGCAGGCCGACGGATCTGTCCCTCTCGCCGGGCTGACTCTAGTCGGCAATACGCTTTACGGCGACACGTCGAATGGGGGCGTCAACTTCGACGGAACCCTGTTCAACATCAGCACCGACGGCAGCAATTATGCCGACCTACACGACTTCGCCGGGACTGACGGCGCGGTGCCTAGTGGGCTGCTCATTCAGGACTCGAGCGGCAACCTTTATGGGACCACCGAAGGGCTCTTCTACGCCAACTGCTCGCAGGGCTGCGGGACCGTGTTCGAGTACACTCCCGTCGGCACGCCCGCGCCCGTTGCGACATTCTCTCCCACGAGCCTCGATTTTAGCGATGTGCTGGTGCACACGACCCAAAACTCGCCGCAAACCGTGACGGTGACTAACACGGGCAACGCCAATTTAGCGTTCGGCAGCGGCGCGGTGACCATCACGGGCGTGAACGCAGCGGACTTCTCGATCACTTCGGACGGTTGCAGCGGCGCGACGATTTATCCGCAAAGCAGCGCGCAGGCCAATTCGTGTTCGATGAGCATCACATTCACACCCAGCTTGCAGACCGTCGAGTACGGCACGCTCAACTTCGCTGACAACGCGCCGGGCGGCTCGCAAACAGTTCCCATGGCCGGGAAGGGAGTTGCTCCGCTGGCGGGGCTTTCACCACCCACTCTCACGTTCACCGCCCCACAGGTCGTCGGCACCACCAGCGCACCGCAGCAGGTTACGCTAACCAACTCCGGGGGCTATCCGTTAACCATTACCGCCATCACGGCTGGCGCCGACTTCAGCCCTGAGGCGGGACCTCTGATAACCAATGGCTGCGGGTCGAGCGTCGCCGCCGGGGCGTCCTGCTACATCGACGTGGCATTCGCGCCGCAGAACGCGGGCCCGCTCACCGAGAGCCTGGCCGTGACCGACAACAGCAACGGCGTGGCCGGAAGCACGCAAACCGTTACCCTGACCGGAACCGCCACGTCCGCGACGGTCGGGAGCCAGATCGAAAACATGATCGCGGGGGTGGACAACCTTGGCTTGTATAACCAGACCAACGGTCTGGTAAAAAAACTTCAGACCGCTGAGTCTGATGCCTGCTCGGGCGACGTCGGCGACGCGATTCAGCTCCTCCAGGCCTTCGTCAACCAGCTCAGCAATCAGGCCTATACGTCCCGGATTCAATCGGCGGCGGCCGCGCAACTGATTTCGGAGGCCGACAGCTTGATCGCCGAACTCGAGGCGGGAACCTTCACCTGCGGTTGAGGGTGGCGGGGCAGACAATCGGGTCTCAGAGGCGGGGGCGCGGCGGCGCTCGCTCCCGCCTCCATTCACGGCCGGCAGCCCGCAAACCGTGACCCTGAGCGGGACGGCCCTAAAATATGCCGACGTCACCGACAATGAAACCATCCACGTCACCGACACGCCCATCGTCATGGGCGCGACCATGGTGACCGACAATACCGAAACTATTCATGTGACGGATACGCCTGTGGTGATGGGCGCGGCGATGGTATTGGACAATTCCGAGGTCATTCACGTGACCGACGCGCCCTCAGTGATTGGCCTGACGCCGCAACAGGCAACAAACTTCACCATCAATGACGTGAACGCGCTCTACGCGCAGGGCGTGATCAATTCGGGACAGGACGACTCACTCCTGAAAGAACTCAACCAGGCGATAACCATGATGAACAAGGGGAAAATCAACGGCGCAACCGGGAGCCTCGGTTCCTTCATCAGCGAAGTGCAAGACCTGGAATGCTCCGGCGTGCTCAGTTCCGCACAGGTGCAGCCGCTGATCATCGCTGCCGACAACGTGGTCGAGCAGCTTGGAGGAGCACCGCCAGGTCCGGCCGCCTGTCCTTGATCGCGCCCGCGCTGGACTCCAATTCCTCGCGGAGCTGACGCGCTGTTGACATGTGCGGAGAAAAGAACGGTAGGGGTTGGTGCTGAGGCACACCGCAGCAAGCTCGCTTCGATGGAAAGGCTGATCTGCTGACTTCGGACCGCGTCAGCGAGAGGCATGAGGACGGAGGATGACGTTCGACAAACGACTGCAGCTTGCAAAAACTCCATAAAGCCGGAGGGCGGGTGAAAACTGGGGCGACCGAAAAATGTTTTTCCAGTCTCCCGCCGGGATTTGGGGTAAGATACCGGGCAAGCAAGCTTGGATACCCAGCCCACGAGGGGCATATGGCCGAGCTTTCCACCCACGAGGTTACTGACCTGCTTCACGCCTGGGGCGGCGGCGACGAGCGCGCGCTGCCGAAGCTTGTTCCCCTTATCCAAGGTGAGCTTCATCGCCTGGCCCGCCGCTACATGGCTAACGAGCGCCCCGGCCACACCCTCCAGGCCACGGCGCTGGTGAATGAAGCCTACCTGCGTCTGGTGGACATCCGGAAAAGTCAACTGGCAGAACCGCGCCCAGTTCATGGGCGTTTGCGCGCAATTGATGCGGCGCATTCTGGTGGACTTTGCCCGCCGCCGTCGCTCGCAGAAACGGGGTGGCGAAAACGAGAAGCTTTCGCTCGAAGAAGGCCTCATGGTCTCGAAGGAACGCACCGGCGAGCTGGTGGCGCTGGACGACGCTCTCACGGCGCTCGCGGCAATGGACGCGAGGAGGAGCCGGGTGGTCGAGCTGCGCTTTTTCGGCGGCTTGAGCGTGGAAGAAACCGCCGAAGTGCTGAAGGTTTCGCCCGACACGGTGATGCACGATTGGAAGCTGGCGAAGGCGTGGCTGGCGCGGGAAATGAGCGGAAAGAATGACTCCTGAGCGCTGGGAAGAAGTGGCAGAGTTGCATCGCGCCGCGCTCGCGCAGCCGGAGGCGGGGCGCGCGGCGTTCCTCGCCCAGGCCTGCGCAGGGGACGAAGAGTTGCGCTGCGAGGTCGAATCACTGCTCGCGCAGGACGACGGGAGTTTTCTCGAGAAGCCGGCCCTCGAAATGGCCGCGCAGGATCTGGCCGCGGGAGTCCGTGAATCGTCGCTGCGGGCGGGCGAGACGGTTTCCCACTACCGTGTCCTCGCCAAGCTGGGTGTGGGCGGCATGGGCGAGGTCTACAAGGCCGAGGACGTGACCCTGCATCGGCAGGTGGCGCTGAAGTTCCTCCCCGCCGATCTCGCCCAGGGTCGCGAGGCACTCGAACGCTTCACCCGCGAGGCGTGCGCCGCCGCCGCCCTGAATCATCCCAACATCTGCACGGTTTACGAAATTGGCGAGCACGCCGGCCAACCTTTCATCGCCATGGAACTGCTCGAAGGCGCGACGCTGAAGCAGCGATTGGCCGTAGGGGCGCATGGCATGCACCCTCCGGAGGGCGAACGCCGTTCGCCCCTGCCGATGGACGAATTGTTCGATTGGGCGATTCAGATTGCCGACGCGCTCGACGCCGCCCACTCGAAGGGGATCATTCATCGCGACATCAAGCCGGCGAACATCTTTATCACCACGCGCGGCCAGCCGAAAATTCTTGATTTCGGTTTGGCAAAATTGACCGGCCCTATAGCGGCGGTCTTTGACCGCCGGCCGGCGGTGGGGACACCGCCGCTACAGCCGGATGCCGTGCCCACGGCCTCGCTCGATGCCGCGCATCTCACCAGCCCCGGCATTGCTATGGGCACGGTCGCCTACATGAGCCCCGAGCAGGCGCGCGGCGAAGAGGTTGACACAAGAACGGATTTGTTCAGCTTCGGAGCCGTACTATATGAGATGGCGACGGGCAAGCGCGCCTTTGACGGCGAAAGCATGGTCGTAATATTCCACAAGATTCTCGCGGAAAATCCGCCGCCGATTTCTGTAGCGGTGGTCTCTGACCGCCGGGCGGCGATGGGGACATCGCCGCTACAGGTGCCGCTGGCCGAGTTCAGCCGCATCATCACCAAATGCCTGGAGAAAGACCGCGAGCTGCGGTATCAGGTTGCGTCCGAAATTCGCGCCGACCTGAAACGTTTGAAGCGCGACACGGATTCGGGGCGCGCGGCGGCGCGTGGCACGGGCATCCCGCCCGTGGCCCAACCTGGGTCAGAGGCCCATGCCGCGGCTGTAGCGGCGGGTTTACCCCGCCATGACTCTGGCGACGTAAAGTCGCCGCTACAGGACACTTCCAGCGACCGGGCGATTGTCGTCGGCATCGCGCGGCGGCACAAAAGAGGAATCGTCCTCGGTGCGGCAGGCTTGGTCGCGCTTGGCCTCGCGCTGGCTTATCTGTTTCGCCCAACCCTGCCGCCGCCGACGGTTTCAGGATATGTCCAGTTAACCGACGACGCGCGCCCTAAGGCCTTGCTCGGAACAGACGGAGCGCGCCTTTACTTTGCGGAGCAAGGCGGACTCACTTTGCCGATCGCACAGGTATCCGTGACCGGAGGGGACATTGCCCGGATTCCCACCCCATCGCCCAATATGAAACTCCTCGCTGTTTCTCCGGACGGTTCGAGCCTGCTCCTCGCAGACCTTCCAGTAACGGGGGCCGACCAGGAAGGCCCGCTCTGGGACTTGCCGATTCTGGGAGGCTCCGCTCGGCGGCTGGCGGACACCGTGGGACATGATGGCGCTTGGTCGCTGGACGGAAAGGAGCTTGCATACGCCAACGGCAACAACCTCTATGTCGCCAATGGCGACGGAACGGCATCTCGCAAGATCGCTTCCTCATCCGGCACTGTGCAATCGCCCGCCTGGTCGCCGGAGGAAAGGGAAATCCGCTTCACCGTTTACGATACGAAGGCGGGGACTGAACGGCTGTGGCAAGTCTCCGCCGACGGCTCGGACCTCCGCCCTCTGCATCCGGGCTGGCGCCCAGGAAGTCCTGAGTGCTGCGGCAAGTGGACTTCGGACGGGAAATATTTTGTTTTCTGGAGCGACGGCCAAATCTGGGCAGTGCGGGAGGCGAAGGCTTTTCTTCACCGCGTGAGCCGCAAGCCTGTCCAGTTGACCGCTGGAGCGATCGGATATGGCATGCCCATTCCCAGTAAGGACGGAAAGCAGCTCTATGGCGTTGCCGGCCAGAAGCGGGGAGAACTCGAGCGTTACGACGTCAAGACCAAAACGTTCGCGCCCTACCTCGACGGCCTTTCAGCGGAGGACGTGGCCTTCTCGAAGGATGGGCGTTGGGTAGCATACGTGACATTCCCGGAAGGCGTCCTCTGGCGGAGCAGAGTGGACGGAAGCGAAAAGCTCCAGCTTACATCGCCGCCCCTCTATCCCTTACTGCCTCGCTGGTCGCCGGATGGGAAAGAGATTGCATTCGTGGATTTCCGCCAAGGCTGGTGCAACAGGATTCATCTGGTTTCGGCCGACGGGGGTACTCCCCAAGGGCTGGTTCCCAAGGGGGTTCCCGGTGAGGATGACCCGACGTGGTCACCGGATGGGAACTCCGTGGCTTTTGGGGTTATGTCTCAGGGCTTCGGCAGGGCAACCATTCGCGTTCTCGACATGAAAACGCGCCGAGTCTCAACCCTTCCCGGTTCCGAAGGCCTGTATTCTCCGCGCTGGTCGCCCGATGGGCGGTACATCGTTGCAATGCGGGTTGACGCGCGGAGCTTGACGATCTTCAATTTCAAGACTCAGAAATGGTCTCTGCTGGCCAAAGCCAACGCCATCGGCTTTCCCTGTTGGTCGGCAAACGGCGAATACGTGTATTTCGAATCCGGCCCGACGGAGAAGACGGGAATCATGCGCGTGAGGATTGCCGACCGGAAGGTGGAGCGAGTAGTGAGCCTCAAGGGATTCCAGCAGACCGGCTATCTCGGCTATTCGCTTGCTCTCGCCCCAGACGATTCACCGCTGCTGCTCAAAGACCAAGGCACCACGGAGATCGTCTCCATGGATTTCCACGAGCCATAAGCGATTTGGGATTTTAGATTTTAGATTTTAGATTTTGGATTTTGGAGTGGCGCGCGCCGCGTCACGTCCGCCACCTTGACGATAAATGGCCTACCGGTGCTATTGATTTGCAGCAAAACCCTAGGTCACAAGGATGGTTCGCCGACTTACCGTAAAAGTGCGCACCCGCATTGTCTCCGGGTGAGCGATCATTCAAAAGATAAGATTATAGGTTAACCTTCCGCCGTGACCATGGGGTATCCTGGAGGATTTGTTCTTGCCGTGATCCCGCCTTCGCCGCGCAAACAGCCGACCTATTCCGACATCTCCAGTAACCGATTCACCGCCGAACGTTATCAAGTTAAGGAATATTTCACTAAGACTGCCTCCCCTATTAGGATACGAGTCACACTCCATCCTGAAATCGATGACGCCTCCGACCGTGGACGCGAATGGCCACGACCGCCTATTTTTCCTGATAAGAATCCATGGCTGTCCGAAGGTAATTCATCGAGTTCGCATCAATGAGCCGGTAGAGCACGCAAGGTTTCTTTTTGACTGCGTGGATGGCAAGAGAATCGCATAGTATCAGGTCCGCACCAGCCAGGGCCGCCGGATCTTCAAGCGGCCACAGAAATTTAGCCAACGAATGCCGGTCCCCGATGACAGGTGCCAGGACCCCGTCGGCAGCCCTCAAGCATACGTTGCTTGCCGATACCACGACGATCACCGAGGGTTCGCGGAGCTGGTCGATTTCTTTGAAAAGGTGATCAGGCGTGCCAAATTCCAGGGGAATCAGCGGCCGTTGTTTGGAGACAAGCGGTTCCACCTCCGTTAGGGCGAAAGCGGGCGTTGCCACCTGAGCACCGATAGCCAAGCCGCGGTTGTTCGCCAAGTCACCCTGGGAACAGCCTTCCACTGGCCAGCTCAGCGCGTCCTGGATCTCGCGTTGCAGCAGCAGCCGAAGTCCTGGTTCCTGGGCTACCACCAGGATGTGGTCAGGCGGCTCTTCAGAAAGGATTTCGCGCACGCGCCGGCGAAGCGCCTGAAGTGTGTAGCCTTCCTCGCGTGCCCGGCGCACCGCTTCGTTGATGATGTCATCCAGGTCAACGGGGGCTTGGACCGGCAAGCCATCCTGCAGGCCGCGTACCATCAGATGGCTACCGCGCCGGCGGACTAGCCACTTCCTCCGCACGAGATCCTGATAGGCTTCGCTCACTGTATTGTGGTGGATCTTGAGCCGCCGCGCGAGTTCGCGAACACTGGGCACGAGAGATCCAGGTTTGAGTTTGCCAGTTACGACGAGGAGAAGAATCTGCTCGGCCAATTGTTGGCGCAGCGGCACATCGCTGGTCTTATGGATTCGAATTTCCATTAGCGCTACCGCCAAAGTCGCAATCTGCGGGCAGGGTTATTCCCATCCTGCTGTGAGGAGGATTCTACACCCATCCAGGCCTGATGACACTTCCGAAACTGTCACACCCTCTGTAGCCGACTTTAGACGTTGCGCGTAGAGTGCTAGTGTGGTGCGTCATAATCAATATAACTTATAGGCGATCACCTTGAATGCCGAACAACGAAAACAGCTTGATTCCCGGGTCGGCATCAATAGTAACCCGGCCGCCCTAATGGCGCTTGTCGCCCTGCTCGGGCTGCTGCTGGTGAGGTGCTTCAGGCCGGAATTCTGGACCCTGAAAGGGACGATCTTGTGGGTCTTGATCTTGGCTGGCATCGCAATGACGTTAGGGCTCGGCGAGTTCTTGCTCGGCAAGTACTCCCACGGTATTGAATTGGAGGAAGATCTGATGACGGCGCTGGTCATCTCGCCGTTTTCGCTCCTGCCTCTCGGCTTGTGGTTGCGCTATGGGCTCTCCCGGCATGTGTCGAGCCGCGTCTGGCCAGATGTGAGGCGGCGTCTGGCGATTTTCTATGTTGTAGTGGTCGCGTTTGACCTTCTCAACGTGGTCCTTTTCAAATTCTGGGGCCTAATTGCGTTCTTCCTGGGCGCGTACTTGATCTTTTTTGGCTATCGGCAGCTTCGGCGGGAGGCCGCTGCGAACCTGCGCATTTCTCTGCCTTACCCGGATGCTGCCCATTCTGCAAGATGAGCCTCAATGGGTCCACCACGAACGGGACCCAAAGGAGCCTGAAAATGCGTATTAGAAAAGTGCTCTTCACATTGGGACTGGTTTTGCTGCTAGCGGGTTGCGGTCCGGAGGATTTCTTGAATCCGTTGTTTACCAAGCAAGACTTGGTTTCAGACCCGCTTTTGCCGGGAACCTGGGAGCAGAAGGGCGATGACAGGGTCTTGGTCCTGGAGTTCCAGCCCGCCCCGGGCGGCTGCTACACCTTGAACGCGGTCAGTTTGCCCCGCGACACCGGCAAGCCTGACGAAGAAGGCAAGCCATTTCACATGAAGGCCAACGCCTGTCTGGTGCAATTGGGACAGACGCGTTTCCTGGACATTCAACCCACCAAGGTACCGGTCGAAGCAACGTCGGAGACCTTTCACCTGAACCTCTCTGCCGCTTCCGGCAACGAAAGCCCCTTCTCGCCAGCGGTTCTTTACCTTGAAGGAGGGCTTTTTGCGACCCTGGTGCCGGCGGGTAAGAGCAATCGATCGAGTTCCTCACCAGAGTATGAGCTTCGGCTGACCCTCGCCCACTGGATCTTCAAAATCTACGTTGACCAGGCAACGCTTCGGCTGAGCTACTTTGAACCGCCCGGCGAGGTGAGAACCCTCCGTACCGGCGACCTTCAAAAGCTCGCGCTCCAATACACCGACGACTCAGAGGTCTTTTCGACCCTCGACGATTGGCAGCGCAGGACCGGAGGTTCACGATGAGCGCACTATCCTTTGCTTCGCTGCTTCCTCCGGAACGGGCGGTGAGAAGCACGCAAACGCGCCGCAGGTTGTTGCTGTTGCCCGTCCTGTTGCTTGTTGTGGCGGCGAATACCGCCTGCCTGATGACGCGAATCGCTGTAAACAAAATCGGCGATGGCATCGCTTCAGGCGGCACGGTTTATGCCAGCGACAACAATCCTAAACTCGTGCGCGAGGCCGTGCCTTTCAGCCTGAAACTGATTGAGAGCCTGCTGGCTGAAAGCCCTCATCATCGCGGGCTGCTGCTGGGCGCCTGCAAGGGATTCACAGAACACAGCTACGCCTTCGTCCAGGAAAATGCCGACGAGATCGAGCTCGTTGACTTCACTTCCGCCGAGCGGATGTGCGCCCGCGCCCGCCGATTTTATCTGCGCGCGCGATTATAGCACGCGTGGCCTGAAAGTCCGCCACAAGGGATTTGGCAAAGCTTTGCGCACGAATCCCGAGGCAGCTGCGCTCCGAATTGTATCCAAGAAGGAAGTACCGTTACTCTATTGGACGGCTGCGGCGTGGGGCCTGGCGATTTCATTTCCCAAGGACCGTCCGGACCTGATCGCCGACCAGCCCATCGTCGAGGGCCTGATCGATCGCGCGCGGGCACTCGACGAGAGGTTCGACCGGGGAGCCATTGAGAGCTTCCTGATCAGCTACGAGCCCAGCCGACAAGGAGCGGAGGGTGATCCCTACGCGCGCGCCCGTCGGCACTTCCAGAGCGCATTGGCCCTTTCGCACGGCGAGCTTGCCGGGCCGTATGTGACCCTGGCACAGGCCGTCTCAATCCAGCAACAGAACCGCACGGAATTTGAATCGCTGCTGCACCGGGCGCTTGCGATCGACCCGGATGCGCACCCCGAATCCCGCCTGGAAAATCTGGTCTCACAGCGCCGCGCGCTGGCTGCTCTCGCGCGCTGATAATCTATTCGCTCCCAAGCCGTCCGATAACCGGAGGTGATTTATGGAATGGCACCGCACTGGCACCTTTAAAGCACTGGTGACCCTCGTTGTGGCTGTGGCGGCGCTGACTGCCCTGGCACGCGCCCAGTCCGCGAGCGTGCGTCTGGCGACCATGGCTCCGCGTGGTACGTCGCTGCACAAAACGCTGCTTGCCATGTGCAAGGAGTGGCGGCAGGCGCCCTGCGGCGGCGTCAAACTGACGATTTATCCCGACGGCACGCTGGGCAGCGAGGCCGACATAGTCAATCGCATGCAGATCGGCCAGATTCAGGCTGCCATGCTGAGCGTAACGGGCCTTTCCAAGATCGATGATTCGGTCAAGGCGCTCCAGGACATGCCCTTTACGTTTCGCTCGCTGGACTCAGAAGCCAAGACCTGTGACACTCACGAAACTATCACAGGCCTTATGGCCGCGCACCAGCTTCGAGCATAGTCTGCCCCTTAGAGGACCCGCAAAGCATTGGGTTCAAGCCATGGTGGGTCAAGGCCGGCTCCTGACCGCAATAAGTCTTTGATCTCAGCCCGCCACCTCTCTCCAGAAAGGAAAAAGGAAAATGCTAGCCACTAAGTTGAATAAGACACTCGATCGTCGTTTAGCTTCCCTGAACTGGTTCGCCGCGCTGCTGATCGCTGCCTTTCTGGTGGCGTGGGCAGCGGCACCTGCGTCCGCCCAGAATTCCCAAGGCAAAGGCAACTTAGGTGTGATGACCTACAATGTTTACGAAGGCGCCGACTTGAGCATCGCCTTCACCGCTCAAACCCAAGAGCAATTTGTTGCTGCCGTAAGTGCCATTCTTGCCAACGTGCAGGCTACCAATCCACCCGCCCGCGCTGCAGCGATCGCACGCCAAATCGGCAAAGCGCACCCCGCCTTGGTCAGCCTCCAGGAGGTTACCGAGTGGCGGACCTGTCCCGCTAACACCTCACTGACAGGATGCACGGCAACCCCCACGGTCCTGTATGATCTGCTAAATCTTGTCAAGGACTCTCTGCAAGCCCAGGGATTGTCCTATAAGGAGGTCGCAAGAGTCACCGCCAACGAACTGACCGCGCCAGCAATTGCAAGTTCGGGACCTGTGATTGTTTTCTATGAACAACGCAGCGCTATCCTGGCTCGCGCGGACATCGATCCGAACACGCTCCAACTCACAAACCCGCAATTTGCTCAGTTCAGCCATACCTTTGACGTCCCAACGGTGGTTGGGACCATTTCTGTCCACAGGGCTTGGGTATCTGTCGATGTGAAATTCCACGACACCAGCTTTCGCTTTATCGACACGCAGCTTGAAAGTTTTGATCCCACCGTCAACTATCAGCAGGGCGAGGAACTACTGGAGGGTCCGGTCAATACATCCCTACCGGTGGTCGTCGCCATGGACTCGAATTCGAAGGCCAATCCTCCCGCCGATCCTTTTACCCCCGCTTACACGAACTTCCTGGTGAACGGGTTTAAGGATGTCTGGACGGAGGCGCAGGGTCAGGATACGGGGCCAACGTGCTGCCAGGACCCTTCGCTACTGAATCCGGTTTCCCTTGTAACTCAGCGCGTTGACTTGATCCTATTGCACGGCAACATTGATGCGGGTGAGGTCACGCTCTTCGGCGGGCACAAGTCGGATCGCACCAGCGGACTGTGGCCGTCCGATCATCTGGGAGTCGCTGCAGGGATAGAAACCGAATAGGGCGTACTGGCGCTGTGCCGGCGGCTAATCTGTCCACGTCGGTCAGCCGGGAATAATCGAAGCGCTCAATTCGACGACGAGCCACATGTCCAATACCGGACCCGCTGTGGTCAACTACCTGACAGGGTGCCGAAGCAGGTTCTCTCTAATTCTCGTAGAGATGGGGAAAGATAGTCGCGAAAATCGCTTCCGGGCTCTTATACTTCAGCAAAGCGGTCCGAACATTGCGAAGAAATCCTTTCTTCATCCCTTCGCGGAGCCGCCGGCACATAAGCCGGGACGTCTTGCGGGTCACTCCGAGGCGTTGCTCTAGCTCTTCAGGTTTCAATCTGCGGCTGCTCCGGTTCCTGATCATAGCGATGGCATCCAGCCACTTGGCCATCGGAACGTGTGTATGGTCGAGGGCTGTTTTGGTCGTCACCGTGAACTGGCGCCGACAAGCACGGCAGTAATACAGGTATCGTCCTTCAGGCTCTCTCTTGGGCTTTTGCAGCCTGGTGACCTTTGATGAAGGGCAATAAGGGCATTTGAGACCTCCGGGCCAGCGCATGAGCTCAAGGAATTTCGGAATCTGATCGTCCTGGTCAAAGGTTCCCTGCAACGGTTTGAGGATCTTATCCAGACGGCTTGTGAGCATCGGTTTCGAGTGTCGCTCCAGATAACCAGATTATTCAGCAGGGCTTAGTTGGCCCATGCAATTTGAAAGACTCGTCTCCTGCTGGAGTGCCTTGCTTCAACGGTTCCCCCTTGATTGCTCCTGGGTGTTTTAGTCCTCCAGCCCGGCTCGTCCCCGCCGCAGATTTGTTTTCTTTGGCTTTTTCTGGTTTCGATAGCTGGCGTGGCATGTCTGCAGTCGGCTTCACTTTTAGAAGCAGACGAAGCGCGTCATCTTCCGGAAGCTGAATGTGGAGTTTGCCTTGATGCTTCTTCATTGATGCCTTACCAACTCTCCTCGTATCAGGATAAAACGCCGGAAGCATTGTCGCTCCTACCCAAGCATCACCAATTTCAAAAGTCTGGTTCGGTTATTTCTTTACCGGAGCTCAATAAGTTTTCAGGACTCAGCCGCCAGGGCCGATCGCAGCGATTCAGGGACATTGATCCCCTTCCGCCGCCACACTATTTCTTGCTTGATGGGCTGCTGTTTCAGCGCCCATCGAATGCGGCGCACCATGAACAGCGCCGTACGATAACTTCCCAGATCGAGTTCGCGCTGCAGGCGGTACGCGCTGATGCCATTGCTGAACGATCCCATTAGATGGATGGCCAGGAGCCACTTGTGTAACGGAATACGCGAGTCCTGGAAGATCGTGCCAACCGTTACCGTAAACTGCCTCCGACAGCCATTGCACTGCCAGACACCCTTGCGGACGGGACGTTTCGATCCCGGACGTGGCTCGATCCTGGTGGCCGAACTCTTGCCGCCGCAGTGAGGACAGACTGGTCCGTCCGGCCAGCGGGCCTTTTCGAAGTGCTTTCGCGCCAGCTCGTCGTCCCTGCATTTCGCCGGCAAGTATTCTCGGCTTTTCATGGCCTTAGGATAGGGTATCTTATATGCTTTGTAAAGTGCATATATCTCCGGTGAATGATTGTTAAAGTATCACTATCACATTGAATTATTTGCCTATCATACTGCAAATACAAGAATTATAAATTTTTGTATTTTCACATGAAATCGCCATCAACGCCTTTACTAATTAAGGAGTGAGCAGGGGAATATATCGATTCTGCTCGCCGGTAACTGCGTCGGCCGAGAGGCAACGACTTCCGGGCTAAATGCCCCCGCACAGCGACCGGTAAACCACCATTGCGGCCTCAGGGCCGCGGAAAAGGTTTACTGGAATGTCGAAGTCGTGCCTGGCAGTCTCGCGTGATGATTTAAAGCAGGGGCAAGCGATAAGCCCCGGGTTGAAGGAATGGTTGGACGCAGTGATTATCCCCGCCCTTGTGCGGGAATGGTTGAGTGAGCCCGATGACAGAGGGAAATCCCTTGTCAACTGTAATGAGGATGTGCCAGATTTCAAAACGAAGAAGAACGGATCGGAGGTGATTCATTGAAGCCCACCCGCTGTGCCATCTATGCCCGATATTCAAGCGACCGCCAGAGTCCCCTGTCAATAGAGGACCAGATTCGGAAATGCCGAGAGTTTGCTACGTCCAAAGGATGGCAGATTCTAGAAGACCACATTTACAGGGATGAAGCTGTTTCAGGGGCAGGAATGGACCGTCCGGCATTTACTTCTCTCATTCGCTCTGCGTTCTCAAACCCGTCACCGTTTGACTTGATCATTATTGACGATACGTCACGATTGTCCCGGAATCTTGCAGATGGACTGCAGATAGTGGAAAAGCTCCGATTTGCCGGTATCCGTATTACATATGTCTCCCAAGCAATCGACACCGGAAGCGAGCAGGCCGATGTTTTGATGACGGTGCACGGGCTCGTAGATTCGCTGTATATCAAAGAGCTTGGGAAGAAGACTCATCGCGGTCTGGAAGGAAGGGTCCTTCGAGGATTTCATGCGGGCGGAAGATGCTACGGCTACAGGAATGTGAAAACCGAAGAAGGTGTGTATCAGGAAACCGACGAGCAGGAGGCTATTGTAGTTCGTCGGATCTTTGAAATGTCTGCAAGTGGGAAATCACTCAAGGTCATTGCACGAACCTTGAATGCCGAACAAGTACCTTCACCTCGTCCACGAAGGGGAAGGAAAGGGGAGTGGTGCCCAAGTGCCGTCCGCGAAATGCTTTACAACACCCGGTATGCAGGCAAGATCGTGTGGAATCGATCGCGTTATATAAAAGTGCCCGGAACCAACAAGCGAGTGGCCCGTCCGCGCCCACCTGAAGAGTGGCACGTTCTATCCGCTGAGCATCTGCGGATAGTTTCCGACGAGCTATGGACAAAAGTGCATACTCGGCTTGAGCACGTGAAGAAAATTTACGGTTACGACAGGCCAGGCGGAATGGTCTCTCGATCGGCAACATCTCCTTATCTGTTCTCAGGCCTCCTTGTCTGCTCAATATGCGGCGGAAAGTTGACCATCGTTTCAGGAAGAGGTAAACGGGGGCATGCGGCTCGCTACGGGTGCCCTCGTCACCGCTATAGAGGAACATGCGCGAATGAGATGACCGAACCGCAAGACCGGCTTGAATCTCGACTCTTAGAAGGCTTGCAACACGCTGTATTGGAGCCTGAAGTGCTTGATTATGCCTTGGAAAGATTTCAAGCGGAACTGAATGCCCAGCTTCGGAAAATGTCCGGTGAATTGAATGTTCTCCGCCAGCGGAAGGATAA
>JAJYLL010000082.1 GCA_021787735.1 Acidobacteriota bacterium | reverse complement strand
CGTTGACCGGATCATCTTCGCCATCTTCAACGGAATCAATGAGAAGCATCAATGGAAAAACCGCACCCTTCAACTTTTTACACAAGCAGCTTGACGTCACCCGCTTATTACGGTGCTTGTATTGTTTCTGCGGCGGGTGTAGCATTGGCGCCGGTCTTGGGCTTAGCTACTGAACAGGAACGTCCCCAAAAAGGAGGATTCTTATGATGAAGGAGCAGGTGTATCGCTGCGGTTGGCGGATGGGAGTCTGTGCATCTCTTGCGCTGGTCGCGGGGCTGCTGATGGTTTCTGCCCTGCGAGCCGAGGCCGCGGGGAAAGGGAAAGCGGCGCCGGCCATGAAGAACATACCTATCAAGCACGTCATAATTATTTTTCAGGAAAATCGTTCTTTTGATTCTTACTTCGGCACCTATCCCGGGGCGGACGGCATTCCCATGCGAAACGGAGTGCCTGCGGTCTGCAATCCCGATCCCAAGACGGGCGAATGCGTCAAGCCGTATCTCGATCACAACGACGTGAACTGTGGGGGCCCACACGCCTCAGAAGCGTCTCTGGGGGTTGTGGAGAACGGAAAGATGGATGGGTTTATCAGAGAGGTCCAGGCCGCGGGATCATTCGGTTTGTACCCGCTCGCATGGTCACACGACTACTGCAAGCATCCCACCGACCCCAAAGAGTCTGATCCAGTCATGGGATACCACAATGGCGGCGACATCCCCAACTACTGGGCCTATGCCAAACACTTTGTGCTCCAGGATCAGATGTTTGAAGGATTGCATTCCTGGAGTTTCCCTTCGCATTTGTGGCTTGTTTCCGCGTGGTCGGCCAATTGCCGCCAATCCAACAACCCCATGAGCTGTGTGAGCGCTCTCATGCCGCGGGACCGGACACTCAAAAATCCTAAACCGTTCTCATGGACGGACATCACCTACCTTCTGTACAAAGCGCATGTCAGGTGGGTTTACTACCTGGACCACGGGCCGGTGCCAACACAGTCCGGGCGTCGGAAGACTGCCGGACATTTCCGAATGCCTAGCGCTCACTCGAGTGAACAATATGCTGATAGCGGGGTTCCCGTCATCTGGAACGTGCTGCCCGGCTTTACCGACGTCCATCAGGACAAGCAACTCGCCGACATCGAAGACCTGAGCCGCTATTTTGAGGCGGCCAAAGACGGAACCCTGCCTCCCGTTTGCTGGATTTCCCCAAATGGTTGGGACAGTGAGCACCCTCCCGCCAAGGTGAGCGTGGGGCAATCCTATGTGACGAAAATTGTGAATGCCGCCATGCAAAGCCCCGACTGGAAGAGCACGGCCATCTTTATCACCTGGGACGATTGGGGAGGATTTTATGACCACGTAGTGCCGCCACGTACTGATTCCATGGGCCTCGGCATCCGTGTTCCAGGTCTGGTGATCAGCCCGTACGCCAAACGCGGATACATCGACCATCAGGTACTTAGCCCGGATGCCTATCTGAAATTCATCGAGGATGTTTTCCTCAATGGCCAGCGGCTCAATCCCAAGACTGACGGGCGACCGGATTCCAGGCCGTTTGTTCGGGAAGACAATCCGATAATCGGAAATCTCATGAAAGACTTTGATTTTTCCCAGACTCCACAGCCGCCACTGGTCCTGCCCGTGCATCCCAAGACCACGCTGGTGGAAAATCCGCCATGCGGCCCCGGTCAGTCGTCTTGCTATTGACAGTGGCTGCTTGCATTCAAGAAGCCACAATCCTGCTTCAGGGATGCCCTGTTTATACAAACCCTCTCCGAGGGCGCACACATGCTTCGCAGGTGTGCGGTCAGAGAAAATGGTCTACGGACAGCAGCGAGGCATGAGTGCGCAGCTAAAGTTCCCAGTTTGACCGCGTCCAGTTGCCAGGCTGATCTACCTCTTCCCAAACTACGCGTGACGCAGATGCTCGCATTGTAGCGTCTGTCATCCCGGCAACCTCTATGGCGTAGAAACGCGTGCTTTGGCTCAGCCGCGGCGGGGGAATTTTGCCCCTTTCCCGGAAGTGTGGATTCCGGGGCATGGTGACGATCTGAGGTTGTCCCCTGGGCTGAGACAAACAGTTAAGAAACAGCTTGCCGTTCGCTGGAATTCGATTGTACTGCGAACGGATTTCCCTGCAAGATGGCCCCCGGCTGGTAAAGCGGAGGCGGGCTCTGCTGGAGAGCAACCCGCCAAGGGATAGCCAGCCGGAAACTCATCGAAATGATAGATTTCCCCATGCCTCAGAAAACTCATAGAGCAAGACGCCGCGCAGCGGCCTGCTTTTTGGTTTGGGCCAGCAGGCCGCGCTCGAATTCGGCGGGCGGCAAGTGGCCGAGCGCCGAGTGCAGGCGTTTTGGGTTATAGACCTTTTCCAGAAACGCACCGATCAAGGCGCGAGCTTCGGCCAGATCTCGATATTTGCTGCGGTAAACCTCCTCGTATTTCAGCGTCTTGATGAACGACTCGCACGCCGCGTTGTCCCAGGGATTGGCTTTGCGCGACATGCTGAACTGGATGCCGTGTGCCTGGAGCAATTGCGTGTAATCGCGGCTGGCGTACTGCACGCCGCGATCCGAGTGATGCACCAAGCCGGGCGCGGCCCGTCGCTCGGCGAGCGCCCAGCCGATCACCCGCCGGGAAAAGGCGTCCAGGATCACCGCCAGATAAACGAACTCCAGCTCCCGGCGGATGTAAGTGAGGTCGGCCACCCAGAGCTGGTCCAGGCCCCTCAGCGTCATCCTGCGTGCCAGGTTGGGATAGACCGGCAGGCCGTGATCGGAATCAGTCGTGACCACAAACCTCCGCTTGCGCAGGCAGAGCAGGTTGTCCTCGCGCATCAGGCGATAGACGCGCTTGTGATTCACGGCCCATCCACGCCGCCTGAGTTCTACCGTCATCCGTCGCCAGCCGTAGCTGGGAAACTCCAGCGCGATCCGCTGCTGGGCATCCCGCAAGGCCATGTCCCGATCCGCCCTGGGTGCGTCCGCCGGACGGCGATAAAACCCCGTCCGGCTCACTTTGGCCAGCGTACACATCCGTTCCACCGTCAAGCTTTCGCCTCCGTTCCTCTGGGTTTGGATCTGCCCGTAGACAGCGGCTTTCCAACCAGTGCCTGCAGTTTCCGCTGCTCGTCGATGCGCTGCAAGCACCCCTTCAAAAAATCGATCTCCAAGGCCTGCTGGCCGATCTTGCGCTCCAGTTGGGCCACCCGGCCTTCGTCCCAGCGCCGCTTCCCCAGGCCCGGAAAGGCGTTGCCCGGCCCTTGGCGGAACTCCTTCCGCCAGCGGTGCAGCACGTTCGGGTTAACTTCAAACGCTCGAGCCACCTCCGAGACCGAAGCCCCCAACTCCAGCCGCTGAATGGCCGCCAACTTGAACTCCTTCGTGAACTGCCGTCGAGACAAACCCATAACTCAATCCTCCATTCAATGGCATTTTCATACCATTCGCTGAATTTTGAGCCTTAACCGTTTGTCTCAAATTTGGGGACAAGTCCAACCTGTTCCTCCGGGTATCGGCTCTTCTACATTGGCAAAACCCTCCTCCCACTCCAGGATTTTGCCGGAAAACTCACTCTCTTGCTGGACCATTTTTCAGGGGGAACGTCAGAGGTTTCTCGTCCCCAACATCAATCGACGATCCAAGGGTACGTTTAGGCCATCTGTCGGCCAAGTACATTATTCCCGAGTTGCCGGTGTTTGGGAGGAGCCAGCAAGCGAATTTGCACACCACCCCAAAGATATGACGGGGTCGAGGGCTTCCGACTGGCATCGCCGGAGACACGCTGAACGACGGAGCGGACGGCGTTGAACAGACATCATGATAGAATCTCCTTATTTCAGGTATGAGGGCGTCACGGGGTTCGATCTCAAATTGGAACCAGATTGGCATTATATGTGTCCGAAGAGGTTATGTTTTCTCACCATGCCCAGACTGTACCCGTCTTCGCGCCGCGGCAGCCGCTCCAGCTGCCAGCCCCACAGCGGCTCGTACGTCCGCGCCAGCCTCCCTTGCGTGAAGCGTTTGAACGGATTGCGAATCGTGTCGTCGGCGGGAAAACGCTCGATCCCCAACAGCGTTCCGATGGCGCGGTCCGCCCGCGGCATCGAGTTGTGCGCAAAGCGTCGAGCCCCTGCCACTACCGCGATCAGAAACGCCGTGAAGGTCTCGCCCGCCGGAATCGCGTTCGGTGACTTCAAACTAAACGGATTCATCACCGAACAGTGCCCCTCGATTTGCGAGCTCGTGATAAATGGATTCGCGTCCTCTATCGCTGCTGGCAGACTCGTACGCCTTGCGACAAAAAACGACAACTGGAGGCACCGCTTACCGCTCTGGCTGGCGGCCGCCGCAAGGTCAACCCAGACGGCTCGAAGTCGAACGATGCCCAAGGAATCCTTGACCCAAAGGACTCAGATGTCTCTGCGGTGAGGCGAACTTTATTTTGGGGGCCGGTGGGCCACCCTCGGTCCTGCTGAGTGAAGCGAAGGATCACGGCATTTACCGCAAAGCGCAGAAGAATAAACGCAGAGGTCCTTCGTCGCCCCGAACTCCTCAGGATGACTGGCTGCCCTCAGAATGGCAGATTACGCTGCAGGGGCTGGCGGCGCTATTTGCTGTGGCCGCATAGATGCCAAAATTCGGCGCTTCTGCGCCATGCGCCCGAAATCTCCGGACGGTGTGAAAGACCGTTGCAATCTCGTTGGTATCCGAGTTAATATGCACTTCGACGGGGGGCGGCAGGCGGACTTTTCCGCCATAATCACATTGCCAGGAGTAATTTATTATGTGGTGGGAAAAGGAAAAAAAATCGCAACCCAGTACCCCCTCCGTCCAGCCGGCCGTTCCCGTATCCTCAGTTAACTCAAAGGTGGAGAACCGTATGCCTGAAAGCATTCGAAGAGATACCAGTGTAAGTTCCCAGGGCCAAGTGCACGCCATCATTGGCCGCTCGATTGTATTGAAGGGAGAGTTGTCCGCGAACGAAGATCTGGTGATCGAGGGACAGTTCGATGGCACCGTTAATCTAGAGGACCATTGCCTGACGGTCGGGGCAAACGGCAAGGTGAAAGCTGAAATTCAGGCCCGGCAGGTGGTGATTTACGGGACTGTGAACGGAAATGTCAGCGCGCGCGAGAAGATTGACGTGCGGCGGACCGGCAACGTGACGGGTGATTTGACCTCGGCCAGCATCTCCATTGAAGAAGGGGCCTATTTCAAAGGCAGCATCGACATTGTGCGCGAGGGAAAAGCGGCAGAGCGCTCGCCCCTGGTTGCTGCGGCCCCGCTCGAAAGCGACGACTAGGATTGCGCGCCTGCTTTCCGAATCACGCGACCGGCCGCGCTGAATTCGTCCCCGGTGTGTTACCCTGAAAGCTGATGTGCTTATTCCGGCCACGCCAGCGGGTCAAGTTCAGCGGGGTAGTTTGGGTTTGCCGATGTTCTCAGTAAAGACGCAGGAGGGCTCGCGCAAGAAGTCTCCTTCAGACGGCGGCGCGTCAATCCCGAGCCAGGCGCTCCAGTGGATCTGGAATTTCCTGCAGGACGTCGAAGGCCCGCTGGTGCTGGATTGCGGGACCGTTTCTTCCTCAACAGTCGGCGTCCTGATCAAACGCCACGCCAAAGTTTACGTTGCGGACCTGATTGGGCCCTTGCAGCGTGGCGACCCCGCCTTCTGGCGGCAGGAGGGCAAACAGACGCTCTTCTGTCCGGACAGGCTGCTCAGCGAAATTCCAGCCATCCCGCCCGCATCTCTCAGCCTGGTCTGCTGCTGGCACCTGCTCGATCTGGTTCCGCGTGATGCTGTCCCGGAGCTTGTCCGGGCGCTTCTTTCGCTTCTCGGTCCGGGCGGCATCTTCTTCTGTTTTCTCCGCGAGCCCAATCTCACAGTGGGGAAAGACGTCCGATGGTGGCTGGAGAGCCTCACAACGCTCGGCGCACACGGCGAGGCTTCCGGCCAGTTTCCTTACACGCCGTTGTCGAACCGCGAGATTGAAAAGCTGACAGCCGGCTACAGCTTGAAAACCTTCCTCACCCGTTCACACCGGCGGGAAGTCGTGGTTTTAAAACCCAAAGAAGGGGAATAAATGAATTCATTCAAAACATCCATGCTTGCGTTGCTGGTGTTCCTGGCGGCAGGCGTTTCGCCGTTGCTGGGCCAGGACCTGGTTACAAAGGCCATGAACAGCTTTCCGGCGGACACGATCCGCCTGGAATATTCGAACCCCGCGACGCTGCGCAAGCTGCCCAATTACGCTACCCTGCAGCAGCACTACATGGGGCCGCGCCTCCAGAAACTGGTGGAGTCCATGGCTGAGCTTGGGATTAAGGAAACCGATGTGGGTCAGCTTGTCCTGGGCTGGAGCGCCGGGAGCGCGGACATGAACCTTTACGGCTTTGCAGAGGGAAATTTTGACCCCAAGGTTCTCGACGCCAGCGCGGAAGCGCGGAACCTTCCGGCGCAACAGATTGGCGGAAAGACCGGCTACTGCCTCGGCGCCGGCCTGGACTCGCAGTGCGTGGTTGTTCTGGCCCCCGGCCAGGGAGTCTTTGGAACGCTGGCCACGCTCAGCCAGATTACGCAGAACCTGAACGGCGGCGGCGTAACGCTCTCAACCGTTGACAGTTTTGCCAATGCCGTGAAGCAGCAGAAGTCTTCGGCCCCGATCTGGGGCGTCGCTGTTGCCTCCGCTGTGGCGTCATGGTTCAGAGGCTGGATGCCGCGGCAGAGCGCCGTGGATCTCGACTGGTCAAAGGTTTTCCAGAACGTGAACGTGTTCGGCTATAGCATCAACACCGGCAGCGACATTCAACTGAACCTGAACATGTATTGCAAAACGGAACAGGATGCCTCATCCCTCAGGCAGGTGATGGAAGGGCTGAAGCTGGCTCAACAGATTGCCTGGCAGAACCAGAACCCTAACGCGGCCAATCCTTTCCAGAATCTGGCATTCAGTGAAACCGGCAGCCAGTTGAGCATCAGCATGGTTGCCCAATACGACGCCGTCGCCGGAGGAGAATGATCCGCTGCCTCACAATGAGTTTGTAGCGGTAGCCTATGACCGGCGCATTCTCCTCAAGACAAAAACCCGATCACGAAGCGCTGCTGTGAGGAATTGCTGCAAGGGTATCCCCCGAGGCGATCTCGCGGGGAGTAATGCTAGCTTTGTGGGCTGATTGTGTGAAAGCTGCTGCTTCGTTGCTGTAGCGGTGGTCCATGGCCTCCGGTCTTTCAAACAGGAGACAACCGGCGCCCATCGAGCGCCGCTACAAGCAGGTAATTTCTCAGGCCAGTCCTGAGACTGTCAGTGAGCTCAGGATCCGGATGCGGCACCCCGTCATGGGCGGCACATTCACGTTGCTTCCGCGCCTCAGGAAGAACTCGTAACCGACAAGGGCAGCGGCACCTGCCGGGGTCGCCACAGTCAGCGCGGTTGAACTTGCGATAAACACCCTTGCGGCCGCAAGGCCTCCAACACCGACGGCTCCAGTCAGAAAGCTCCGCCAGGATCTGCGACGGTGTCCCCGCACCTGGCCTTCCGCGTCAAGCGACCCCATCAGTTCCTTGTTCTTGTCCAGGTGTGTAATGATTGCTGAAACCGGAATCTCGTGGCCATCGGGCAGCGTCACGCGGTCAAAGCGGAAACTTATTTTACCGTTGTGCCGCATCCAGCCCGGACGGCGCACCGATGTGATATGCCCGTCAAACAGCGTCCCTTTGGGCAGTGCCATCCGGCCGTTGATGTAAACCGGCTCTGTCATTTCGGCTGAAACAGGATCGTTAACATGACTGACCAGCGTGTGCATTCCTGAAATGAGCCGCGCCTTGACCAGCGTATCCGCCGGGATGGTCAATACTGCAGAAGTTCTCGAGCTGGCGTCCGGACGATCAAAGAACGTGTTTCTGTGTGCAAGCACCGCGCTTCCCGCGGCCGGGCACAGAGGTGGCGCCAGAAAAAGTAGCCCCAAAATGCCAATCAATCTTCGCATTAGTTTCCTCCAGGTAGCCTTGGATTGCCCCGATGTGGGCCACAGGCGAACCTTCCTATTGCCCCCCTTAGGTTGAACTCCGCCGGCAACTTCTTGAACCTTCAGAATGTGAAATCTCTTTCGTGAGCCGCGGAAAATCGCTAGCCGTTCAATTGTAAAGCAGTTCTACCAATCCGCTGTAAAAAATTCGTCAAGAAAAAACCAGTGCTCTACCAAACGGTGCGCCAGGCAATTTTGCAGAGCACTGATTTAATCGACGTAAAAAGATATGCCTGATTTATGCCAGTTTGGTAACCTTGTCGGCTTGGGGTCCCTTTTGGCCCTGCACAATCTCAAACTCGACAGCATCACCTTCTTGAAGTGACTTGAATCCGTCACCTTCGATTGCTGAATAATGAACAAACACGTCGGCTCCGCCCTCCTGCCCGATGAAGCCGTATCCCTTGCTATTATTAAACCACTTCACCTTACCTTGAAGTCGTGCCACTTCCTTTCCTCCTTAATGGTACTGAACTTTCGTGGCCTTTTACCCCAGGGCAACGCCCAAAAAGAAAAAGGCCGGGAACTGCCTAAAGTCCCAGCCATTACCCTTAAGAACAATTACCCGAGAAGACCACCGCACTAACTCCTTGGCGCTAAGTATATATTTGGGTGTTGCCTTGTCAAGAAGATATTGACTTTAATGTCGATGGCTGTAAATTTCACAGGGTGTTACGATAATTCTTGCGCAGTTTCAGCTTGGACCGTGCCACATTACTCCAACGAGCGTTTTGCCGTCGATAATCTTCCGGTTTCGGATGAGCTTATCAATTTCAGTTCTGGAAAATGCCCGGACCTCAATTCGCTCATCTTCTTCGGGAGCGGCTGTGGACAGCTTCAAATCGCTCGCCTCCACCATGTGCATCTGTTCGGTCAGGAATCCGGGGCTGGGATAGAAGGAGAATATCCGTTTCAGCGAGCCCGCACGGTATCCGGTTTCTTCCTGCAGCTCCCGCCGGGCCGCCCGGATGACGCTTTCGCCGGGTTCCATGGAGCCGGCCACAAGTTCCCACAGGTGCCGGCGCGCAGCGTAGCGGTACTGGCGCACCAGAATGATGCACCCGTCGGAAAGCCGCGGCAGGATGACCACTGAGCCGCGATGTTCCACAACTTCCCGGGTGGCTTCCACGCCGCCCGGCTCAACCACGCGGTCAACTTTTACGTGAATAATCCTTCCTTTGTAAACACTCTTGCTCTTCAGAACACGGATCTGGGTCTTCATTCGGAAACAGTACCCTCCTCTGGCTGTCGCGGGATTGTTGCCGCGATGTCCGGTCCGACCCGCAGCAGCATTGCGGAACAGGAACGGGAACCGGTCAGGCGGTCAGCACAATCTTTTCGACGACCGACTTGGCGGCCTTCGGATTCTTGGCAGCCTTCAGCGAGTCACGGTCCTGTTCCAGCGCAGATTCGAGCTTAGCATAGTCTTGGAGTTTGCTCTTGATGGCAGCAACTTGCGCAGGCGTGTCTGCGGGATCACTGGCCGCCTTGTTCAGGCAATCGATCAGGCTTTTGACGATGCCGATCGAAAGATTGAGCCGGGAAAGACAACTCTGCTCGTGGTAATCCTTCTCAAAGTCGGAAAGGCTTTCTTTCTGGACCGTCCCGACCAGGCTGTTGATGCCTTGTACGTAACTTTTTACCATGCCTTCGTCGTCGCTGCAGGTTTGACCATGGAGTGAACGTAGGATGGGCAGCCCGAACAACAAAGGCCCTGCAAGAATGACCGCCACGATTTGGCGTTTCATGGCCACTCCTTTCTTCCGGGCTTGACGGAAGTTGTAAACAGGCTTCATTCTAAGGCTTTCGGAAGCCTGATGGGGGCAAATGGTAGCACAAATCGGAGGCGCGGGAAAAGAATTCCTTTTTCACATGCTGGCGTTCGTGTTGTAGGGGCGGCTTTAGGCCGCCACCTGGCAAGACAAACTTGCCGCAAAGCCAGATGGTCGGTAATCTGCCGCATCAAGCAACATTCCGGGCTGGTATACTGATTTTCGGTATAGACTCATGGCGTGTTGGGTCAATATCGCACAGGAAGGTAGAAGATGAAGATTTCAGCGCTCATTGTGGATGATGAGCAGCCCGCAAGGGACGAGCTGGCATACCAGCTTAAAGACTTTCCAGACGTCAGCATTGTGGGGCAGGGGAAAAACGGCGTTGAGGCGGTCAGCCTGGTCCGCGAACTGGGTCCTGATCTTGTCTTTATGGACGTTCAAATGCCGGGGCTGGATGGCTTTGGAGTAATCAAGAAACTCCTCGACCGCAACACACGCCTGCCCTATTTCGTCTTTGTCACCGCTTACGACCATTACGCCGTGCGCGCGTTTGAAGTGAACGCCGTTGACTACCTGCTGAAGCCGATCGAGCGGAACCGCCTGGAAAAAGCCTTGCAGCGGGTGCGCGGAATGATGGAAGCCTCCGCATCGGCTTTCCAGAAGCTGGATCGGCTGGTAAACATGATCGGAGAGCGTCCCGCCGCGCAGTCCAGCAAACTGGTGGTAAAGAGCGGAACCCGAATGGTGCTGGTGGATTCATCCGACATCATTTATGCCACCATCGAAGACGGCGTGATCCGGATTGTGACCAAGGACCTCGATGGGCACTCGAATTTTCGCACCGTGGAAGAACTGCAGGGCAACCTGGATCCCAACGTTTTCTGGCGCGTGCACCGCTCCTACCTGGTGAACATCAATCGCATCAAGGAAGTCGTTCCCTGGTTCAAGAGTTCCTACCAATTGAAAATGCAGGACCGCAAAGAAACCGAAATTCCGGTGAGCCGCGCGCAGACACGAAAGCTGCGCGAACTGCTGAACCTTTGAGAAGTTTCAATCAGGAGATTTTTGTCCCGGTCTAGTCGCCCGCGCTTCGGCAAGCCGCGGGGAGGGAATTGTTTTTAGGCGTTCCGGTAGAAATAATCCTGGAGCGCCTGCACGAGGCCCGCGATAGTTGATTCCGCCGCTTCGACGGAAACTTGCAGGCCCTGCTTGCGGATTGTCTCGGATGTGATGGGACCGATGGATGCTAGGGCGCCGCGTTCCAGAATGCCGCGAAGGCCCTCGCCTTCAAGCAGCTTCACAAAGTTCGTCACCGTGGACGAACTGGTGAAAGTGACGGCGTCGGGCGCCGGCGTGAGGAGCCGTTCGAGTTCGCCCGGTGCAAATTCGGGCCGCACCGTTTCATAAGCCTCCACAACTTCCACACGCGCGCCGCGCTCTTCAAGTGTGCGGGGCAGAACATCGCGTGCCACCCTGGCCCGCGGAATCAGAAAACTTTTTCCGCGCACTTCCACGCCCTTCAGGTGCTCCAGCAATCCTTCCGCAACGTATTCCTTTGGCATGAAATCGACTCGAATGCCAGTGGCCTCGAGTTCCGCCGCAGTGCCGGGTCCGATGGCGCCGATCTGCAAGCCTTTCAAGTCGCGCACGTCGCGGCCGCATGCGGGGAGACGCTGCAGGAATTTCCTGACGCCATTCGCTGATGTGAACACGAGGTAATCGAAATTCTGCAGCCGGTTGATGGCCTTGTCCATTGGCTGCCACGATTGCGGGTCGCGCACCTCGATGGACGGAATTTCGATGGCTTCCGCGCCCAGTTGCTCGATCGACTCTCTGAGTGTGCTGGCCTGCTCGCGCGTGCGTGTGATCACAATGCGTTTGCCGAAAAGTGGCATCAGCTCAAACCAGTTCAATTCATCGCGCAGATTGACAACCTCGCCCACCACGATGACCGCCGGCGCTTCGATGCCCTCGGCCTTTTCGGCGATGTCGGCCAGCGTGCCCGTCATGGTTTGTTGCGCGGCGCGAGTTCCCCAGCGAATCACGGCAACCGGCGTTTTCGGGCTCCGCCCCGCAAGGGCGAGGGCCGCGCTGATTTCCGCCAGGTTTTGGACACCCATAAAGAGCACCAGCGTGTCTGCGCCCCTGGCAATTTTCTCCCAATCCACACTGGTGGTTGATTTGGATGGGTCTTCATGGCCGGTGACGAACGCCACGCTTGACGACAGATCGCGATGCGTTAATGGAATGCCCGCATAAGCAGCGGCAGCGCATCCCGACGAAACTCCAGGAACCACTTCGAAAGGAATGCCGGCCAGCGCCAGCGCCTGAGCTTCTTCGCCGCCGCGCCCGAAAATAAATGGGTCTCCGCCTTTCAGCCGGACGACAATTTTGCCCTTCGCCGCCTTGCTCGCGAGCAGTTCGTTGATGGATTCCTGGGGAAGTGTCTCCTCGCCCGGGCGTTTGCCAACGCAGATATTTTCACAATCGTGCCGCGCGTATCGCAGCAGGTCTTCGTTGGCGAGAAAGTCGTAGACAACGGTGTCCGCGCGTTCAAGGGTGGCTTTGCCCTTGAGCGTCAGAAGACCGGGATCGCCCGGCCCCGCGCCGACCAGATAAACCTTTCCGCTCATATCAACCTGCTAGCCGCCGGAGGGTCGATGGCAATGATCGCGCTTCGAAAACTACTCCAGGCCCGCATGGCTGAGAAGTTGGCGCGCGCCCTGCCGCAGAAGTTCCGTGGCCACCCGCTTACCGAGATCTTCCGGGTCATCCGGCGTGCCCGAATCGTTGGCGTGCAGCACCCGCGTGCCCGCGGGGTCGGCGACCACTCCCATAAGATGCAACTGCCCGGAGGCGTGATTTGCAAACGCCGCGATAGGAAGCTGGCATCCGCCGCCCAACGCATCGAGCATGGCCCTTTCCGCCCGCACGGCCTGATGAGTAGGCGCGTGGTCAAGGGGCGCGACCGCCTCTCTCACCGCTGCATTCTGCAGGCGGACTTCGATGGCCAGCGCGCCCTGTCCAACGGCCGAAGCGATTTCGTTTTCGCTGAACCAACTGGTGATGTGCCCGGCGAAACCCAGGCGCTTCAGTCCCGCGCCGGCCAGCACCAGCGCCTCGCAGTCGCCGCGCTCGAGCTTTCGCAGGCGGGTATCGACGTTGCCGCGCATGGGGACCATGGTGAGATCGGGACGGAGCGCCAGCAGTTGCGACTGGCGGCGCAGGCTGCTGGTGCCGATGCGCGCTCCGGCGGGCAGTTGCCGCAGAGTCACTCCGCCTTTTGAAACCAGAACGTCGTGCGGATCTTCGCGTTCGGGGACCGCCGCCACGCCCAGGCCTGCGGGCAGATTGGTGGGAAGGTCTTTCATGCTGTGTACGGCCAGATCGACCTCGCCGGCCAGCAGCGCCTCTTCGATTTCCTTGATGAACAACCCCTTGGTTCCAGACGCCGCCAGCGCCGCATTCTGGAGCTTGTCGCCGCTGGTCTTGATGATCCGGATCGCGACTTCCTGCCCGGCGGACTCCAGCCGGTCCCTGACCCAGTTTGCCTGCCACAGCGCGAGTGAACTGCCGCGTGAACCAATCGTAATCTTCATGAGGTTGGCGATAGTTTCAAAATGTTCAGCGGAAACGCAGAACGAAATTCAAAAGCTGAAAAGCTGTGACCGAACTTTCTGATGAAGCCCCACCGACGCGGTGCGTTACTCCGCCACGCCGAACATCTTCCGCACCATGGTCACCAGCGAACTCTGCTCCGGCTGGCCCACGCCGCTCTTCAACTCCCTGATCGGGCCGTGAAGGATCTTGTTCAGAATGCCGTGCGTCAGTGCGTCCACGGCCTCGCGCTGCTGGGGCGTCAGGTCGCCCAGTCGGCTCCGGTAGCGATCCAGTTCGTTCTCGCGAATGCTTTCAAGCCGCTGCTCGAGCGCCACAATCGTCGGCACGATTTCGCGCGACGCCAGCCGGCGCATGGCCTTCTGCACTTCTTCCTGGATGATCTCCTCCGCCCACTCCGCTTCCCGCTCGCGCTGTTTCTTGTTGGCCTCGACGACCTGTCCCAGGTCGTCAATATCGTAAACGAAGGCGTTATCCAGTTCGTTAACGGCAGGATCGATGTTGCGCGGCACTGAAATGTCCACAAAAAACATGGGCCGGTTTTTACGGACGGCCAGCCATCGCTCCGCGTGGTGACGGTGGATCACATAATGCGGCGCAGAGGTCGAGCAGATTACAATGTCTGCCTTTTCCACATGGTCGAGCATCTGCTCAATACGGATGGCCGTTCCATGAAAGGCTTGCGCCAGTTCCACCGCGCGCTCGTAGGTGCGGTTCGCCACCAGAATGCTGCCGGCGCCGCTTCGGATCAGGTTTCTGGCGGCGATTTCGCTCATCTTGCCCGCGCCAAGCACCAGGATGGTCTTGCCCGTCAGGTCGCCGAAGATCTTTCGGGCCAGTTCCACCGCCGCGTATGAAACTGAAACCGCGGAGGCGCCGATGGCGGTGTTCCGCCGGACTTTGCGAGCTACTGCCAGCGCCTGCAAGCTGATTTCATTCAAGGTGCCGTTCAGCGCGCCGGCTTCACGCGCCGCCGTGTAAGCCTGCTTCAACTGGCCAAGGATTTGCGGTTCCCCGACAATCATCGAGTCCAGGCTTGACGCCACACGAAACAGGTGTTCAACGGCTTCCTGCTGGGAATGCTGGTAAAAGTAGCTTTCATAAAGGGCCAGGTTGCATTGATGATGGTCGGCAAGAAATTCGCGGATGATGCTTCCCGGATCTGCGTCGTCCTGGGCGTTGGCGACCACCTCAACCCGGTTGCAGGTGGAGAGAATCAGGCCCTCTTTAATGCCTTCACGGCGCACCAGGTCGGTCACGGCCTCTCGAAGTTGCGTTTCCGGAATGCTCATCCGTTCCCGAACTTCTACCGGCGCCGTCCGATGGTTGATTCCAACAAGCGCGAGGTTCATCTTCTCTCTAAATCACCAACTCTTATGTATTTTCAGGCAATTCGCCCCCAGACGTATGTGAGCTACATCACATCATGGCGTCTTGCCCAGCCGGGGGATATACCCGTGCCACCCACTGACAAAACTGATGCCTACAAACGTCACCATGATTGCGGCAAAGCCCACGATAGCCACGTAGGCGGAGAGCTTGCCCGGCCAGCTTCCGCTCAGCCGCGCTGAAAACAGAAAGAGGTAAATCAACCAGGTAATCAGGGCCGCAAGAATTTTCGGATCAAGCTCCCACGGGCCGTGCCAAGTTCGCGCCGCCCAGACATACCCGGTCAGGATGCCAATGGTCAGGAAGGGAAGCCCGAACTTGAGCGACCGGAAGTAGAGCTGGTCGCAGACTTCTAGCGAGGGCAGTCGGTAATAAGTTTGCTGGGGGTTCCTGGACTTCAGTTGCCGTTCCTGGATCAGGTACATGACGGCGGCGACAAAAGTGAGAAAAAAGCCCACGTAGCCCAGCATGATGGTGCTGATGTGGACCATCAGCCAGCCGCTGCGGAAAGCCACGGACTGGAACGACGGTCCCGGACGCAGCGCCGAAATGAGGGTCAGGACAAATACCAGGGGCAGCATGAAAATGCCCAGAATGTCGATCCGGTAACGCAAATAAGCCAGGAAAAATGCCAGGGTTACCAGAAACGCAAAAAACGAGAGTGCGCTCTGGACATCAATCACCGGAAGGCGATGCAGATTCACGGCCCTTGCAGCCAGAGATGCGCCATGGGCTACAAGTCCCGCGCCCAGGGCCACCAGCGACCAGGAGGGCACCGACTGGCGATGCTTCATGAGGGACGGAACCATCACCACGATGCCAACAAAATAGAAGATTAACGCCAGCCACAATAGGATAGAGTGCATAAGCTCCCCTGAAAGGGTCCGAATCGTAGTATTATAGCACCCTGCGGTCCTTGCTGTGACTGTGGAAACGCCATTGCGCACAGTTGGGGATTGCTGCTAATCTATGTCAATCAATCGGAAACGCCACGCAGCTGGAAGCCGGCATTCATGGATTGAAGGCCGTCCGAGTGATGGCCGTTTCTCGAAAGGTTCACTTGACAGCCGCGCGCTGTTGAAATACATTCGGCAAATTGCGGGCTCAAATTCCTTTTTGATTGAGGCTCAGCAAGCAGAGGAGATGACAACGATGATGACGAAATCTCAGATTGTAGCTCACTTGGCGGACAAGTCTGGGTTGCAGAAGAAGCAGGTAGCTTCCTTGTTGGAAGAGCTGGCGGCGCTGGCGGAGAAGGAAACCAAGAGCACCGGGCAGTTTGTTGTTCCAGGCCTGGGCAAGGCGGTGAAGGCCAGCCGCAAAGCACGCATGGGGCGTAATCCACAGACTGGCGCGGCCATCAAGATCCCGGCCAGGACTGTTGTGAAGTTCCGGCTTGCCAAGGCGTTTAAAGACGCAGTTGTTCCCCCGAAAAAGAAGAAATAGCTGAATGCCCGTTGCGCGCAAACAGTTGCTCTGTGCGGGGTGGCGGCGGCCACCTCGACGGGCGTCGGCGACGGGCATCTCCGCACATTCAAAGGACAGGGCGGGGGAATCTCTCTCACACGGGAATTTCCTCGAGCTTCCCGGTGGGACTGGCAAACGGTCTGTCGGCTGTTGCCATACGGATTCAGCCTTGGCTGGTCGAGCGGGAGGCGCTGTGTCCGCACCGTTCCGGACTTGCAATTTCCTACCTAGCCTGGCGGTGGATGGCTGTTGCCGCCCGGTTGGCTTCCGTTACTGCATTTACAAATTTCGCGTAAGGCTGGTCGTGAATATTCACCAGCCCGTAATTTGAATTCTCTCCGTCGAACCGTCCTTCTTTGGGTTCATCACACCACTCGAACCAGTGGTATCCCACCGCTTCGGGCAGGCTTTCCAGCCACTTCACATAATTCGTATAAGCGCGGGCGCGCGCTGCCTGGTCCGGCACTTTGGGTCCGGCGCCGCGGGTATTGGGTAGCCCGGAATTCTCAGCGCGAAAAGCAAACTCGGCCACCAGGACCGGGCGCTGCGACAGCTTGTAGATGTGCTCCACAACCGGACGCGGATCAAATCTGTAAATGTCCACCGACACAACGTCTATGTTGTGCGAGGCGCGCAGTACCGGGTCAGGCGGAGCATCCGCGAACTTGGCTCCCAGATAAAGATGATTGGGATCGGCCGCGTGGATGGCCTGTGCGCACACGCCAAAGTAACGCTGGGCGACCATGCCGAGGAACTCCGAATTGTCAGCGCGGAAGGCTTCCGTCGCAGCTTCGGCTGGAACATCTGCAAAACTTCTTGCCTGGATGCCCCATGCCTGATTGAGTTTCCCGATCCTGCCGGAATACCTTTTCTTCAGGAAATCGATGGCATGATTCCTGCCGGGCGAGTTGGGAGGCAGGCCCAGGTACATTGCCAGCATGTTCTGTTTGCCGCGCCAGTCGGGCCCCCATCGCAACTCGTTATCACTGAAATACCCGATCAATTCCGGGTCCTTCGCGCGGGGCGCGCACTCCTCATCTGCAATCTTCCTGGCCGTTGACTGGAAGCGAGGGCTGTAAACGTCCACGGGAATACCCTGCTGCCAGTTGGCGCCGGAACGCGCGGCTATGTCAAGAATCACGGTGTAGGGCATCGTGCGGCCCCAGAGGGCCGGGTCGGACCATGAGCCAATCGTGTTGAATCCCCATTCGCTTAGCCGCTTGAGCTCTGCTTGTACCCACGCTTCCTTGCTGGGATAGATCTTCGAGATGTTTTCAAAGTAGGGATGGCGGGTTGTTCCCTGGATCACGTCGCCTCGGTAAGAAATATTGTTGACACCGGCGGAGATCGCAGGCTGGCCGTCGGGCGTGATCAGCCACCAGACACCCTGCCGCTGCTCAACGCGGAAATATTTCCCGGCGGCGGGGAGTTGCCCCGAAATAGAAAACAGGCAAGACAATGAGAGCGCGAAAATTACAAGGTTCCTTTTCATTCGCTCGGCCTCCTCTCAGATTGATTTGTTCATGAACAGAATATGGTCCCGGCTGCGTTAGCTGCCCGGAATGTTGCCTGCGTCGGTGGCGGCCTCAATCGCCAGAGCAGCGGCGCCCACCACACCGGAGGGATCCGCCACCTGCGCTTTGACCACCGGAACCTTCCGCCGTACCAGGTGCCGGGTGCGCCAGTCAAGTTCCTGCTGGACGGGTTGGAACAAGAAATCTCCGGCCTGTGCGATCTGTCCTCCCAGGATGACGACCTCAGGGTCGAGAATATGGACCAGACCCGCAATGGCGCTGCCCAGAATGCGGGTGGTGCGCTCCACAACGATGCGTGCGACTTCGTCGCCCTTCCGGGCGCATTCAAAAATGTCATTGCAGCCTGGCGGCATCGAGTCCATACCGAGAAGCTGAGTCTTAACCCCGCGATGGATGGCGGCAAAAGCTTCAGCCTCGATGGCGCGCGCGGAAAAGACTGTTTCCAGGCATCCTCGATTGCCGCAGATGCAAAGGCCACCGTCTGGATCAACGGTCACGTGGCCCAGGTGTCCCGCAATTCCGCCGGCTCCGCGAACGATCCTGCCGTCTGAAAGGATTGCTCCACCAACGCCGGTGCCAAGCGTTAGCATGATGGCATTGTTGCGGTTGCGCGCTGCTCCCCAGCGGTGTTCTCCGACCAAGGCCACCCTGCCGTCGTTATCGGCCGCAACCGGGCAGGCGGCGGGCAGAATGGGCTCAAGAATTCCACGCAGCCGGAGCCCTTGCAGATAATTCAACTCACCCGGCAGCGCAAGCACTTCCGTTGTTTCGGGATCGATGATGCCTTTACACCCGACCCCCGCGCCCCGGACGTCCCCATCTTTCAAGCGGAACTCTTGCGCAAACTTTTTGAGCGTCTGCTGGAGATTGGCGAATGTCCTGGGCGTGGCCACCCGTTGGGATGCTATGATATCGCCTTTGCCGTTTACTAGCGCCGCTTTGATTTCGGTGCCGCCGATGTCCAGGCCAAGAACGCTCCAGGCGGAGGGGCTTTTCTGATCGATTGCCATGGTGGTACTGTCATAGTCGAACGGCGGCGGGTTGTCAACATCGGAATGGGGCAGGGGAGAAGGTTGCCGGGGGCGGAGGCTGGGCTTTTACAAAGCGAACGGCCGTTGCGCGTTCACGATCTCTCGGCTGGTTTCCTATAGGTATTGAACATCATGACTGCTGCTGAACAATACTTTGACAAGACGTTCCAGATACTGAAAGAACTTCGCGATCAGGAATTGCCCGCCATTCAGAAGGCGGCGGAAATGTGCGCCGCATCCATCGCGCAGGACGGGCTGGTTTTTCTGTTTGGCAACGGCCACTCGCGCATGATGTGCGAGGAGATGACCCCGCGCCAGGGATGCTTTCCGGGCTTTGTCGCCCTGGTCGAACAGTCGCTTTCAAACCACGCTGCGATTGTTGGCACCAACGGCCTGCGTGCGCCGCTCTACCTGGAAAAATACGAAGGCTACGCAGAGCAGATACTGAGCGGATTTCGCTTTGGCCCGCACGACGCTTTCATCGTCATCTCAACCAGCGGCATCCGGCCGGTGGTGGTGGAGATGGCCGAGGGTGCGCAAAAGCGCGGATTGCCGGTGATCGCCATTGTTTCGCGCGGACATTGCGAACAATCGAAGCCAGCGCATTCATCGGGCAAGAAGCTCATCGATTTTGCGGATGTGGTGATTGACAATCACTGCCCGCCGGGCGATTGTGTTCTGGAACTGCCTGGGCTCGAATGGCGCACCGGGCCCGCGTCAACCGTGACGGGTGCAGCCATCATCAACATGCTGCGCTGCGAGGTTGCCGAGCGGCTGCTGGCGCGCGGCATCAGGCCGGAGTTGCTGCCCAGCCACCAGTTTGTGGGCAACGCCAGCGCCGAAGAGCAGTTGGAACGCTTTTACGAAGCTTACCGAAGGAGCCTTCGACACCTTTATGAATAACGTCTGCATCGCCATTCTCGGCTCTGGTTTTGTAGCCGACTTTTACCTGCAGGGTCTGGCCAACGTCAACGGGCAGCAGGTAGTGGTGAATTTTTCCCGCACTCGCCGGCGGGCAAGAGAGTTTGCCCGGCGATGGGCGATACCGGAATCCACCGCCAACCTCGATAAGCTGATCGCCCGAAGCGACATCGACCTTTACGTGATTGCGTTGCCCAACGAAGTCCATCTCCCTGTTTCACTTGCCCTGTCGCGCGCCGGAAAGAATCAGGTCTGCACCAAGCCGCTGGGCCGCAATCGCCGCGAGGCCAAGGTCATGTTCGACGCCGCAAAACGCTCCGGCGCTATGCACGGCTACGCGGAAACGGAAGTGTTTGCGCCGTGCGTGGTGCGGGCTCGCGAGACCATCGAGCAGGGGGGCATTGGACGCGTTTTGTGGGTGCGTTCGAGGGAATCGCACGGCGGCCCGCACAGCCCTCACTTCTGGGACATTGAGAAGACGGGCGGTGGCGCCATGAACGACCTCGGCTGCCACTGCATTGCCGCGGCGCGATACTTCTTCGGCAAGGACGATCCCATCGTGGAAGTAATGGCCTGGGGAGCGCGTCTGGTCCATCACAAGAAAACCAAAGGTGAAGACAACGCGCTGCTGGTGCTGAAATTTGCCGGCGGCGGCATCGGCCACTGCGAACTTTCGTGGACAACGAAGGGCGGCCTTGACCTGCGCAACGAAGTCCACGGCTCGGAAGGCTCGATCTTTACGGACGTCACACGCGGAACGCCGATCACGAGCTTCTCTACGAAGTCCACCGGGTACGTGGTGGAAAAGGCGGAAATTGATTTTGGCTGGACGCGGCCGCTTCCCGAAGAAGCCTTTGCGTACGGATATCAGGCCGAGATGAAGCATTTTGTCGAATGCATGCAAGGCGGAACGACGCCCCGCGAGACCTATGAGGATGGGTACATCGTGAACTGCGTTCTCGATGCGGGTTACCAGTCAATGCGATCGTCGCGGTGGGCGCGCGTGAAATACTGATTGCCGTTTCCTATGGACTACGTTCTGCTGATAACCGGTTCGAGCGGGATCGCCGAGGCCACGGCGTTGCTGGCCGGCCGGG
>JAJYLL010000081.1 GCA_021787735.1 Acidobacteriota bacterium | reverse complement strand
ATCTCAGGCCAAAGAGGATGATGATCACGCCGGCTACTACGTCAAAAATCCCGCGACGGGAAAGCAGGAACCGGCCCACGGCCGTCGCCGAAGCGCCCAGGACGATGAATACGACCGAGAAGCCAATTACAAAAGCAACCGAGTTGCGCAGGATCAGCCCCGTCACCTTCTCAGTGGCCTCGCCTCGCAGTTCTTCCATCGAAAGCCCGGACAACATCGAGATATAGCCCGGAATCAGCGGCAGAACGCACGGCGACAAAAACGACACCAGCCCGGCGACAAATGCGACTGGAATACTCAGGTTATGAGTCATAGCGGCTCAATTCTTCTTCACTTCAGCTATCTTTAACTTGGATGCGCCAGAAGCGGCCTCGATTCAATCTTTTCTGTATTCCGGCCAGGCCTGTTGGCAGCGTGCTACGCGCGGCGGAGGTACGGAGAAACCACGGACGCGCGACTAGCGGCGGACACCATGAAAGTGTATCATAACCAGCCCTGCTGTATCCTGTAATGGCGGAAGACGGCTGCATCCTAGTTTGCAAGTGCGGACGGAGTCCGCGTATCAACCACAATTTTGGTATCATTCTTCGATGCCTCTGTCTTGGAATGAGATTCGGCACCGCGCAATCGCCTTCTCGAAGGAATGGATGGGTGTCACCAGCGAACGGGCCGAGAAGCAGACGTTCTGGAACGAGTTCTTCAGCGTCTTCGGGATACCCCGCCGCGCCGTAGCGAGCTTTGAGGAGCCGGTAAAGGGTATTTCGGGGCGTTACGGCTACATTGACCTGTTCTGGCCGGGCGTGGTGCTTGTCGAGCATAAGAGTTTGGGGAAGGACCTTGGGAAGGCAGAGTCGCAGGCGTTCCGTTACATCCAAGACCTCGCGCGAGAGGGGCGGACGGATCAGATTCCCCGCTATGTCATCGTTTCCGACTTCGCCCGCGTTGCCTTGCACGACCTTGAACCTGACGACCAGCGCCGTCTTCCGCTTTTTGATCAATGGCGCGTTGCGACGGTCGAGTTTCCGCTGGCTGATTTCCACAGCAACATCAACCACTTCGCCTTCATCCCCGGCTACAAGCAGCACAGGTTTGAAGAGCAAGACCCGATTAACATCGAGGCGGTTGAGATCATGGGCCGCCTTCACGACGCACTCGAATCGGGAGGTTACAGGGGGCACCAGCTCGAGCGCTTCCTGGTTCGCATTCTGTTCTGCCTCTTTGCAGAGGACACCGGAATCTTCGAACGTGAGGCCTTTCGGCTCTATGTGGAGAACCGGACCGCACGGGATGGGTCCGACCTCGGCCCGCACCTCGCGCACCTGTTCGACGTCCTGAATACGCCGCCGGAGGAGCGGCAGCGGAACCTCGACGAAACCCTCGCCGCATTCCCATACGTCAACGGTGGACTTTTTGCCGAGAACCTCGGCTTCGCTGATTTCAACCTCGACATGCGCAATGCGCTTCTGGCCTGCGCGCACTTTGACTGGTCGCGTATTTCGCCCGCGATCTTTGGTTCGCTCTTCCAGGCCGTTATGGACGAAAAGGAAAGGCGGCAGATTGGCGGGCACTACACCAGCGAAAGGGACATCCTGAAAGTAATAAGATCTCTTTTTCTGGACGACCTCCGCGCTGAATTCGAGCAGTCGAAAAGCAGTAAGACCAAACTGAAGAGGTTCCATGAAAAGCTCGCCGGGCTGCGCTTCCTTGACCCGGCGTGTGGCTGCGGCAACTTCCTGGTAATTACGTATCGGGAACTCCGGCTAATGGAAATCGAAATCCTCAAGCTGCTTTACCGCGAAGCCCAACAGGGGCCTGGCATGCTCCCTCTTTCCCTGATCGACGTGGACGCCTTTTATGGAATCGAGATCAGCGAATGGCCGGCACGTATCGCGGAAGTTGCAATGTGGCTGATGGACCATCAGATGAACATTCGGCTTTCCGAGGCCTTTGGAGAATACTTCATACGCCTGCCACTGAAGAAATCACCTACCATTGCCTGCGAAAATGCGCTACGACTGGATTGGAACGAGGTCATCCCTTCATCCCAATGCGGTTATGTGCTTGGGAACCCGCCCTTTGTTGGCGGGAAATTCCAGACTGATCAACAGCGCGCCGATATGGCTCACGTCGCGGGAGACATCAAGAGCTATGGCCTGCTCGATTATGTGACCGGATGGTACTTTAAAGCCGCCCCCTACATCCAGGGCACAAAGGTTGTGGTCGGGTTTGTCTCAACGAACTCAGTCACACAGGGCGAGCAAGTTGGGTTGCTCTGGGGGCCCTTGTTTCAGCGCTACCATATGAAGATCCACTTCGCCCATCGGACCTTTACGTGGGAGAGTGAGGCTCGCGGTAAGGCGCATGTCCACGTTGTCATCATCGGATTCGGTGCGTTTGACAAGGCCCGCAAAGAGATTTACGACTATGAGGGCCACTCTCAGAATCCCGCCGTCAGTGTTGTGAGCAATATCAGCCCATACTTGGTCGGCGGGCCGGACAGAGCCTTCACAAATCGAAGCAATTCTATTTGCATGGCGCCTGAAATACGCTTCGGCAACCAACCAATCGATGGCGGTTGGCTTCTGCTAGATCCGGAAGAAAAGGATGCTCTTTTATCAAAGGAGCCCGAAGCAAAAAGGTATATTCGCCTCTACCTGGGCTCCCAGGAATACATCAACGGTGAGAAGAGGTGGTGCCTCTGGTTGAAGGATGCCTCCCCGGCTGAGCTAAGACGGATGCCTGAAATCATGCGAAGGATAGAAGGCGTACGTGAGTTCCGTCTCTCAAGCAGACGCCCAGCGACTCGGGAACTGGCGGCGACCCCCGCACAGTTTGCGTTCGTCAGCCATCCAGAATGTGATTACCTTTTAATTCCCTCTGTATCTTCAGAACGTCGGCTTTACATTCCCGTTGGTTTTATGCCCCGCGACGTTATAGCGAGCAATCTTTGCCTGATCGTCCCAGGGGCGACGCTCTACGATTTCGGCATCATCTCCTCTGCTATGCATATGGCATGGGTGAAGCAGGTTTGCGGACGTTTGAAGTCGGACTACCGCTACTCGAACAAACTCGTCTACAACAATTTTCCGTGGCCCGACCCATCCGACACGAAACGTCGGACCGCTGTTGCAGACGGGGCGCAGGCGGTCCTGGAGGCGCGCAGGGAGTCTCCCGACGCAACCCTCGCCGACCTTTACGATCCGCTGGCGATGCCTCCAGCCCTGGTCAAGGCCCATACACAGTTGGACAGGGCTGTTGACCTGTGCTATCGGCCTCAGCCCTTCCAAAACGACCGCCAGCGCGTCGAACATCTCTTTGCCCTGTACGAAAAACTCACCGCTCCCCTCCTGCCTCCTGCCAAGAAGAGGCGGCCGAGGGGACACTAAGCCTAGCGCGCTACCGTCAGAACGGGAGCGGGTCTGGCCGTTTTAAATCTAGACTCCGGAGGACCTGTCTTGCTGCGAACGATCATCTTTGACTTTGACGGCATCATTGTTGATTCCGAACCCATCATCATGAAGCTTACCCAGGAAATGGCGGCCCAGGAAGGCTGGTCACTTTCCGAAGAAGAATACTACCGTGACTATCTGGCGCTCGATGACCGCGGCATCGTCGAGCATCTTTTCACCGCGCATGGCCGCGCCGTCGACCACGCGCGCGTGCAGGAACTGGTCAACTGGAAGTCCCGCGTTTACGCGAAAATCATCGAGGACGGCCTTCCCACGCTGCCCGGCGCAGTTGATTTTGTCCGCCAGGCCGCCCGGACCTTTCCACTGGCGATTGCAAGCGGCAGCGCACGCAGCGAAATCGAACATCTCCTCAACAAGCTCGAACTCCGCGACCGCTTCCGAATTGTCGCCACCGCTGATGACTGCGAACGGTCGAAGCCGGACCCCGAAGTCTATTTGAAAGCTCTCGCCGGCCTGCAGGCGCTCCCTGAGTTTAAGGAGAAGCCGCTGCTCGCCGCCGAATGCGTGGCCATTGAAGATGCTCCCGGTGGGATTGAGGCAGCCCACGCCGCAGGCATCAAGTGCATTGGGCTTGCCCACAGCCGGGCTACGGAAAATCTGAACCAAGCCGACTGGGTCTTCAGCGGTTTCGAAGGTGTGGATCTAAAGGCCATCGCCAGGGAATTCGAGCATTGACAGGTTGCCCAAAAGGCCACCCGGGAAGGGGAAAACCTTCGTCTCCGGCTGGTTGTTCAGTCGCCCAAGAGCGGAAAGCCCGATTCGAGGAGTTTCCAGAACTCCAGCAAGAGCCTTGGCTGAGATTTGCCCTCCATCTTTCCTCCTCGCATCAAAGGTTGCTGAACTCAAGCGCGCCGCACATGTGGCCGGATTTAGATACACCTGCTGATGGAACGTCCTCTCGGCAAAACTACCCGGTCAGAAAGGCCGTTCAGGGATTCACGGCATACACTCTGATTTCAGCAGAGTGAGTGCCGCGACGGGGAACAGCAAGATACAAACGCTTCAATTGAGGAACAAAGAGCGAGGTGCGGGCGCCGGGCCTTGTGGGAATTTCCGTCCTCAGCCGATAATGGTCGGCATCCGTCTGGTCCACCACGCTGATCATCCCCTGCCCTCCGGAAACGTAAACCCTCTTCAGCGCTTCGTCGTAGTAGACATCGTCCGCATCGCCCGCCACGGGCAGATGCGCAATCACCCGGCCAGAGGATGGATCAAGCACCAGCAGTTCGGCGGGCCGGCGGCACACAACAAAAAGGCGGTCGTGGAGTCTGTCAAACGCCATGGGGAAATTGTCACGATAATCCTGCATGGGCCATCGCTCAATGACTGCACGCCGGTCCCAGTCAACCACCGCGATTTCCCCTGCCGTGGGGACGTTCACGTAGATCCGTGCACCGCCGTTTTCGACCTCGAAAGCCTCGGCATGGCCACGCAGCTTGACCGTGCCGATTTCCCTGCCCGTCATCGCATCCAGGACTCCAATGCCGCCGCTTCCGTAGCCGACAAGAATCAGTTTCTCCGTCGCATCGTAGCGAATGTCATCCGCGTCTGACGGAAAATGGACAATCGAAAGCGGCTTGAAACTGTGGCCGTCGAGCACGTGGACGGTCCCGTCATCCCCGTTGGCGATGAAAAGCCTGTTCGACTCCGGCACATAGAACACACCCTGCGGTTCGTGCATTCCGGTGATGCTGTGAATGTCCTTGCCGGAGGCAAGGTCGATGACTTCCACCGTGTCGTTGCCGAGCGCCGAAACAAACAGGCGATGACCCTTCAGGTCAATCGCAAGATGGTCAATGCGGCCGGACACGCCGGGCAGGGGAATTCGCTCGACCAGTTTCATCGGCGGTCCAGCCTGAGCATAAAGGTTCGGAAGCGAAGCAAGGCCACATAGCAAGGCAATCCATGTCCATTTCTTCATGACCAAATCTCCAGTCCTGCAAATGGTGTTACCATGCGCCCCAATCCGTTACGACCCACGGCCGCGGCAACCCAAATCATATCGCTTCCACAGTCCTGCCGGTGTAATCTTCTGCTTAGAGCGCATTCATGAGGGGAGCGCAAGGGAAGTTCCGGAAGGCGGTTGCATAAACTCGACCTATTGGGAGGTGAAAAATGAAGATTCAACGACGAGGTGCACTATCGCTGGCGGTGTTGATCACGGTTGCTCTGGCCACGGCGGACGTGTCATTTGCTCAAAACAAGACGACTTCCACCAGGGCCGACCAGCAGGCTCTAAGCCTCACTGTTTACAACTCGAATGTGGCGCTGGTCAGAGACGTGCGCCAGGTCCGCCTCCCAACCGGCAATGTGGAATTTGACTTTGCCGACGTCGCCTCTGCGATTGAGCCGGCGACGGTCCGGATTGTTTCACTCACCGATCCCAAACAGTTGACGGTGCTGGAGCAGGATTACCGGTACGACCTGCTGACCCCTGGGAAGCTTTTGCACTATTCCGTGGGAAAACAAATCACGCTGGTTCGCCAAGTAACGGAGAACAATCTCACAAAAGAATTGCCCATGAAGGCCACGCTGCTTTCAGACAACGGCGGCCAGGTGTGGCAAGCCGGCAATGAAATCATCACCGGCATGTTCCCCTACGAATACATCTTCCCCTCCCTGCCGCCCGGCCTTTACAGCAAGCCAACCCTGGTGTGGATGCTCAACAACCGAGATGCCGGTGAGCAGAAACTCGAAGCCGACTACATGACGAAGAATGTCAATTGGAGCGCGGATTATGTCCTGACACTGCCCGCGGAAGGCATGACGGCTGATCTGAACTCGTGGGTGACACTGAGCAACAGCAGCGGCGCCAGCTTTCGCGAAGCCCAACTGCAACTTGTGGCCGGGCAGGTGCATCAGGCAGCGCCGACCCCGCGACCCATGTTCCGTGCACAGGCTATGGCAGTAGGGGGAGCAGTGGCCCCGGAAATGCAGCAAGAGAGCCTTTCCGAATACCATCTCTACACGATCGAGCGTCCGGTGACGCTGCCCGACCAAAGCAGCAAGCAGATTGCCTTTCTGCGCGCCAGCGGCATCAAGGTGCAGAAGACTTATGAGATAGACGGCCAGCAATACTATTTCTACAGCCCGATCCCGGGCGGCCAGCCGGCCAAAGAGCCCGTCCAGGCGCACCTGAAATTCAAGAACTCTGAGGACAATTCGTTGGGCGTGCCGTTGCCCGCAGGCACAGTGCGTGTTTATCAGGCCGATTCCAGGGGCCGGCTGCAGTTCGTGGGCGAAGACCACATCACGCACACGGCAAAAGATGAAAACCTGAATCTCTACATCGGAAACGCCTTCGACGTTGCGGCAGAAAGAAAACAAACCGACTTCCAGACTCTGGGCAAGGATATCTACGAATCGGCCTACCAGATCACCGTTCGCAATCACAAAAAGGACGCCATCACCGTGGAGGTCAACGAGCCCGTCACCGGAGAGTGGACCGTGCTGGAATCCAATTACAAGTATGAGAAAACCTCAGCTTTTTCCATCAGGTTCCAGGTGCCGGTCGCGGCGGACGGCCAGTCTGTTCTCAAATATCGCGTTCGCGCCCATCGCTAGTAACCTGGATGGAAGACAACCGAAGAGTGATTGGAGCTTATGACGAAACTGTCAGATAAATCTCCGAAGGTGCGCGTCCGGCCTGCGCAGTTGGCGGACGCCGGCCGCACTGCCGTTCTTTCCGGCCAACTGGGCTATCCTGCCTCTGCCGCGAGCGTGCGGCGGCGACTCCTCAACCTGCTCGCCCGCCGCGATCATGCAATCTGGGTCGCAGAAAGTGAGGGAGGCATCGTCGCCGGCTGGATCCACGTCTTCGTCAAACAATTGCTCGAGAGCGACCGCGAGGCGGAAATCGGTGGGCTGGTGATTGACGAGAATTTGCGCGGCCAGGGCGTGGGGAGAGCGCTGGTGGAACGCGCCGAGCGATGGGCAAAGGCTCGGCGGCTGCAATCTGTCTACGTGCGCTCAAACATTGTCCGCAACGATGCGCACGCGTTTTATCAGAAGCTTGGGTATAAGGTCATCAAAACCCAGAGCTCATTTCGCAAGCCTGTTTAGCTGTTTTGCGTACGGCTCGGCCCCGCGCTAAAGGATCAGCATGCAATCGCCATAGCTGTAAAAGCGGTAGCGCTCGTCAATCGCGTGCCGGTAAGCACGGAATATCAACTCGCGTCCCGCAAACGCCGAGACCAGCATCAACAAAGTTGATTTCGGCAGATGGAAATTCGTCAGCAGCCCGCGAACCACCTGAAATCGAAATCCGGGCACAATAAACAGTTCTGTCTCACCGCGACATGGAACAATCTTTCCGTCGTTCCGTTGCGCCACGGATTCGAGTGTTCGCACGCTGGTGGTGCCGACGGCGATCACGCGGCGTCGCTCGGCCAAGGCGTTGTTGAGGGTCGCTGCCGCTGCATCCGAAATCTCAAACTGTTCCGACTCCATCTTGTGGTCTTCCACGCGCTCGGTTTGGACCGGCCGGAACGTTCCCGGCCCCACATGAAGAGTGATTTCACAGACTTCAATTTTCCGTTCCCGCAAGGCGGCAAAGACGCGCTCGGTGAAGTGAAAGCCGGCCGTGGGAGCGGCAACCGCACCGCGCACCTTGGCGTAAACCGTCTGATAGGTTTCGCGGTCCGCCACTTCGTCAGGCCGGCTGACATAGGGCGGCAACGGGACATGGCCCAGGCGGTCGATGGCGCTCGCCACGCTGCCCTCACGCGCGCGAAACAGCACGCGGCGCAGGCCGTATTCGCCGCGCCTCAGGATTTCCGCCTCAAGCTCGCCGCCGCCAAAAACCAGCACCTCACCCGTCCGGATTTTGCGCCCGGGATGCACCAGCCCCTGCCACACATCGTCCGATTCATTCCGTGTAAGCAGGAGTTCAACTTCGGCGGTCAGATACTCACGCGCGGCGGGGTTGCCCTTGCCGATGGGCTGTGCCGTTGTGCCTCGCCGGCGCCCCAGCAACCTGGCAGGAAAAACTCTGGTGTTGTTCACCACCAGCACGTCGCCCGGCAAAAGGATTTCCGGCAGTGAGCGAAAGACGCAATCCGTAAAGGATTGCGCGGCGCGGTCAAGCACCAGCATCTGCGAGGTGCCGCGCTCTTTCAGCGGCCGCTGGGCAATCAGTTCCTTTGGCAGTTCGTAATCGAATTCTTCAAGCAGCATCCTGAAACCATTTTACGCTAAACGCCACAACGCATTTTCCAGTCAGCAACTGCGCGCGCGCGCACTGCGATTCCGCACCATGTGTTAAAGTCAGTTCATGCCTTTACAAACCGTGACGGTTTCCTCGCGTGGAACCGATAGAATCTTCGCCGGCCATCCGTGGATTTACCGGAGCGATGTCTCCGTTTCCCCAGGCGTCGAACCCGGCAGCGTTGTCAGCGCCCTTGACCGCAGAAAACGCTTTCTCGGGCAGGCACTCTACAGCAGCAAGTCCCAAATCGCTTTGCGATTTCTGACCCGGGAAAAGCGCCCCGTCGACCGCGAGTTTCTGGCCGAACGAATTCAAGCGGCCGAGGCGTATCGCCGCCGAGTCGTTCAGGACTCGGATGCCTGCCGCCTGGTAGCCTCTGAAGGCGACCTGCTGCCGTCCCTCATCATTGATCGCTACGGGGAATACTTCGTCGTGCAGACGCTCAGCCAGGGAACGGAAAAACTGAAACCCATCATAACAGACATCCTGCAGGAGCGGTTTTCTCCGCGCGGCATCGTGGAACGGAACGACGTTGCCGTGCGCGCGCTGGAGGGATTGGAACAAACCAAGGGAATCCTGGCAGGAGACGTTCCGAAGGAAGTTGTGGTCACGATCAATGGGCTCCGGTTCGCATTCGACCTGCTGGAAGGCCAGAAAACCGGAGGCTTCCTCGACCAGCGCGAAAACCAGCGCGCCGCGCAAAACTATGCTTTCGGCCGCACGCTTGACTGCTTCACTTACGCCGGCGGTTTTGCCCTGAACATCAGCCACCAATGCCAATCTGTTCTGGCGATCGATTCATCGCAGGACGCTCTGGGCCATGCACGGCGCAACGCGGAACTGAATGACATCTCCAACATTGAGTGGAAAGAAGCCAACTGCTTCGATTTCCTCAAGGCCGCCGACCAGGCCGGCGAGCGCTTTGACGTGGTGGTGCTCGATCCCCCGGCATTCGCGCGGCAACGGTCCAATCTCGATTCCGCCCTGCGCGGCTACAAGGAACTCAACCTGCGCGGCATGAAAATTCTGAACCCCGGCGGCTACCTCATTACTTGCAGTTGTTCGTATCACGTAACGGAGGCGGATTTTCTGGAAGCCATCGCCAGCGCCTCGGTGGATGCTCACCGGACCGTCACCGTGGTCGAGCGCCGCACGCAGGGGCGCGACCATCCCATCCTGCTCACAGTACCCGAAACCCTCTACCTGAAGTGCCTGATTCTCCGAGTGCTATAAGGCGTTCTGAGAGATTCTGAATTCGAGTAGAATACAACTTGTGAATCGACTCCATGACATGGCGGCCGCGCTTCTTTTTGCGACGTTGTGCACCATGCCCAGCCGTGCCGAGGACCTCAAGCTGCTGATTTCGGTCCAGCAGCAGAGCGTGGTTGCGCCCAACCCAGTGCGCGCTACGTTACACCTCCATAACTCCGGCCAGCAGGTGCTTTGGCTCTACCGGCCCGTAAGAAGCAGTGCGACAAGCGACCAGGGTGTTTACATTGTGCAGGGAGCTTACGAGGGGGGCCAAAATCAGCCCTTAGGCGGATCAACACTGCAAGTGAAACTGACGCCGCAGCACTCGTCCACGGGCGATGCACAAGAGGCCGGCGGCACCGGTTTCGTGATTGCCCCTGATGCCCTTCCCTACCCAAGACTGGTACGCCTGGCGCCGGGCGGAGATTATGAGGAAAAGGTCAACATTCACGTCAATCCCGCCAGTACAAAATCTGGCGCAGCGGATCAGCCGGTTTGGGGCGCCTACAGCTTTTCTGTGATTTACTCCGCGGATTACTCAAACGCCGAGGCGTTGTCCCGCGACATTCACGCCAACCTCTGGCACGGCGAGGCAACAAGCAACACCGTGACCATCCAGTTGCAACCGCCAACCGCGCAGGGCTCGATTGAGGGGACGGTGTTCGGCTCGATTGGGCGCCCTTACGGCGGAGCGCTGGTCACGCTGAGCGACGATAACGAAAATGCCCTCGATCAGCTTTACTCGGATGATGACGGCCGCTTTACTTTCACGCACCTCGCCCCGGCCCGATACTGGCTGACGGTACGCGAGCCCGGCGCGGAAGACGACACGTCGGTTTTCCGGCACGTTATTGTGGACGAGGGCGGCGCGCCTGCCACACCGGAGATTATGATGTTACCGGTCGAAATCGAGAAAGCCGACCGGGTGTTGCACAAGCCTGTGCTCTTCCATATTGTTGACAGCCAGGGGCATCCGCTGGCAAACGTCAGGCTCGCGATTCTCTATTCCTCCGGAGACGTGATCGAACATCTCAAAACCCAGACCGGCCAGGATGGGTTTGCAGCAATCAGCCTGATTCCCGGCGGGAACCTTTTGACAATGCGAATGGAAGGATGCAAAGACGTGCAGAGGACGGCGGGCGTTGCGCGCGGTCCGGGCGTGGACGGGTTCGAGTTCGACTACGAGTGCGCCCGCAAGTGAAGCTCGCGGACTTGAACGCAAGAGTGCTGCAAACGCCGGCCAAGGTTTTTCCCGTCCGCGGCGCCGCGTTGCCCAAGCACGCGATTTGAATGACGGGGCGAAAATCAATTCCGCTGATGGTGGTCACCAATCTGTGAAAAGCAGCGTAATCATCCCGACCAGGCGCCGGGCCGGCCCCTTGCGCGAAACACTGGACTCCCTCGGCGTCCAGACAGAGAACGATTTCGAAGTAATCGTGGTGGTTGACGGCGAGGACCCGGAGACGCGCTCTCTTTCAGGCGACTACAAAGCGTCTTTTCCCTTGCGCTGGATTTTTGTACCCGAACACAAAGGGCAGGCTTCCGCCCGCAACGCAGGCGCCGCCGCGTCAGACTCCGAAATCCTGATCTTTCTGGATGACGACACGCGGCCAGTTCCTGACTGGATCCATCACCACCTGAAGCACCACCGTGCAAACAACGGACAGCGCGAGATGGGCGTCCTGGGCAAAGTCGTCGATCAGCACGTAAATGCGCCGCGCTCCCGGACGGAAGAACTCCTGCGCGATTCCCGAAATCCCGTTCTTGAACACTTTGAAGATTGTCTTAAACAGCAGTCGCTTGAGTGGGGCAAGGTTGCAGCGTTCGGCCTCAACACCTCAATTCCGCGCAAGACTTATCTTGCTGTCGGCGGCTTCGATCCCAAGCTGAGCTTTCTGGATGAAGACACCGATTTTGGCGCCCGATTATATAACCACGGCGCGCTGCTCGTTCCGGAACCGGCGGCCATCGTTTACCACCACGACACCAAGGACGTCATGGCGCAACACCATGCAATCGCGCGGTCGGCGGGGAAAGTTGACGTTTACCGGCGGCGCGAGAAAAAACAGTACAACGCCCGGCTCCAGTTGCTGGCGCAGATGCACTGCGGCGGTGCTGTACGCAAGCTGGCGCATCGCGCAGCGTGGTATGCTCCGTGGCCCTTTCAGCTTGCGGCAGCGGTCTCGAAAATAGCAACTGACCTGACGGGGTCCCGGCTAAGCTTTCGCCTCTGGTACCGCTCGGCGGCAGCAGAATACTGGAAAGGAATTCGCGCGTCGGGAGAAAGCATCGAGTCGCTGCGCGACTTGTATCCTTCTCGAACGCCGGTCCTGATGCTGCACAGCGTTTCAGCCCCAACCGAGCTGAAACTGAAACCGCTCAATATCTCGCCGGAACGGTTCACCCGCTTCATGAGATGGCTCAAAAAGTCGGGTTACAAATCCATGCTGCCCGCGGACTGGGACACGCGCGCAACCGGCCATCGCCGCGTGATCCTGACGTTCGACGATGCTTATGACGACTTCTTCAGCGATGCTTTCCCTGTCCTTGATCGTCTGGGGTTTAAGGCAACTGTTTTTGTGGTGGTTGACCGTATCGGCAAAACCAATGACTGGGACGCGGCAAGAGGATTCAAGCCACGTCGGCTTCTCTCGCTGGAACAGATTCGCGAGTTGCACCGGCACGGAGTTCTTTTTGGCTCGCACACACTGACGCACCCGTGGCTGACCGATTTGCCGGACCAGGACATCGAGCGCGAGGTGTGCGATTCCAAGCGCAAGCTTGAAGATATTCTTGGCAGCGAGGTTTCATGCTTTGCGTATCCCTGGGGAATTGCTGATATGCGGGTTCGGGCCGCCGTTGCGCGCGCCGGTTACAAAGTGGCATTGACTGCCCAGGAGGGCCTGAACTTTTCTGAAGACGCGTTGGCACTGAAGCGGATCAACGTGGGCGAAGTGGATACCCTGCCGGAATTCATTTACAAGCTGGCGACAGGCAACGATTTGAGGCAAAGGACCAAAGCGTTCCTGACCAAGAAAGGACTTTATAAGGGTCCAATCCACAGAGGGGGAAACGAAGAGCGCAGCGGCGGGGATGACAAATCTGAAGCTTCTCCGAGCTCGTCCGGCATCGCGCTGCCGCCCGTTTCCGGCCCGGAGAGTTGACCACACAAAGGCAACGATGAGCGTGTCCGCAGAACAAAACGCAATTGTTAATTCGCGCCGCGGCGGCACACGGTTTACCGTGGTTGTCACCACCCACAATTACGCTCATTTGCTGCCGGATGCATTACGGTCGCTCGCCGCACAGACAGTGCCGGACTTTGAGCTTCTGATTGTTGACGACGGCTCAACAGACAACACGGAGGAAGTGGTGGGGCAGTTTCGGTCGCGCTTTCGGGATTTCCATTATCTGAAACAGTCGCAATCCGGGCCCGCCGCCGCCAGGAATGCCGGAGTGCAAAAGGCCCGCGGCACGCACGTCGCGATTCTGGATGCTGACGATGTCTGGTCTCCGCGCTATCTGGAAACGATACAGAACAAGTTTGAATCCAATCCGAAGATCGAGGTCGTTTTCGCAGACGGTCTACGGGTTCTCGGCAATGGCCAGGTGCTTCGTCCTGTCTTCACGCCGGGGCTTCCCTGGCTCGAAGGGCCGGTTAATTCCACGGCAGTTTTTTTCTCACTGTGCAATTACTTTCTGCCGTCGGGGATGGTGTTCCGGAAATCTCTCTACGAGCGGATCGGCGCGTTTGACTCGCGTTTTCCGCATGGCGACGACTTCGAGTGGGTGGTTCGAGCGGTGATGGCCGGCGCCTATTGCGCCCGGATCGATCAGAAGCTGTTTCTCTATCGCCGGCACGGCGGCAACCTGACGAACAACGCGGTTGTGTTTCTGGAAACTTGGCTTACGGTTTACGAAGAGCGAATGAAAGACAGCCGCCTGGGGCCGGAATGCGAACGCAGGGCCAGAACTTTTGCCCGGGATTATGTGCTCCGGCTTCTAGGGATATGCTCCGCCTCGGAAGGAAGATCACTGCTCTCAAGGACGCTCGAAACCCTGCCGGGAGACTTGATGCTGCGGTGCGCATATCTTTCAACCTATCTGGGGTCGAGTTATGCGATCAGGCCCTTGAAATGGGCGAAGCATGTGCTCCGAAAGCTGCGGGCCGGCACGCAGCAGGTTGATCTGACAGCGCCGCCTGAAATAATCTTTCGGAGCCTGTAAAACGAGGCGGCGATTTTGCTCCCTTGCCTGGCGGCCCGGCTGGCTAATCCCGGTGGCTGACACTTTCTGAGCAGAAGACGAGTTCGCCTGAACAACCCGTATGAAATTCTCAGTGGTGGTCTGTACTTACAACTACGCGCACCTGCTTCCAGATACGTTGCGCTCAATCGCCGCGCAGACGGCCCGCAACTTCGAACTTCTGATTGTTGACGACGGCTCAACGGACAACACCGCGGAAATCGCTGAGAAGTTTCGGCCGCAGTTCCAGGATTTCCGCTACCTGAAAAAGTCCCACACCGGCCCCGCCGACAGCAGGAATGTGGGAGCGGCGGCCGCACAGGGGTCGCACATCGCATTTCTTGACGCGGACGATCTCTGGTCGGTCCATTATCTGAGTGCGATGCAGGAAGTCTTCAACGCCAATCCAAGGGCCGAACTTGCCTTGTGCGAAGGGATTATTTTCAGGAGTGAAAACGGGGCCGTTACCGAGGCAACACCGCATCGCCGTCTTCCTGCGCTTTGCGGGCCCGTCCATTCGCCGGAAGAACTCTTCAGTGTGATCCAGGCCTTCACGCCATCGGGGATGGTGTTTTCCAGGGCGCTTTTCGAGCGCACGGGGGCGTTTGACGCCAATTCGTTCGCTTCATATTCCGAGGACATCGACTGGATATTTCGCGCTTTGTTGGCGGGAACTTTCTGCGCTTGCGTAAATCGGCGGCTCTACCTTTACCGGCGCCACGACGACAACCTGACGAACAGGGCCGGCGAATCATTCCGCGCATGGTTGTCGACCTATACCAAAACGTTGAGGGATGGCCGTAAGGACCCTCGCGTCGAAGCCCTGGCTCGCGGAGTTATCAGGGCGCGCGCGGCCCGGTTCCTGACGACGTGTTCAACACGTGAAGGAAAGCTTTTGCTTCGGCAGGCCTTGGAAACGCTTGGAGGAGATGCCTGGGTCAGAATCTGTTACCTCGGAAGTTTCCTGGGTCTGGTCAGCCTGCTGAAGTTTCTGAAGCGCGCAAAGCAGCTCTGGTTCCGGCTGTTCAAGAAGAACCTGGCGATAAACCTCGGTTCGTCCTGGGAAGCTGTATTCGACTTGTTTCATGAGTAGCCGCACAGTCAACGGTTGAGTTGAAGTCGCCGGGGTCGCGTCACGGCGACGCTTTTTTCAATCTTGATCGCCATGGCCGCGTCCATTAGAATCACGTAGTCTGCGAGAGGGCTTCTGCCGGCAGAGCAAAGCTCCAGATATTGGGTACGGCAATTTGAAGCTGCTGCGGAAGCGACGCCTTGTCATGAATTCTTTCATCGAAGAAAAGCCTTACGTGCTGACGGCATTGGTTCTGACCGGTGCGTTTGTTTATTTGTATCTTAACCTGTTCATCCTGCCGGCAACGCCCATCCATTTTTTGACACCGGATTCAACCAGCTTTCTGTTTAATGCCCGCCGGATGCAGCAAGGTCAGGTGATTTACCGGGACTTCTTTGAACTCACTCTTCCGGCAACTGAAGTCTACTATCTTGCCTTGTTCAAGATTTTTGGCAACCGCGCCTGGATTCCCAACGCGACTTTGATTTTGCTCGGCGTGGGCCTGACTTACTTTGTGCTTGTCATATCGCGAAAGGTCATTTCCGGCAAGGCAGCCTATCTGCCCGCGCTATGGTTTCTGGTGATCCCGTTTCGCAGCCAGCTAGACGCCACGCACCACTGGTTCAGCACATTTTTTGTTATGGCGGCGCTTGCTTTGCTGGTTGTAAACTTTACGGCACTGCGACTGGTGGGCGCCGGAGCGCTTCTGGGCGTGGCATTTTGCTTCACGCAAACCAGCGGATTCCTGGCAGCGGCGGGCCTGGGGCTATTCTTTCTTTGGGCTGCCCTGACCGGTGAATTAAGCTGGGGGAACTTCCGCAGGGCGCAACTCTACATCTGGTCCTCGTTTGGATGTGTGGCCGTTCTCTTCAATGCGTATTTTGCCATCCGGGCCGGCATTGGAACGTTCCTGTATGAAACGTTTGTATTTAATTTCCGCTATTACTCGTCCGGTTTTGGAAACTCCTTCCACGTTTACATGACCGATATTCCACCGTTTCATCCCTGGTACCGTTTGCCGGCGCTTGGCATCTGGGGTTTCATCTACCTCCTGATACCGTTGATTTACATTCTGTTCTTTGTCCGCTACCGGGACGAAAGAGAGGACCAGACTTCGCAGCCGTGGGACCGCCTGGTGTTGATCGCCATCACAGGGGCCATGCTTTTCGTCAGTGTGGCGCCGTCACCGACCTGGCTGCGATTGTGCATGGTGTCCGCGCCCGGGGTCATTCTCTTTGTCTGGTACATGAGTTTCCCCGGACGTCTTTACCCGATACGCGTCGGCGCATTGTGGGTGATTATAATTGCCATCGCGCTCGGCGAGTGGCACGCGCGCATATTCGGCTGGCGGAAACAGATTGACCTTCCCATCGGGAGCGTGGTGGTGTTCAACCAGGTTCAATATCAGGAAATCAAATTTCTGCTGGAGCACACCAAGCCAGGCGATTATTTCTTCGGCAACAATGAGCTCAATTACCTGCTCGACCTGGCCGATCCATCACCGATACCCTTTGTGACGCCCACGAACTGTACGCGGCCCGAGCAGGTTCTGGAAACCATCCAGGGGCTTGAAAAACATCCAGCAAAATACATTTACTGGTCATCCACTTTTGACATGCCGCCCCAACCTGGCGTCGGCACCGACAATCTTGCTCCTTTGCGAGCCTACCTAGCGGCGCATTATCAGGTTACGAAAACCATCGAAGGCGACGATTTCGCCCGCACTTTCTGGGAGAGGTTCGTTGTGCCGGCCCCGATCTCGATTCCAGGACCGATTCCCCTTGCCACTCCGGAAGAAACCGAAGGAGCTCCAGACGGGACACTCCCTGCCGGCACAGCTCCCGCCGCCACAACTCCCGAAGGTGGAACGGCGCGCCCCGCAACACCTGCTGGCACAACTCCTCGTGCTACCGTACCGTCACATCCAAATTCCGGCGGGGCACCTACTGCCCGCGCAAACAACGATGACGGAACACGATCTGCTTCGCGTCCTTGATCGAGCCCACTAGTGTCCATTAGAATCTCGTATTCAATACGGCGAACTTCGAGCGGCCAGGATAATGATGGATGGGCCAGCGGGTAATTTGAGGGCATCTACCAAAAAGGACTTTGAGAAGATGAACCATCCCAGCAAAGAGCGATCGGGTCTGCTGACCGTGTCCGTCCTGCTGGGCGGTTTCATTTTCCTATATCTCAGCCTCTTTCGCCTGCCGGCGATCCCCATCCCTTATCTGCAGGGCGACTCGGCAACGTACCTGTTTAACGCAAGCCGGATGCTTCACGGCCAGGCAATTTACCGTGATTTCTTCGAATTCACCCCGCCGGCAACCGAAGTTTTCTACTTGATTCTTTTCAAGATTTTTGGGGACCGGGCTTGGATTCCCAACGGGACCTTGATACTGCTCGGTCTCAGCGCCGCCTACCTGATGATCGTCATTGCCAGAAAAGTCATTCCCGGCAAGGCAGCCTATTTGCCCGCGGCGTTGTTCTTGGTAGTTCCTTTCCGCAGCCATCTTGATGCCACACACCATTGGTTCAGCACTGTGTTTGCGATCGCGGCGCTGGCTGTGGTGATTCAGAGAATAACAGCGATGCGATTGGTAGTTGCCGGAGCCCTCTGCGGAGTAGCTGTGTGCTTTACGCAATCGACGGGATTGCCGGCGTTGCTGGCGCTGGGCCTGTTTTTTCTCTGGGCCGCAGCAACACGCCAGATGAGCTGGATCAATTTCCGCCGGGCGCAACTCTACCTGTGGTCGCCATTTGTCATTGTGGCTGTGCTGTTCAATGTATATTTCGTTTTCAGTGCCGGACTCAAGACATTCCTCTTTCAAACCGTCGTGTTCGGCCTTCGCTACTGGCGTTCGGAACACTGGAACAGGTTCAGTGTCTATATGACCGATATGCCGGTCTTGCACCCTTGGTACCGATTGCCGGTATTCGCCATCTGGGCTTCCATCTATCTGTTAGTACCCCTGATTTACATTCTCTTTTTTGTTCGATACCGGGACGAAAAAACTGAACGAACTGACATGCCCTGGGACCGCTTGGTGCTGATTGCCCTCATGGGATTGATGCTTTTTCTTGGCGTGGCTGCGGCGCCATCGTGGCTGCGGGTCTCCTGTGCTGCGCCTCCCGGGGTGATTCTCTTTGTCTGGTTCATGAATTCACCCGGGCGTTTTCTGCGGATCCGCACCGCGGCCTTATGGGCGATTGTCATCATCCTGGCCGTTGGCGAATGCGGTGAGCGTTGGATGGGATGGCAGCAGGTCGTCAAACTGCCGATTGGCCGCGTGGTCATGTACAGCCGGGTCGAGTACCAAATGGTAGATTTCCTTCTCAAAGACACGAAGCCAGGGGATTATTTCTTCGGAAACAATGTGCTCAATTATCTGCTCGATCTTCGTGACCCTTCGCCCATCCCTTATGTAACTTCTTCGGACTACACGCGGCCAGAACAGATCCAGCAGACGATCCAGGGCCTTGAAAAACACGATGTCAAATACATCTACTGGTCATCCAATTTTGATATGCCGCCCGAGGCCGGCGGCGGCTCCAATCATGTGGCGCCCCTGCGGGCCTACCTCGTCTCACATTATCAGCGTGTGAAGAGCATCGAAGGCGATGATTGCAGCCGCAGTTTCTGGGAAAAACTCAGCGACGTGCCGCCGGCCCCAATTCCGCCCCCCATTCCACTGCCCCCGCTGGATCAGGACGAGGCATCTCCGGCCAACACAAATGGCCAGAACTGACCGCAGACGGTCCCTCTTGACACCCCCGCACAAGTTCCATAGACTCGCTGGTTCATCCGTATCTTTGATTTTTGCGTGCCGTGGCGCCAGTCCTTCAACGGCGGTGGGGCCTGAAATTTCATTTGCGGCCACCCGGCAATTGACAAGCAGCGAGGCATGATTGGCATTCAGCTGGGTTGACCTGATCGTTGTAATCGTCTATCTGGTGGTTGTAACGCTGCTGGGCGCGCGTTTCGGCAAGCGCCAGAAGACCTTACACGATTACTTTCTGGGCGGGCGCGAGCTTCCCTGGTGGGCCATCGCGCTTTCCGTGGTTTCCGCAGAAACCAGCATTCTGACCATCATCAGTACTCCGGGAATCGCCTACGCCGGCGACATGGGATTTCTTCAGCTTGTCTTTGGATACCTGGTGGCACGGGTCGTCGTCAGCTTTGTCCTGATCCCGAAGTATTTTGCCGGTGAACTCTACACCGCCTACCAGTTAATCGAGCGCCGGTTCGGCCGCGGACTCAAGGTCTTCACGGCAGGCTTGTTCCTGGGCAGCCGGGCGCTGGCCGAAGGCGTCCGCGTTTTCGCAATTTCAATCGTGATCGAAGTCATCTTCAAAACAGGAGTCCTGACGGCTGTCCTGATTATTACCGCCCTGACGCTGTTTTACACTTTTGAGGGCGGCCTGACAGCCGTGATCTGGACCGACGTCACGCAGCTTTCGATTTACATCATCGGGACCGTTATTGCCCTGCTGCTGGCGGTCCGTGCGGTGCCGGGCGGGTGGACGGAGGTGGCACACCTGGCCGCGGTTTCAGGCGGCAAATTCACAATCTTCAACTTCCATTTCAACTGGCACGATCCCTACCTGTTCTGGTCGGGGCTGATCGGAGGAACTTTCCTGACCAGCGCCAGCCACGGGACGGACCAGTTGATCGTGCAGCGGCTGCTGGCAGCAAAAAACAAACGGCAAAGCCAGGCCGCGCTGCTGTCCAGCGGCCTCGTGATTCTGTTCCAGTTCGCGCTGTTTCTTGTGGTGGGTGTGGTGCTGTTTGCCTTCTACCATTTTCATCCGCCGGCCCATCCGTTTACGCGGCCGGACAAAATCTACCCAACTTTTGTCATCACGCAGTTGCCGGTGGGGCTTGCTGGGGTGCTGACTGCAGCCATTATAGCGGCGGCCATGGCTAATCTTAGTGCTGCGTTCAACTCCCTAGCCTCCAGCTCGGTGGTGGATTTTTACCGCCCGTTCATCCGCCCCAACGCGGACCAGAAGCATTACGTGCGCGTCTCGCGCGGTCTGACGCTTTTCTGGGGTGCGGTTCTTATCCTGATCGCAATCATTTCGCAATATCTCCATGAGAGCGTCCTGGTGCTCGCGCTGACCATCGCATCGATACCTTACGGCGCGATGCTGGGGATCTTTCTGCTGGGCGTCCTGACCAAACGCGCCACCTCGCGGGGCGCATTGGTCGGTGCAATCATGGGATTAGCCGTGCTGATCCTGATTGTGGTGGGCAAAGCACGCGGCATCGTCGACATTGCATGGACGTGGTACGTGGTGATCGGAACACTGGTCACGTTCTTTGGTGGATGGATTGCCAGCGTCGTCGCTTCCGGCACCGGCACGACGCGACCAGAAACAGAAAGTACAAGTACCTGATCTGAGCTTGACGAGAAACAAGCTCTGTTATTAATCTCAGTGGATCACCCGAGAATGAGGAACCTGTTGACGCGACACCTGACCTGGACCCTGCCTGCTATTGCTTCCCTGATTCTGGCGCTTCTACCGGTGCAAAGTCTGACCAGCCCTCGCGGGCCGGACGGAGCTGGCAAAGCATTACCCGAGAGCACTGAAGAAGCTCCCAAGACGTCATCCAGGCAGGATGGACTCACCTTGAAGGA
>JAJYLL010000080.1 GCA_021787735.1 Acidobacteriota bacterium | reverse complement strand
GAAAAATCGAGGCCTTCAAATTCGCCGAACACCTTGAGCATGCCGCGCGTGACTTCAAACTGCTTTTCCGCCGGCTGATAAGGATCGGTCGCGGTGCCAAGCGCAATGGGCAGGCCGCGGTCACGCGCCCGGCGGAGTTCAGCGCGCAGCAGCTCGGGCGAGCCCAGCTTGGCAAAAATCTTCCGCTCAAATTCGCGGCCGTCGTGTATTTCCATGAATTCGTGCGTATAGCGCGCGTAACAGTACTTGCAGCCGAATTCGCACCCGCGATAGGGGTTGAGCGTCCAGGCAAAAGGCATCCGGCCGCTCGATTCACGGTTCAGGGCCGAACGCGCAGGAAGAGAGAAGTATTCCACGCCTGTCCTCTCGCGCACTCGGGGGCTCTGTTGCGCCAGGCGGGCAATGCCTATGAGCTTTTGAGAAGCAGGCGCACCCGGCGCCGCGGTGACCGGCGGTTGAAAACTGACTTCAGGCGTGGCAGGGAGGTATTGCATAGCCCCAACTCCTTAAATGACACCGGGTCTATTTTCGCTTTTTATTCGCCTATTGTCAAGAGCCGAAATCGCGCCCTTGGCAAAGTCACTCCCCCGCGTGCTTGCCTTTTAATATCTGTTGATTATCGGGATTTCGAGATCGCCGGTCTAGTCAGAGCCCAGCATTCGCCGGTAAACGTAGCGGACTTCCTGCTGGGCTTCTTTCAGCTTCTCGGCAAGGGTGGCAGAGGGCGGCACAAGGCCCCAATGTCTTGTCAGGTTTTCGACAGATTCGCGATGTCCAACGTGCGCAGGCAATCCTTCTGCCGCCTTGCCGGTCACCAGCCGGACGGCATGGTCAACGCTTCGCAGAAACGCGCCCCCGTGGCGAAGCGAGTTGGCGTCAGGCTTGCTGAGGGCCCCGGCGGAGCGCAATGCTTCAATCTGGGTCGCCATGTTGGCGCCCGGCGCCAGCATCACCCGATGGCGCAGGCGAAGGTAGGAAACGGCAAAGTCCACGTCGTAGTAGCCGCCGGGAGCGGTCTTGGTGTTTTCAGGGGGAACGTGTTTTTCCTTTTCCAGGCGGCGGCGCATGGTCAGCAACTGTCCTTCAAGGTCCGGGTAGTTCTGGAAGCGGTCCATGACGGCAGTCAGCAGGTCGTCCACTACCTTGCGGCCGAGTTCCTCGTTTCCGGCCAGCGGACACGCCTTTAAATACGTCATCGCTTCCCACACCTGGGCCGATTCCCTGACGTAGCTGAGCAGCGACGCATGTGTTGGCACCAGCTCGCCTTCCTGCCCGCGGGGCCGCAGTCGTGTGTCCACTACGAATAGCGTTCCCTCGCGCGTGTAGCTTGAGAGGACTTCGATGGTCTTCTCAGCCAGGCGCATCCATCGCGCGACCTCTTCGCGCGGAGTATCGGCAGGCGTCACAAACATCAGGTCGGCGTCGGAAGCGAGATCGAATTCGCTCAAGCCCAGCCGGCCCAGGCCGAGTATCGCCAGCGGCAGCTCCTTCATAGCGACGGATTGAGCTTGCGCCGCGCCTTCCGGCGCCTGATGCCCGACCCACAGCGCGCTGGCCACAGACCTTCCTGCCAACTCGGTCCATCGCTCCAGGCGCGGATAAATGTCCCCCAACTCCATCAGGTCGGCGGAACCCAGTTCCAGCACCGTCGCGCGGAAATTTCGCCTCAGCAGCGCCATCTTTTCCCGAACGTCGAATGATCCTTCGGTGACCCAGGCGAAGGGCTCCATGGTGATCGCCCTTTCCAGTCCGGCGATCATTTCGGGCTGATCTTCTGGCGCGGAGCGTGCAACTTCCTTGTGGTCCAGGGCGGAGATGTCTTCCGGGTGGTGAACCAGCAGGCCTGTCAGGTAGTCGCTCGAAGCGCCGATTTTGAGCGCCTGTTCCACGCAGACCGGTTGCTGGCGCGCATAACTGAATCCCTCCGGATGGGCCAGCAAAGCGCCAAACAGCCGCGCCACGCTCTTGCGCGTGCGTTCGGGAAGCCTGGCATTCCTGACCAGTTCGGCAAGTTCCGGGGCCTGGGCGTCCAGATATTCCAGCAATGATTGATAGGAATGCGGGGCCTGATCGCCGACGGGCACAATCAATGGCGTCAGCGCGTAGGCCGTACCCGGGACGGGCGTGGCATCGGGCCGCACAATCCGCTGGTGAATTTCTGTCACCGTGGTGAAGGTGTCCTCGATCTTTCGGAGCAGTTTTTTACGCGGCGAGTGGCTGCTATCGATTCCTGTGCGGCGGGCCAGGCGGTCGAGCGCGCCGGCCTCCGTTGGCACGCGGTGGGTTTGGAGTCCCAACTCAAATTGCACGCGGTGTTCCACGTTTCTGAGAAATTCGTAGGCGCTCACCAGGGCCGCGTAATCACGGTCGCTGATCCATCCCTTGTCATTCAGTTTGCGCAACGCCAGCAAGGTTCCGCCGGACCTTACCCAGCGGTCCTCGCCGCCGCGCAGTCGCTGCAGGCACTGGGTGAGGAATTCAATGTCACGAATGCCGCCCCGGTGCAGCTTGACGTCGATGGCGTCACTTTGGCTCTGCTCCAGCTTCCGTGAAATTCTTTCGCGCGACAGCAGCACGGCTTCAACGGCGGCAAAGTCGGCAGGCGAGCCGTAGATGTGCGGTTCCACTCCGCGCAGCAAGTCGCGGGTCACGCGCGTTTGTCCCGCCGAGTGCCGGGCCTTGATCAGCATCTGCAACTCCCACTCCCGAGCGCGCCTTGCGTAATACTCCAGCGCCGATTTCAGGCTGATCGCCAGATCGCCCATTTCGCCTTCAGGACGCAGGCGCAAGTCCACGCGAAAGACCTGGCCCTGCGGAGTAGACTGCGTAATGGTGCGCGTGATGGCGCGGGCCAGCCGCACAAAATATTCCTTGTTGCTGATGATGGAGTCGGGTTCGCTGCCGCCCGCCGTCTCTCCGTCTTTTTCATAGAGAAAAAGCAGGTCAATATCTGAACTGTAGTTGAGTTCGTTGCCGCCCAGTTTGCCCAGCGAGACGATGCTGAAGCCGCTCCGCACAATGCGGCCTTGGGCGTCACGATACTGCGGCTGGCCGTAGCGCTTTTGCAGTTCCTGGTCGCAGAAGATCAGGGTGTTCCACAGCATCACGTCCGCCAGCATGGAAAGTTCCAGCGTGGTCTCGCCCAGCGTCGAGAGCCGCAGCACGTCTTTCAGAACAATGCGCAGATAGTTCCGGCGCTTGAATCGCGCCAGTTGCGCGGAGAGCCACACGTCCGGATGCGTGGTGGCAAACCGCGCGTAGTCCTGCATCAGTTCTTCCCGCGATTTCAGCTTGGTGAATTTGCGGTCGCGCGCAAACTGCGCCGGCAGGGAAGGGTCGGCAAAAAAGCTCTCCGCCAGAAAAGTACTGTAACCGAAGATGGCCACCAGGTAGGTCAGCGCGGTGGGATAGCGGGCCAGGTCTTTCAGCACGTCCTTGGGCGCGCCAAGCACGTAGCGCTCCAGCAGATTCAAGGCTCCGTCAGGGTCAGGCGAATGCGCCAGCAGCGACGCCACCGGAACCGCCAGCCCTGGCGCCAACTGCCCCGTCAGGCGTTCGACGTTGCTCTCGGCTTTTGCTGGATCCTGAAAGGCAATCCCCGTGAACTCAGGACGCATGACAAGTGATTATACCAGCCCGCGCCCGCTCGGCACCTTCCAGCGTCAAACGCCGAATAAGATTGCACAGGAACGCGGCGTCCGGGCGAAGCGATATTTCCAAGTAACGAAAGCCTGCTTGCAGCAGGTCCGAACAACGCGCCCGGCGCTCGTGGCGCTATTGCAGAATCGCTGTCTACCACATTTGCGTCATGAGCAAGGAGCAGTTCGAGAGCGAAATCAGGAAACTTCCTGCGAAAGAATATAGTCAAACATTGCCATGAACCGCTGAAGCATATGTGGCGGCAACACTCCACTTCGTTGCTTCGTGTTAGCATAATGCCGGAAGCGCCATGCCGATTGACGACGAACCTGTTCGCATTCCCATCACCGATGTTTTTGACCTGCATTCTGTGCGGCCGAAAGAAGTGGAAGAGGTGGTCGAGGCGTATCTGGAAGAAGCCCACAACATGGGACTGAAAAACATCCGCATTATTCACGGGCGCGGCATCGGCGTGCAGCGTCGGATCGTCCGCGCCGTGCTGGGCCGCACGCCTTTCGTTGCATCTTTCGGTGACGCGCCTGAGCAGGCGGGCGGCTGGGGAGCCACCATCGTCACCCTGCGATAACCGGGCGGTGACAACCCGGTGGACACGACGCCCTTCTTGTGCCGAGGGTTTCAGCTCTTGAGAAAGTTCAGATAAACAGACTGGTGCGCGACTTCAGCGCGTCCGCCAGGAAGGTTGCAACGCCGCCGTGCTCAAGCCCCGCAACAAGCTCGGAATCCTTGATGCCCATCACATCGCGCGACATTTCGCAGGCGACGGTGCGCACCCCCAGCTCACGGGCCAGCGAGATCATCTCTTCCAGCGAGCTGACGTTCTTCTGCTTCATCATCGTTCGCAGCATTTTGGCACCCACGCCGAAGTAATTCATTTTGGAGACGGGAAGCTCAAGGCTCGATGACGGCGACATCATGGCCATGGCTTTCTGGAAAAATGTCTTTCCGGAAAACTCCGAATTCTTCTTCAGAACGCTCAGTCCCCAAAAGGTGAAAAACATACTCACCTGCTGGCCCATGGCCGCAGCTCCAGTGCCGATGATAAAGGCCGCCAGCACGCGGTCCAGGTCGCCGGAGAAGACAACAATGGCCACGCGGTCTTCCGGCGTGCGTTCTTCCAGATCCTGCAGCCGTCGGGTGAGTTCCTGCACCTTTTCTTCCAGCGCCAGCACGCGGGATTTTTCTTCGCCGGCTCTTGTATCAATACTGGTTCCCATCGGCGTATCTCCTCAGGCGGTCCGCTTGACGTAATGGACAAACACGCTTGCTCCGTCCATGGACTCTTCTTCCTGGCCCAGCAGTTCCACGTCCTTGGCGATTTTGGTCCAGCCCTGGAAGTCTGCAATCGAGCCGCGGTCACTGGCCAGTACCTTCAGCACCTGGCCCGGTTCCAGTTTTCCGGCTTCTTTTCGCGCGTTTATAAGAGGCATCGGGCAGCTCAGGCCGCGCGCGTCAAACAGCTTGTCAAAAAGCTGACTCATGTTGCTTCTTCCCTGGAATCTCCGGCCACAGCGGGCCCGCAAAGGTTGTTCTTTGATTTGAACTGACTGGCTTTGCCTTCTGAGCGCCCCGGTTCCCACGTCCCGAACCCTGCCCGACCTTTGTTCTCAGGATTTGCGCCGCCCTCACCGCTGGCTTTGGAACTTGGAAAGCAGACGAAGGATTTCGAGATACAGCCAGACCAGCGTGACCATCAGAGCGAAGGCGCCGTACCATTCCATGAACTTGGGAGCGCCGGCCGCCGCGCCGCACTCGATGGCGTCAAAGTCCAGCACCAGGTTCAGCGACGCAATGCCCACCACCACCAGCGAAAAGAGGATGCCGATCGGCCCGTTGCCAAAAATCCCCGGAATCTGTATGCCGAAAAAGCCCAGCACCAAGGAGGCCACGTAGACCAGCACCACTCCGCCCGTGGCCGCAATCACACCGGTCTTGAACCTCTCCGTGACGCGAATCAAGCCGGACTTGTAAGCCAGCAGCATGAAGGCCAGCACGCCAAACGTGCAGCCCACTGCCTGCATCACGATGCCGTGATAGAGGCTTTCAAACATCGCGGAGACGCCGCCCAGCACCAGCCCCTCCAGCAGCGCATAGACCGGGCCCGTGATCGGCGCCCAGTTCTGCTTGAAGACGGTGACCAGCGCCACGACAAGGCCGCCAATCGCCCCCACCATCACGTAAGGGCCAACCGCCGCCGGATTGCCCGAAGTGTAAGACATCTGCCACACCCAGGCCGCGGACGCAAAGGCCAGCAACAGCAGGATGCCGGTCTTGTTCACCGTTCCCTGGATGGTCATGCCTTCGCCGAGTTCGATGGGTCTTGCGTAGCCGCTGAACGTGCGCGATTTCAGAACCGGATTCCTTGTTTCCATGCCCCGATTCCCCCTTTTCAGACTGCTTTTTAAGGATAGCACGCGGCCGGTGAAAAAGTAAGACGAAGCCCCAGTGAACGGCCCGGCCCGCCGCTGCGGCCCCATTCCAAAGCACCGAGGCGCGCCGCCGCGTGGCCGCTCAATCGGGCCTGCCGTTCTGGCGAAACTGGGCCCTGTCGCGGTGTGAAGTTTCTCACACTTTCCCCCAAAATCCCAAATCAACCCATGATAAGATGCGGCCAATGGAGGTGCGGCAATGGCTAACTTTTCCCGACGCGATTTTCTGAAATCCGGATTAGCGGCGACGGCGCTGGCGGGTGCCGGAACGCTGGGGCTGAAAGGGGCAACACCAGCAGCGACGGACCTGGTAACGCTCGGTGAATCCGGCGTGAAAGTGACGCGGCTTGCTTTCGGCACCGGAACCTTCAACGGGCGGATCCAGCGCGACCTGGGGCAAGAGAGATTCAACCGCCTAGTCCGCTACGGCTACGACCGCGGCATTCGCTTCTTCGAAACGGCAGAGTCCTACACCGATATGCACCGCATGCTCGGCATCGCGCTTAAGGGCATTCCGCGCGACAGCTATCAGTTGATGACCAAGCTCACCACGCGCCAGGGCGTCGATCCCATGAAGACGATTGACGATTTGCGCAAGCAGGCCAACACTGATTATTTCGATATTTGCCTGCTCCACTACCAGCACTTTGCTGACTGGCCCACGGCCAGCCTCCGCTGGCAGGACGGCATCTCCGAAGCGCAGCAGAAGAAGATCGTGCTGGGGCGCGGCGCCTCGGTCCACGGCCTTCCGGCGCTGCGGCAGGTGCCGGGAGAAAAGTGGCTCCAGATCGCCATGGTCCGGATGAACCACAAGGGCGTGCGCATGGACGCCGAAAACTATGCCACCAACGGATTGGGCAACGTGCCGGAAGTGGTCGATTACGTGGAGCAGTCGCGCAAGAAAGGCATGGGCATCATCAGCATGAAGCTGGTGGGCGAGGGCCAGTTCACCAACCGTGACGACCGCCGCAAAGCCATGCGGTTCGCCTTCCGCCACGCCCACGTCGATTCCGTCACCGTCGGCTACAAGAGCAATCAGGAAATCGACGAAGCCATCGAAAACGTGAACCTCGCGTTCGCATGATACGGCGCGGCAGCAGATGTGCCTTTGCCCGGAACAAGCGCCCGAAGGGTGCGGAAGACTCTTGCCCATGCCGCAAGCCATGGGAATAGAGCCCGCCCCAAACAGACCCAGCCCCGGCAGGGGCGAAAGAATCTTCTTCTGGCGCTGACCGTGGCGGGGGTTAAATTCCTTGCACAGTTGCCCTTGCCATCTCCGTCGAAAAACGTGAAGGTCATGTTATCGCTGATGCTCGGCGGAATTCAGGCGTTATTTCCAGGGTGGGGATGCCAGGCGGTAGTCGCCATTGCCGCTCTGTTCGACGAACCTGAAAGTGACGTTATTGCCAAGCCGTGCCAGGTGCTGATACTTCCAGACCGAGAAGGGATGAGGCGTGGCACTAGGATGGAATTGGATCTCGTCCGGCGGGCCGTAGAGAATGTACAGGTGTCCGCGGTCGCTCTTCCATCCGGGATATCCCGCGACAAAGTGTGCGTCGGCGAAATTGACGCGCCGGTAAAATTCCTCTTTAAAGGCATTCGTCTTGCTGCCGGGATTGGGATTCCGCCGCTCCCAGAACTGCCGGATAAACTGGTCACGCTCCTCGTCGGTGGTGAGCTTCTCAAAAGCCGAGCGTTCTCCGGGATGGATGATATAGCTGACTGGGCCGTCCAGCCAGTCATTATAAGGATTGTCTTCAACGATGCGGACCGGCCGCTTGGGGGTGCTTAAACCGCGCTGAGCTTGTGGCACCAGGGTCATGGCCACGGCCGCGGTCGCAATCAGAATCACGCCCGCGAGCACGGGCGTCCACGCGCCATTCGGGGTTTTGGGATTGAGCAAGCGTCGGATGCGTTTCATCAGGATTCCTCCTTTTGGGGCCGGGGCAGGTCAGCGCCCCACTCCGCGCAATGCTTACTCCTAAGTTTTTACACCTGCAGGGGAGCTGTCCGCAAGCCGGCTGTCTTTTCGGTGAGTGGCGCTGCCTGTCTGTTACAGCCTCCCTCCAAAAGCTCTGATGTAGATCACGCCTGCAGTTAATAACCAGGATGAACCCAGCGCGACCCACAACGTGATCCGTGCACGGCCACGGGGCATCCGCTGGTGGAGTATGAAGGAATCCCATCCGAGCAAGACGACAACACCGACGGCCGCCAGCCGTATTGTGTGGGCGTCGCCCGACCAGAGCAGCAGCACCCAGCAGATGATGTACAGAAGCAGTGTGACCCATCCGACCTTAAGCCTGTAACTCCACGGCGGAGAAGACAGGGGGGCATATCTCAACAACTCTGTCCGGAGCAGCTCGAAATCTTCTACTTTTCTTGGAACGGCTATTCTTCGTGCCGGGTCTCCGCCAGTGACGACGAGATACCCTGATTGTTCATAGAGAGATTGGATCTGCTGCAGCGCGATTTGCACATCCGGTCTCCCCGGCATTTTGCAGGTCAATTCGTCCTTGTCCAACGCATAGCTAAGATCGTGCCTGACCCTTTCCCACTTTCTCCGCAACATCAAAATGTATGTTGCAAGAGTACAAAGAATAACGAGAACCAAAACCCATACCAGCGGGGGCCCAAGCCGGTGGACAAGGGAGCCGGGAGCATAGCCAATGAAGAAGAGTATGCCGAATGACAGGGCCAGCGCAGCAGCTGAAACCAACAACATGATCCTTGAATCATGTCTGGGAGTCGGGAAGGTTCTCGCCGAAATCTTGAACTCTCTCATATACGTCGCCCCCCTGACTGCGTGGCCGGCACGCGCGCCGATCTATCCGGGTGTGTGATTCGAGGTCACGAAATATCTCCGTGGCCCGCCATCGGTGCTCCGGCGGGATGAAGCGAGTTGCGAGGACCTCCGGGGTCGAGGTCCGCGGTTTTTCGTCACCGCCGTACTCCAACTTACAAAACCGCAGACGGCAAAGGCGGCGGACTGCGTTACCCGCTCGAACCTTATAGTCGTCCCCCTGGTCAGCAACAGCGTACACCCTCCGCCCGCGGCATCGTGAAATTCTTACAGCTTTGAGTAGAATGTTCGTGTGATGAACCGCACAATTTGTCTGGACCGCTCGCCTCACCTTGGTTCAGGCTCCGCGGCGTGAATTAATAGCCTGGCCAGGGAGGACCGCAAACTTGTTCCTACGCCTAAGCATTAGTTGGAGTTAAGCTCCGAAACCCCGATTGGCTGCGATAGCGTAATTTTGTACCCACAATATGGCAGTTTTATTGCTGTCTCAACGGCGCAGGTTATGACCCAATAAGGACAGTTGCTAGATGTCGATTGGCAACAGAGATGAGGTTCTGCCCAGCCACCTCCGATGAACTGTTGCATAATTGGGCGTTGCTTAATAAGTTGCTGTGTAACTAAATGGTTAAAATGACCAAAGAGGAGGAGCATTCATGAAACACTGGCGTGTAATCCTTGTGACTGTATGCCTGTTGGCCAATGTCAGGTGCGCGAGTTTGGTCAGAGCAGAAGCAGAACAAGTAAAAAACACAGTCGTAAGCGTGAGCCCCACCTCGCTGACCTTCAATGCGGTTCAGAATGGTCCGCTCCCGACGGCGCAGTCGATTGCCGTGACGGCATCCAAGCGCACCCGCTTCACGGCGACTGCTTCGGTGCAGAACGGCGAGACGCAGTGGTTGTCCATCTCGCCTTCGGACTCCTTAGCCACCAACCAGACGCTGGCCGTTTCCGTCAACTTGACCGGCTTGGCCGCGGGGACTTATAACGGCACGGTGTCCATCGCTTCCGGCGGGACCGCCCAGAATGTGGTGGTGACGCTTTTGCTCAGCACTTCGACCAGCGGCGGCAGCGGCACTGGCACCGGCGCCTACAAATTGATTGGCTGGAACGACCTCGGCATGCACTGCTTCGACGGGGCGGACTACAGCGTTTTCGGAGTTCTCCCTCCCTACAACACCATCCACGCTCAGCTCATCGATCCTTCCGGCAATTTGATCGTGTCCCCCACCGGATATACGTTGACATACCAGGCGGTCAGCGATCCGCTCACCCACACCCTGAACACTACCTCGATCGGCAAGACAAACTTCTGGGACTATGCGAACTTTTTGGGGTTTCCCAATTTGTTGCCGGATGAGGGGTTGGCGGGCTTCCGTATGCCGGGGTCCGGAAACGTCCCGCAATCCATGACTTTCAGTACGAGCGACAGTACCTGGGTGGCGACGGGTATCCCGATCACGCCTTTCGCGGATTCCACCACCGGCTCCTATGGCCGGAACTACTTCCCGATGATGCGCCTGGTGGCGAAAAACTCCTCAGGAACGGTGCTGGCCACGCAGGACATTGTGCTTCCGACCTCTGACGAGATGACCTGCTCGACCTGCCACTCCTCCACTTCCGGCTACTCAGCGGCCGAGCCCGCGGGTGGCTGGGTAAACACCTCCGACCCGGCGCAGGACACGAAGCTGAACATTCTGCGCAAGCACGATGACCGCTGGGCGGGCAGCACGCTCTTTAAGGCTGCGGCTCAGGCGGCTGGCTACAGCCCCTCCGGACTCGTGGAGACAGTGAACACAGAGGGACCTATTTTCTGCGACAACTGCCATGCTTCGAACGCACTTTCGAAGCCCGGCTATACCGGCGTACCGGCGCTGACCACTTCAATGCATAGCCTGCACGCCGGCGTGATTGACCCGGCCACCGGGCAGACCATGCAGGCGGGAACGACGCGGAGCACCTGTTACAACTGCCATCCCGGCCCCAAGACGCAGTGCCTGCGGGGCGTGATGGCGAACCTGACCACCAGCACGGGTGCCAAACTGCTCGAATGCCAGAACTGCCACGGCCCGATGAGCTACTTGGCGAGCACCACACGGCAGGGTTGGCTCGACGAGCCCAGCTGCCAAACTTGCCACACGGGCACCGCCACCAGCAACGCCGGGCAGATCGTATACACTTCAGCGTTCTCAAGCGGGAGCACGTTCCGCACCACGCCGGACGCCACCTTTGCCACCAACCCCGACACGCCCTCATCCGGTCTTTCCCTGTATCGCTTCTCGAAAGGGCACGGCGGGCTCCAGTGCGAGGGGTGCCACGGTTCAACCCACGCCATATTCGACACTTCCATCGTGAACGACAACGTCATGAGCACCAACCTGCAAGGCCACACAGGGACGCTCGCGGAGTGCACGGCATGCCACGCCTCCACCCCGAACACTATCAACGGGGGACCGCACGGACTGCACCCCATCGGGGCATCTTGGGTCAGTAACCATGAAAATGCGGCTTCGCAAGACCTGTCCGCCTGCCAGGCGTGTCATGGGACGGACTACATGGGGACCATTCTGTCGAAAACCTTGGCCGACCGCACGATGGCAGGGAAAACATTCCCCAAGGGCACGGTGATTGGCTGCTATAGCTGCCACAACGGGCCGTACGGCGGCTGAGCAGAGAAGACAAGGCCTTCCTCCGTGAGGCGGCCCACGCGGCCGCCTCCCCTATCTCCTTAAGCGGGTAGTGGACTCTTTATCCGCGATACCCCTTCGGTTAAGCTAGTAGTGAGGACCTCCGGGGTTGAGGTCCGCGGCTTTTCGTCACCGCATGCCCCAATTTAAGAAAGAACCGCAGCCCGTCTATAACGGCGTCGGCGTTACCCAATCTCGCTTCGCGAGATCGCAGATGCTACAAGACGATCATCTACTCCAGACACGGGACACATGCGCCAACACCGTCTCGCCGTTGCAGGACAGACATTCCACGGTCCAATCGCGATACTTGGGGTAAGGGACAATCCCGTTATGATCTGCGGACTGTGGTATACTGGCGCGTTTTTTGACGAACTCCCCGAGAAAGGACACCCTCCATGGACGACAAGATTGGAACCGGGAAAATGACACTCGACAGGCGCAACTTCTTTAAAGCTGCGGGCATTGGCTTGGCTGCGGCAGGAGCCGTGATGACGCCCCAGGAGGCGGCGAAGGCTCAGGCGGAAGTCGAAAAGTTCAACCTTGAGCGAATTGCTGCCAACTCCTACGGGGTGCGCAACCTCTTTAAGACACGGCCTTATACCGGGCCCAGACGCGGCAGGCAACGTCCGGCGGAGCCCGCGGACGTGATGAACGATCCGAATGCGGCCGGGCCGTTGGCGGTGGCGAAGGCTGCGGAGGCAGCACGGGCGAAACTTCCCACGCCAGCGGAGCAAAAGGCGAAGTATGGCGAAATCACACTGCTTGATTTTCCGCAGTTTTCAAAGGATACGTTTCCCGGCGTGACGCATATGGATTTGTTTTCGGGGTTCTTTGGCGATGTGGATGACAACAGCATGTACTTCCCGGAGGGATCCGCTGATCAAGGATTTGATCCGTTGAGCCCTTCGGGGAGAAAGTGGCTGGATAAGCTGGCGAACATTTGTGTCAAAACCGGCATGAAGGTGCAGCACATTTCCAATAACGCGCCGACGAATCTGGCGGAGTACGGGTCGTCTGAAAAAGACGCGCTTCGCAAGGCTGGCGTGGCGATGGGGAAGCGATGGATCGAGGGGCTTTCCGTGCTCGGGATGAAGTCGATGCGGATGAACTCGCCGCGGGCGCTCGGACCCAGCATCCGTCCGAATGCGGTGCCGCGCGGGCCCGGCGACGGATATCCGCGCAACATTGATATCGTTCCGATGCTCGCGGCGGCGATTGAGTCCTACAAGGAGATGGCGGATTTCGGCGGCAACTACGGAATTCGCGTCACGCTGGAGAACCATTGGGGGCTTGCGGCTGACCCGATCAATATCCGGACAATCGTTGACGAAGTGAACCATCCGTATTGCGAAGCTTCGCCCGATTTTGCCAACTGGGAGCAGCATTATATGTTGTTCAACGGGCTGAAGGCGCTGGCCCCCTATGCGCATACAAACGTGCACGCGAAATATTGGGACCGCTGGGGCAACAAGAATGACCTGCAGCGTTCGGTCAGGATTATGCTGGCGAGCGGATTCAAGGGAACCTTTGCACTGGAGTACGAGACCGGGCCGTGGGATCAGGTCGAGGGATGCAGGTACGAGTTTAAAGAGGTGATGACGGCGCTGTCCACGCCTACTCCGGTGATTTAAGACTGGGGGTCGCGCATACGTTCCGAAGTTTGGAATGTATGCGTGGCTGCCGCAGCGGCGTACCACAATTTGAAAACCCGCAGACCGCAAAGGCGGCGGACTGCGCTACCCAGGCTTGTGCGCTGGGGTATCGAACGCCCGAAGAGTTCGCCGCCCAAGTCGCGGCGCGACGGGTGTCTTCGCCCACTCCCATTGTGTTCACTTTAGTGATTCCTACGAATTCCACGAAACTCGCATTATAATCTGGACCAGAAACGTGGCACATGTAAGCAGGGGACCGCTGACTGCGGATCGAACTGCTAAACCGGAACCGCCCGGTGAGGCCGAAATGATGAACACAAGTTGGAAATTGAGATTGATCGTTTCGCTGGCAGGGACCGGGCTGTTCACACTCGCGTCTGGCCGGAAACTGGCAGGAGCCGATTTCCCGTCCGCGGAGATTAGCAACGGTCAAATCCAAGTGAAGCTGTACCTGCCCGACTCCAGGAAGGGGTACTATCGCGGGACCAGGTTTGATTGGTCAGGAGAGATCATCAGCCTGAAATACAAAGGCCACGAATATTATGGGCCCTGGTTCGACGGACTAGATCCGAAGGTGCACGACTACCGTTATGCCGGGTCTGAGATCATTGCCTCGCCGTGTTCCGCGGCCTCAGGTCCCGTGGAGGAGTTCCAGACCAATGGGACGGCTTTGGGATGGGATGAGGCCAGGGTGGGCGGGACATTTATCAAAATCGGTGTGGGAGTACTCCGAAAGGATAAGGACCCTTACGATTACGTCAAGCAGTATGAAATCGTGGATCCGGGCAAATGGACTGTCAAGCGGCGCCGCGACTCGGTGGAATTCACCCAGGAGCTAACCGATCCGTCTTCGGGCTACGGTTATATCTATCGTAAGACTGTGCGGCTGATCGAAGGGAAGCCAGAAATGGTGTTGGAACACAGTTTGAAAAACACCGGCCGCCGCACCATTCGGAGCAGAGTATACAATCACAATTTTCTCGTACTCGATAAGCAGCCCCCGGGTCCTGATTTCACGATCGCGGTGCCATTCCAGATTCAGTTGGCCCACCCTCCCGACGGGGAATTTGCCGAAATCAGAGGAAACCAGGTTGTTTACTTGAAGGCGCTGCAGAAAGAAGATCTCATGGAAACCCCCATTGGGGGGTTCAATGACAGCCCCAAAGACAACGAGATTCGCATTGAGAACAGTAAAGTCGGTGCCGGCATGCGAATAACCGGAGACCATCCTTTAGTTCACCTCAACCTGTGGTCAATCCGGACGGTGTTGGCGGTGGAACCCTTCATCACCATGAACGTCGATCCGGGCAAAGAATTTACCTGGAAGATGTCATACCAGTACTACACTGTTCCGCCTAAAGCAAAGTGAGCAAGAAACGAACGCCTCCGGGTTTGGTGTCCGCGGTTTTTCGTCACCGCCATGCCCCGGTTTAAAAAACCGCAGACCGTAAAGGCGGCTGACTGCGGTACACGCCCTGCGGTCGTATTCTTCGATGCAGTGAGATTCTATGCTACCCTGCCCTTATGCAGGAGTATGCGGGAATCGATGTTGCACATGGTATGCATGTTTGTCTAAATATTGTATTCTTAGGTTCCGATATCGTGGGATGAGGGAACAGCAGTGAAACTCAATAAACAATTTGCATCCACCGGAACGTATCGGATTTCGGAAGAGTTTGTCCCTTCCGAGCATGTCGTGGTTTACCCCGGCGACTGCCTCGATTTGCTGAACACAATCCCGAGCGAATCTCTTCAGTTAATCGTGACCTCGCCCCCGTACAACATCGGCAAGGAGTACGAAAAGCGACTGGACCTTGACCTCTACCTCCGGGACCAGGAGCGGGTCATTACGGAGTGCGTGCGTGCTTTATCACCCGGCGGTAGTATCTGCTGGCAAGTAGGCAACTACGTTGACAACGGCGCGATTATACCCTTGGATAATTAACAACCTCCGACTCCCATGCCTAATCCGGTAAAACTGGCCTTTCTTGACGAATTGCAGAGGCGATTCGGTGTACCTCGCAAGCTGGATGACAGCCAGTCGCTTTTCGATATCGCCGACGGGAAAGCAAGACTGTATTTTCGGTACTCGAAGAAACATCCGGGTAATCGTACGTTTTTTGGGCTGCGGAAAATTGATCTTCAAACGCTCGAAGGCCGCATTGGGGTCGTCTGCTTTGTCTGGGACGGCCAAGTCGAGCCGCTTTTTGTGCCGTTTGAGGAGTTCGAGGAAGTCTTTTCGGGAATGACACCTGCAAGCGACGGCCAATACAAAGCTCAGGTCTATGAGCAGGTCGGTGCGACCGAGCTCTACATCGCCAACGCCGGGCGATTCAACGTGGAAAGCTATCTTGGGTGGGACTACCTTGAGTCGCGGGTCGGGGTTCTCGGCATGGCTTTCCCGAAATTATCTCATGTGCAGGTCCAGACCCTCCTCGGAGGGATCGGTGACGCTAAGGGCTTCGATGTCTGGGTCCCCACAAACGACAGGGGTAGGCTCGACTGGAATCTGACCTCCCGCTTTAGGCTCAGGGATGCACTTCCGCCCTCGCTTGCGCTGGTCAGGGAGGTTGCAGAAGAAATAGACGTAATCTGGCTGGAGCGTGGCGGCGATCGCCCAGCGGCGTTTTACGAAGTGGAACACTCCACGCCGATTTACAGCGGTCTGTTGCGCTTCAATGACGTTCACTTGACTCTCCCTAATGGGCCGATGCGATTTGGCATCGTGTCAAACGATGAGCGCCGAGCGCTTTTTGTGCGACAGGTGGGCCGACCAACGTTTAGGGCGAGCAGGCTCCGCGAACTGTGCACCTTTTTTGAGTACCGTAACGTGTTTGACTGGCACAGGAGGCTAACGAGAGGAGGAAGTCGCCATGAATAAGGCGCGGGCCAGGAGAATATGGATTGCTGTCCGTATTCAACGTGGATTCGTATCCGACATCAGAGCCTTCGAGGAAAAGGAATGCGCCCTTCGACAGGAGCGTTCCTGGCGACGCGGTATGAACCCTGACTACGATGAAACGGGCGTTGCCAAGGTGAAAATAGCTGGTGCGAGGGCCGCGGCGCACACAAGTCGCGGTTCGCATCCGAGAACTTCTACACCGAAAAGCATCGGGAGAAAGTAGAGTTGGCTAATGGGTAACGAAGAGCGAAAGATTGATTCGTAAGACGCTAACGATGTCTGCCGACGAACAAAAAAGCGAAATAGAAGCAGCGGGCGAGATACCAATTTACAGTTACAATCAAACCGACTTCGTTAAGGATCGGGTTGCAGTGGAGGTGCAGTTCGGCAAGTACGCATTCGTTGCTTACGACCTCTTCGTTAAGCATCTCGCCTTCTACGTCGGTGACCGCATCGACGTGGGAGTAGAGATTCTCCCGATGAAGTCCCTTCAGGCAGAGATGAGTTCCGGGGTCCCCTACTTTGAGGGCGAGTTCTACAACGTTGTCCGGCAGGGCAGAGGCGTACCGGCAGTCCCGCTTATCCTCATAGGCATTGAACCGTAATTCAAGCGCCAGCCAGTAGCGAGGACCGCTGGGTTTGAGGTCCGCGGGCTTTCGTCACTGCGCTACCCGGCCGATGGCGCAAACACTCTCTACCCACTCAGCATTTCGAGCGTCAATTGGTCGGGCTCACCGCCATAATACTTTTCCAGGGCATCGGCAAAGACGTTGCTGCCGGATGAAACATGGGCGAACAGAGTCATCGAGGAGCGGAATTTCAGCGTGTCGGGGTAACCGAAGATTTCGTCAACGGAGACTCCCTCCACGTGGTTCACAAGCGACGTACACTCTGCCAGCCTGGGCCCGAGAACCGGATGCGCCAGGTAAGCTTTAGCTTCATCAGCCCCAGAAATTCCGAACCTCTCTGCCATGAAACTCTGCCCCAGGCCTTTAAGCTGGGGAAAGATGAACCACATCCAGTGCCCCTGCTTGCAGCCTTGCCGCAACTCACGGCACACCTGCGCGTACACGGGATTCTGAGCCTCAACAAATCGTTCCAAATCAAACTTCATATCAGCCACCCACGGCAATCACCACGGCGCACGCCGGATGAGGCAGCGCTTCCTGCCGTTGCCCAATATTGTAGCCAGTAGCGAGGACCTCTGGGTTTGAGGTCCGCGGTTTTTCCTCACCGCCGTACCCCAGTTAAAAAAACCGCAGACCGCAAAGGCGGCGGACTGCGCTACCCCCTCCAGATTCAATATTTCAGAATTTCGAAACCGTTTGCGAGATTGCAGGCCCAATAAGGCGAGCATCTGCGATCATGCCACTTTGGGCGTGGGCAACTCCCTGGCGGCAGGATTCTCGCGCCGCGCCATGATCCACCCCACAAGTGCTCCGAACGCGAGGCCTGAAGCCGTAGTCTCAACCAGATGCGCGTGGGCAACGGCGGGTGGCATAAGAGGATTGGGCAGAAGCAGCATGGTGCTCCCGCCAAGAGCCGCATACATCAGCGCCCCACCCAACGCCACTCGCGCGCGGCTGCCGCGCAGCATCCAAATCGCCGGAAGCGTCATGGCCACCCAAAGCAATGCCCTCGCGGCCTGAAACGGGAACATCCAGGGCGTAGCAGACCAAATCCCGGCGATCTGGCTCCAAAAGCTCTTCAGCTCTGTTGAACCAGCGTAAAACTGGCGCACTGCCGGACTCTGCCATGCGATGAAGTAGCCGCAGAGGTAATAAACGGCGAGGGCGACGACGGCCAGCGCGGCAATCTTGCCTGCCCAGTCGCCGGGTGACCATCGCGCGTGCTCGACCCGTGGTGTGGCTGGTGCAGCTCGCCAAGCTCCCAAAACCCAGACGGCGAAGGGAGCAAACAATAATCCGATGACCAGGCCGGTGATCAGCATCTGCGCCGTGAACTGGACAGGTACTTTCCCCTTCAGGTACACGGAGGATTCAATCGATCCCTGCACAAAGGTGTTGAAGAAGACCAGAAAGAGCGCCGCGGTGATCTTCCATCCGCGCCACTGCGCCTGGCGCACCAGGTAAATGACGACAAGGGCTTGAACCAGGCAGGAAATAAAAAGCAGAAGGAAAACAGCTGTGGGATCCGGCTGTGCCGCTGCCGCCTTCACCACCGCCGCTCCGGAAGAGGCTGCGGGCCTGCCCAAGCCCGAGACGACGGAGCCGATCATGAAGCTGACGGTTAGTCCGATGGCAAGAACGATGGCTTTGAGGCCGAGAAAAGCATATCTGGCCGCGCTCATGGCACGACTCCTTTGGAAAGGTCCACCGCGAGGTCTCAGGTTCCAGGCCACTCTACCACAAAGCCGTTAGCGCATGTGAAGCGAGTAGCGAGGACCGCCGGGGCTGAGGTCCGCGTTTTTTCGTCACCGCCGTACTCCAACTTGCAAAACCGCAGACGGCAAAGGCGGCGGACTGCTCTTGTATCTACCTGCTATCCCGCTGTACATTCCGCCTAGCGCCACTCCTACTTCTTCCCACGAATGCCGCGTTCTGCTGGCGTAGCGGCACGCCACGTGCCTTCGCCGTCGAGTCTGCAGCGTAAATATCCCCCGCCGGCTGATTCCACAATGGCGCCAGGCGAAAACAGCGAGAGACCCGCCCCAGTCTGGCATCCGCAAAGCTTCCCCGATCCTGAATGCGCGGGCTGGCACGTGAACGGCGATGGCAGGGGAAGGGCAATCACCTTACGGCTTCGTTCGCGTGCAGCATCGTTGGTCTTCACAAACAAGGCGTGTCCTTGCATGTCTTCGACACACATTTGCTCCTTGCCGCCGCTACCTTCCCGGATGACGCTTCCCATGGGATAGGATTTTCCGGCAAATGAGCAGTTCAGGGGAGCCTTGCGAGCCGCCGATCCGGGAACTGAGCTCGCTGCCTTGGCGACCCGACCGTAAATCGGCGGGCTTATGAAGAATCCGAAGACCAGCGGGACAGCGATCATTACGGAAGCGAGTCCACCGATGAGAAGTCGGGGTGCATGGTCAATCACAGTCTCAGTTCGAAATGACATAATAGCCTCCAGTCGATCCTTCAAGGATGAGCCTGCGATTCCGCAGGCGCTCGCTGCGGCGCCAGCCAAATGGAATCGGCAAACCTTGAGAATTCCTGATACGTACTCGTCAGCCGATGCGCCGCATCGAAGCGCTATTTCGTCGCACGCCCGTTCCTGCTCCGCAATCAGGCGCCGCTCGATCCACCACAGCATCGGATGAAACCAAAAGAGACAGGTCAGCAAGTGGACAAATCCAACGCATAGGTTATCCCGCCGCTTCGCGTGGGCGAGTTCATGCAGCAGAACGGCCTCGAATTCGCGCGTTTCAAGCTCGCTCGACAAGCCCTCCGGTACGGCGATCGTGTGTCGAAGAATGCCGGTTACCCCCGGCTCAATTCTTGCCTTCGTTGTACGCAATACGACATGCCCGTGCACTCGAAGCCGCCGCGCGAGCTTATCAAACGTTGTGTTTTCGGATTCGGACGGGTCCAGAAGGGGGCCTCGCGGCACGCGCATGCGCCGCAGCCAGACAGCCAGCATTGTGGCGCCCCCGCACAACCAGACGGCGAAAAGCAAAAGCGGCAGTGCGCCAGTGCTGTTTGCTGTCGAAGCGGCTGGCGCTTGCAAAGGAACAAAACTCGATAAGCCGATGGGTGTCGCAAACGCGGCCGGATAGGCGGGAAATAGTCCCCTTAATTCAATCCCCACAAAAGAGAATAGAGCGGCCGGCAGCGCGAATTTGGACGCCGCAATCAGCCATACGAGGTGGCGGCAGGCGGCTCCGCGCTTACGCATCAGAAAAGGGAAGACCGCGACAATTGCGGCGAAGACAGTGGACTCGATCAGATGTCGCGCAATGGCCGCAATCATTTCCTCTTCTCCCGAGCGGCGAGGTCCCTTTCAAGGGCCTGGATGTCTGCCAGCGTGAGCTTTCCGGTCTCGATCAGGTGCGACATCAGCGGAGCCGGCGAGCCGCCGAGAATATCCAACAGGTCCGTAACGTAGCGGCGGTACACGGCTTTCCGTGTGACGGCCGCTTCGAAGATGTGTGCATTGCCGATTTTCTTCACGCGCCGTACCGCGCCCTTCTCCTCCATGCGGTAGATCAAGGTCTGAACGGTCGTGTACGCCGGCCGGTTTTTTTCGGACAGGCTTTGCTGAACCTCGCGCACCGAAGCAGGCCCCAGCTCCCAAAGCTTTTGGAGCAACTGAAACTCAGCGCGCGTTACTGGTGGGTTGGTCATCGCCTAATCTCGTCGTCGAAACTACTACACCATTAGTCCGTTGTCAAGACCTTTTTCGCAAATATAATTCTCAGCAGTGTTTTTCTTGGGGCCGGCGACTATAAGGCCTTCAGCTGGCGGGTGAAGCGGGGCTGGGGCAGATGCTTGCCTTGTAGTATCTGCGATCTCGCGAAGCGAGAACGCTTTCTCTCCTTGCGAAAAAACGACGGTCAAATAATCACTTGCCGCCACCTATGCCTCTGGTCCTTTCGACCCTCCGGGGCTCGGAAGGATTCTAGCCCGAATCCATTCCCACGGCTTGCGCCATGGCCTAAATTCTTTCGGCCCTCCGGGCCTTCGACGCCGCACGGATGTAGCGCAGGCCCTTGTGATTCCATAACGGCGTCGGCTCCTTAGGGCCGGTAGAGTTGGTTTATTCCTGACCAAGGGATGCCGGGAAAGGAGCCGAACAAGATGATTATCGGATGTGATTTGCATTCGCGCTACCA
>JAJYLL010000006.1 GCA_021787735.1 Acidobacteriota bacterium | reverse complement strand
CCTCTCGGCGAAGCTGTGCCTCGGCTTGGGCGAGAGCTTCTTTCATCATGACCCAATCTGGAATGAGACGCTGAATCCAACGAGCCAGCCATGTGACGTGGTTATTGATGATCTCAGGCATGAGCTGGGAAGTTCCGCCGGTTACCTTGCACCGCTCGATTACCTTCATTGGATCTTCGCCTGAACTGATCTTGTCACCGTTCTGAGCTTCGTCGGTAAACAGCCAGTGACACCCGCGATATAACGCAGTATTCACCTGGTCCCAGAACGACTCCAGGTCGTAGGCAGTCAGACTCAAAGAATTGACCCATTCAACCACAATCGGGACGAGATCTGCGATCTTTGCCTGACGCTCAGCTTCGGTCATAGAAGGCGCAGGATCCTGTCTCGAATTAGTCGGGACCATCCCGGCAGTGGCTTTCTGATTGGCCTTTGTCCCGCTCTCCTTTTGCCTTCTCTTCCGCGCCATTTCCAAAACCGCCTTCCGGCCCATCTTTCCCTGCAGGTAAGCTTCTTCCAGGTCCTTGGGCAGGCTGGCCAGATCCACGAGATCCCGCGCAAGAGTTTTCGAGCAGGCGAATGTTTCGGCGATTACAGCAAGGGAGAGTCCCTGTTCATGAAGTTGTTTCCATTGCCTGCCTCTCTCCAATTCCTGAAGCTGGGGGTTGCCATGTTTCGGGGTATTTGCGCGTAAGGTTTTGCCAATTTCAGCGTGTTTAGGTTCAGCAGTGGCGACTGGCTTCTGGGAGTGGATCTTCATTGACTTCACGGACTCCCTTGGTAATTTATTCCTCATATTTTCCTCCTACGAATTGAATTTGAATTTCATGAGCTCACTTCCTACACTTTTGACTTCGCACAGCGGCGGGCAACGTAGCGCACCATCCGTTCCTGCAGGATGTCGTGGTTCTTATGCGCGGTCATGCGCCCGTATTGACGGATAAACCGTTTGCCCACCCGCATGGCCCGTTCGATCAAACTCCGCAGTTCAGGCTCGGGCGGGACATCTAGACCCCGCTCTGGAAGTTCTTCCCTGAAATACTCGATCCACTGGTCATGGATCAGCTTCCGCCGGCGTTTACCCAACGGGTCAGGTAGGACCGTTCGATTGCAGATGCAGAGCAGAAAGAACGCCCGTGCAAACCGGACGTATTGCTGCCAGCGATGACTGGCCTCCGCAAAGGCCTCCTGTCCCTGGACGCGGATATAGGTGCGCTTTGCCCGTTTCCGCAACCGCTCTAGCTTTTTGATCAGTCGGCGGCATCTCACTTTGTAATAGGCAGGACAGGGTTCAAGGTGCCCGTGCCGGGCCATCATCTCTGTCGCCCGGACGCCCAGGATGCAGGCTGCCAATTCAATGGGGCCGAGACGCAGCCTTCGCGATTGGGCTTCAAAGGAGCTGGTTGCGACTGCGGACACATTGAGGACTGTGGCCTGACAATCGGGGCTGAATTCGCCCTCATCCCTAAGACCTGAAATTGGAATTGTGGTATTGCGGCGGGGTGAGACCGGCGGGGCCCCTCGGTCCTGCCAACGATGGTGGGCGATAACCAACCGAAGCAGGCCGAAACGAATGAGCATGGCCTCGTCTCGGGTCAATCTGAATGCTACTCTTTCCAAGCCATTAGACGCCATCATGCACACCCCTCATATCCTAGGACCGCGCTTGGTTCATAGAAGACGGTGACGCAATGAAGTGGCAGGTATGAGTAAATCGTGTTGAGAACACAGGGGTTATTTTTTCTGATTACAACGAAGCACAAGGCGGAATTCTAGAGCGCGCTGGGTGAGGCCCAGTACCGCGGCACCACCAAATAAATAACTTACAGCCACCTCCAACCCCAATTACGCTTCAAAACTTTCCCAAATCCACGCTTCGGACTTGTCGGATTCCCGTCTCCAACGACCGAAATGCATTGCAGTGACTCATGAATCTCACTGTGGAGGGACGCGCCTACGTCCGCAGCAACCGGATCCGGACAGGGCCTTGCGTGATCCGATCCGGGGGACCGTGCTGGAATTTTCTAGTTGCGGTTAGCCCTGCATGACGGGGAACTCAAGCGGCGCGGTTAGGCCGTGAATCACAAGTGCGCCTATCGCCTGATGTACGAGGACAACCTGCTCTGTCTGGGCAAGCGCAGGTTTGTGGGCACGACCGATTCCAGCCACGGTGCCAGTGTATCCCAACCCGGCTCAATCAATGGCACTGACGAGCATCGATCGACTATGGGTGGCCGATCACACCTACATCCGCCTGGAATGGGAGTTTGCTTACTTGGCGGTCATCCTGAACGCCATTTCCCGGCGCGTGATTTGCTGAGCGCTGGATCGTATGGTGGAAGCCAAACTGATCCTTCGGGCCTTACAGATGAGTCCTCGGATCGTTTCGGCGTTATTGACGATACGCCCGGAACCATTAAGCGCCACATCTGCAGGTAGGCTGTTCTCGTGAAAGTGCCTTGCGTGGCGGGACCATGGGCGGTTACGAAGCGCTTAGGACTACGCCGGAGTTTTTTCACTTCCAACAGACATCTGAGTGAAAAGCATGTGGCCCACGATTCGCTCCGGGAGTTGTGCGCCGAAGGTGACAAGCACAACACTGTCGGCGCGCAGACTATCGACAAGGTCAGCCGCATCGGGTCGTCCAAAAGCCGCTTTGTCGACGGGATAGACCCCTGATTGCTGTTACAATACTGAGGCTATGGCAAGACATATCCATCGGTTGTGTTGTGCGATTTCACGCTGCGTCCTATCCATCTTGATTCTGGCGGGTCCGGCCGCAGCCGTAACTACCTGGAATGGTGTGCTTCGTAACAATTCAGGAACGCCTATAGGCGGAGCGGTTGTCAAACTCCACGCCCCCACAGGGAAACTCGATTATATTGCCCGAACTTCCCCAGAGGGCACGTTTTCATTTGTTCACATCATTGCTGGCGAATATGAACTCTCTGTAAGTGATTATGGAAAGACGTGGACGGCGGCGCGGCTTGTAGGCATCAAAGATGATACGAACCTTTCCGCCAGTTTGCAGATCTTTCCCAATCTGAATCAGCTTCGCTTGACAAGCGCAAGCGGGAACCCGATTCCGTGGGCAAGCGGCGGCGAAAGTCTATCAAGTAAACAGGTTTCCAGCTTGCCGCTCAACGAGCGCGATTTCGGCAAGTTGCTCTTGTTGGCCGCCGGAACCATGACGGATACCAACGGAAGCGCCGACTTCACCCAACAGTTTGCCGTGAACGGGCAGCGCGCCGTGACTGCGGTGTTTGCCATCGACGGGATCGACACGACCGATCCGGAGATGGGAGGCGCGACCTTTGCCAATTTCAATGTCGACGCCATCCAGGAAGTGCAGTCGAGTTCCGGGGCGTTGCCGGCCGCCATTGGGCACGGCGCGGCAAGCTACACAAACGTGATCACCAAGTCAGGCACCAATCAACTGCATGGCAGCGTCTTCGAGTTTGTTCGCAACGCATCATTCGACGCTCGAAACTTTTTTGACCGCAAGAGCATTGCAAATGAAGGACGTATTCCACCTTTTATCCGCAACGAGTTTGGCTTTACCGTAGGAGGGCCCGTGGTTGTTCCGGGGATCTATAACGGTCGGAACCGAACATTCTTTTACGGTGAGTATCAGGGTTTCCGGCAGGTGCTTGGAACCACGCAGGTGCTGGCTGTTCCCACCGCCGCGGAACGCACCGGCATTGACACTACTGCATTTCCAGGGGACACGCTGATCGTACCGGTCAATTCCAAAACCGAACCGGTTCTTGAAGGCTACCCGATGCCGAACGATCCGCAGGGACCCTACGGCGGCCGCACCTATGCGACCTCGTCCAAGGTGTTCACGGGATCGGACCAGTTTTCGATACGCGTTGACCATCGCATCTCCGACAAATCCACTCTCTATGCGCGCTTCAGTTTCAACCAGATTAGCGGGCCGCTCACCAATCCTGACCAGACGGCCATTAACCCGACTTTTGCCCTCAACTTTTATGATCACCAGCGCAATGCCGGTTTGAAGTACACTCGCGTCTGGTCGCCGAACTTTGCTTCTGAAACCACTCTTGGCTATACTCGCGCCACGCCGTTCTTTTCGACGATCAATCCCACCCAGCCGGCCATGCTGTTTGGCGACGGACTTTTTGAGCCCTACAACTCGGCGGATGGCTCCGTGACCGCATGGTTTGGAAACATTTACCAGCTCAAGCAGGACATGACGTACAACCATGGCCGGCACACTTTGCAATGGGGCGCCGAAATACGCTATAACCGCGACGCCAGCGTCTGGGGGGTGAATCCCAACGGCGCCTACACTTTTGGCGGAGGAACGGCGTATTCGCCGGTGGCGATAACCTCCGCCAGCGGCCAGCACAACATTCAACAGGGCGACCCGCTGCCGGATACGCTTAGCGGCCTGCTGACCGCGGCACCTTACTCCTACACGACCAACGCGCTTGCAAGCATAACTCCCGGCGGAGACCGCTATGACCTGGCGGGGATCTTCCGGCAAGCCTATGGTTTTTACTTTCAGGATAGCTGGAAAGCCACTTCGCGGCTGGCAATCAACTACGGTCTCCGGTATAGCATATACAGTCCCATCGAAGAACCCCAAAAGCGGACGTCCGCACCAGTGATGACAGAGCCCAATGGAGGAACCGCCCCGTTCTGGGCGCAGGGCGCAAAGATCGTTTACCTGGTAAACCCGCAGCCTCCCTATGAGAAGGACTGGAATGGATGGGCGCCCCGCCTGGCGGCCGATTTTCGCCTCACCGATCGTACGGTTCTGCATGCCGGTGGCGCTATCACCACCATTCTGCCCAATCTTTATCAGGACAATTTCTTAACCGGAAGCATCCCCTTTATGTTTTCGCCCTTTGTCACTGCCGCACCCGGCGTTCCTGTGCCGTTCAGCAATTCAGTAACCCCAGTGACGTTGCCTCCCGTCTATACGCCCAGCGGTGAGCTGTTGTTCCCGGACAATAACCCGGCAAATGTTGCTCCCAACACGCCGATCAACATTCAAAGATTCCAGAACGACCTGACGGCGCTTACGCCCGGGAACCAGGCCCAACTGCTCACGACAGGTGGTATGGCCCAAAACTTCAGAAACGGGTATATCGGGACTTATACGGCGGGGGTCGATCACGATTTTGGCCAGATCAAGCTCAGTGCGAATTATGTGGCTACCGTGGGGGTGCATCTTGCCAATACAGCCCCTGTAAACGGTTACAGCGGGGGCTCACCCAACTACGCCCGGTTCACTCAATTCAACACGGCCGGTCAGCCTGTCGGAGGGTACGGACCGTTAACCCTGGTGACCACTGGATCGCATTCCACCTATCAGTCTTTGCAGACGAGCGTGACCAAAAGTTCCACACGCTGGGGATTGGGCTTCCAGGCCAGTTACACGTATTCCAAGTCGCTGGACGACACCAGTTCAGCCCTTGGCAACGTTCCCGGCGGGCCGGGTGTCATTCTGCAGACGCTGCCGCAAAATCCATGGAATCCGGGCGCGGATAAAGGGCCTTCCAATTTCGACGTGACCCACGTTTTCGCTCTGAGTCTGATCGAAGCGCTTCCTGTTGATCGAGTAAGTTTTCTGCGGCTCCTGGGGAAACACTTTACGGAAGGGTGGCAATTCCTGAACATTACGACCCTGATGACCGGATTGCCCTTCAGCGTGTATTCGGGCATCCAGCAAACCGGCGCAGGAGCGGGAGGTGCGGACCGCCCGGACCAGATCGGTCAGCCTTCTTTCTCCACCAGTCGCTCTGTGCGGGAAGACTATTTCGGGCGCGGCGCAAACAATGCCTCATTCTTTTCCATCCCCATCAATGTGGCCGGAGGCACGGGACCGAACCATGGTGTGTTTGGCACCCTTGGCCGTAACACCTTCCGTGGCCCCGGATACCAGGATTTTGATGTGGCGTTGATTAAGGACACGCCTTTCGCCTTCAGTTCGAACCGGGAGCTTGGGGTTCTCCAGTTCCGTGCAGAGTTTTTCAATGTCTTTAACCTGGTGAATTTCGGCCTTCCCTCGAATATTTTGCGTGGAAGCGGGTTTGGAATCATCAACAGCACGGCTGGAACGTCACGCCAAATCCAGTTTTCGCTCCGGCTGATCTTCTGAGTTCGCTGTTAGGACGAATCCGAAGGTGCCGGCGGCCCCGAGCCAGGCGCCCGCGGCAAGACCGCACAGCACACCCAGCGTATGAAGTGAGTGCGAAACGTCTGAAGAATGGAGTTAACGGGCCAGTGGACTTCCTCCCTCAGCGAACGTAAACCAGCAGAAGTATCCCGATTGCCAGCACCACAATCGGAACCCAGAACTGGCTGTCAGTCAAAACCGCTCTCGCCATCGATGGCTTCAAACTTCACCTCAATCCGGATCGTTTCAATAACGCATAGTAACGTGCACTGTCTGACATTGCGGAAAACTTCATCCCTCTTGTTGGGTTCTGAGCGGTCAAAAGCGCGTTGGGCGCGGCGGCGCCGCTCGGGTCCGTGATTTGTCCGCTGATAAGGGCATTCTGGATTTGCGACCACCCGAGGGAGGCCAGAAGCAAAACTGGCTCAAGCCCTTCAATGGCCTGAAACAGCGTACGTCGCAGTTTAAAAGATCAGTCCGCATTATGCACCTCCCATCTCAGAAAAACACTCCTGAAGATCTTGATCTCGGGCATTGTGATGTTTAGGCCATTTGCACACGTGTACAGTATCTACAAGGTGTCGCTTCGTGTGTCAACCTGTTTCTCGGCACCCCCCTCAACTATCTCGTCTGAACCGAAACAGGTGCACGATTTCGGAAAACTCTTTCGTTCTTGGTAGCTGCCGGAATCCGCATGATTTCTGAGTATTATGATTTAGAATGACAATTCAAGTTTCTTTATTGAGCAACTTTTTTGGGGGTACTGTGGTTTCTAGCCGAAAGCCAGCACATGGTTGGTTTAATAACGAGTGCGCTTGACTTGTTGGTTCGCGTGTAATAAAGTCCGGCATGTATGCACACGTGTGACTACGTTGGTTATGCGTAATCAGCCTCGCAGATACTTAACCTAAATTTGCAGGTAATTGAAAACAGAATGCAGGCGCACCGTACCAAACCGCCCACCATCAAAGATATTGCCCGGCTGGCGTCTGTCTCACATTCGACTGTGTCGCGGGCTCTACGTAACAGTTCCTTGGTTGACCCAAAGACCGCCTCCCGTATCCAACAAATTGCGAGGGATGCTGGTTATAGGGCAAGCGCTGTTGCACGTAGCCTGGTGACTCAAGAAACCAGGACCGTCGGCGTTGTAGTCACCACCATTGCGGACCCTTTCGTCGCAGAGGTTGTGAGTGGTATCGAGGAGGTTGCAAACCAGCGTTGCTACTCGGTATTTTTGACTGAATCCAAGACCGATTCCGAGCTTGAGATCAAAGCTGTCCATTCATTTGCCGACCGGTGGGTAGACGGCATCATCGTTACGTCGTCACGGGTTGGTTCCTTACACTTTAAACTCCTTTCGGAAACGAAGGTGCCTGTTGTATTGGTGAACAACCAGCACTCTGAAGCCTCGCCCCACTCTGTAATGATTCAGAATGTGGAAGGCAGCCGGCAAGCTGTCCAGCACTTGATCAGGCTTGGCCACCGCCGGATTGCTTATATAAGAGACAGGTTCGGGTACCAGTCTGATGCGGAGCGTCTCACTGGATACCGTGCAGCGTTGAGACACGCCGGTGTCACTTTTTCGAAGGAACTCGTGGTTTACGGTGATGGCAAGGCCGAGGGAGGCATGGTTGCCATGCGAACTCTGCTCGGGTTGCAAGACCCTCCCACAGCGGTGTTCTGCTATAACGATATGACAGCCCTGGGGGCTCTTCGGTGCATCCACGACGAGCGGTTGCAGGTTCCACAAGACATCTCACTGGTTGGGTTTGACGATCTTTTCATCGCTTCGTACACTCATCCCCGTCTTACGACTGTTCGCCAGCCCAAGCGCCAACTGGGACAGTTGGCGATGGAAACTCTTCTCAAATTGATGTCGGGGCAGGATTCTGTCGACTCGATCAGTGTTCCCGCGGAACTGGTTGTCCGGGAATCGACTGCTCCCCCACGCGAGGTATCGGAATGAAGTCCGAGAGTGAATTGCTGATCCCTGCCGGAGGTGTTACCGCCGAGTCCGGAATAACGATGGAGATGAAAGCGGCGGAAAGCGGGTTCAAATACCTGAACTTCCAAGCTCTCCGTCTGGCCGTAGCACAAAAACATTCGGGCGAAACGGGTGTAAACGAATTGGGGATTGTCGTCCTCGGGGGCCGCTGCAGCATCAATTCGTCATGCGGTCACTGGGATGAGGTGGGCGCACGCGCAAACGTGTTTACAGGGATGCCCCATACCCTTTATCTCCCCCCTGCGACGAGCTTTACGATAAGCGCCATAACCCCTTGCGATCTTGCCGTTTGCTATTGCGCGGCGGAAGACATTTACCCGGCGCACCTGATAATCCCAGCGGAGGTTGAGGTTGAAATCCGCGGCGGTGGAAACGCCACACGGCAGATCAATCACATTCTCAGGCCGGGATTCCCGGCGCATCGCCTGCTCCTATGCGAGGTCTATACGCCCAGCGGCAACTGGTCCAGCTACCCTCCGCACAAACATGACGTCCATAATCCGCCGGGCGAGGTCGATTTGGAGGAGATCTACTATTACCGACTTGATCGCCCTGAAGGCTTTGCCATCCAACGGGTTTACACCCCAGATCGACGGCTGGATGCCACACTGACGGTGCACGATGGCGATTTGGTGCTGATTCCGGAGGGTTATCACCCGGTGGCCGCCGGACCCGGGTATAACGTTTATTACCTGAACGCGCTGGCTGGGTCTGCCCGCTCCATGGCCGCCTCTGACGACCCGGAGCATGCCTGGGTTCGAGAAACCTGGAGTGATAAAGATCCAAGAGTTCCGCTGGTAGCAATGGACATGAAGTAGAAAATCCGCGAGGGCAAAATGATGCAGACACAACGTAAGACCATGGCGCAAGCACTCATTGAATTCCTCAAGAAGCAGTACGTCAAACGCGACGGGGTGGAGCATCCTTTTTTTGGAGGAACCTGGGGAATTTTCGGCCACGGCTGTATCGCCGGAATCGGCCAGGCGCTCCAACAGAATCCGGATTTTCCGTATTACCAGTGTAAAAACGAGCAGGCCGGAGTTCACATTGCTACAGCGTTTGCCAAGGCCATGAACCGGATGGAAGCGTTTGCGTGTGTTTCGTCCATCGGGCCCGGTGCGACGAATATGATCACTGGCGCCGCCACTGCGACCATCAACCGCATCCCAGTGCTGCTCCTGCCGGGCGATATTTTCGCGCGGCGTCACGTTGCTCCAGTATTGCAGCAACTGGAATCTGCGCAGAGCCAGGATATATCGGTCAACGACGCGTTCAAGCCGGTGTCACGCTACTGGGACCGCATTAATCGTCCCGACCAACTGGTCTGTTCCGTGGTGGAAGCGATGCGAGTTCTTACTTCGCCGGCACACACGGGCGCAGTAACGCTTGCGCTTCCGCAGGACGTTCAGTCGGAAGCTTGGGATTATCCGCAGGAGATGTTCGAGAAGCGCGTATGGCACATCTCACGTCCTGAGCCGGAAAGGGAGATTCTTGCGGCCGCAGCCGAAATGATCCGGTCAGCGAAGCGTCCAATGGTCATTGCCGGTGGCGGTGTACTGTACAGCGAAGCGACGGCGGGGCTGGCCCGGTTCGTTGCAGCAACCGGGATTCCAGTTGGAGAGACGCAGGCGGGTAAAGGGTCATTACCTTTTGACCATCCCCAGAACCTGGGCGCCATAGGCGTTACCGGAACCCCCGGCGCCAATCTGGCTGCGCGTAACGCCGATCTTGTCATTGCAATCGGGACACGACTGAGCGACTTCACCACCGCGTCGAAGACAGCTTTCCAGAATCCTGACGTGCAATTCATCAACATCAACGTGGCTGAATTTGACGCATTTAAACATGCGGGCCTTCCGATGATTGCTGATGCGCGTGTTGCTATCGAGAGACTCCAGACTGCGGTTTCCGGATATCGCGTCCCGGAGCAATATGTTGACTCGATCTGTGAATGGAAATCCCGCTGGGAAAAGGAGACGGACCGACTGTACAACCTGCGGCACGGTCCGCCAATCAGCCAGGGGGAAGTGATCGGCGTCGTGAATGGACTCGCCCGCCCGCAGGACGTTGTTGTTTGTGCGGCCGGCAGCCTGCCCGGCGATCTGCATAAGCTCTGGCGAACGCGGGAGCCCAACACCTATCACCTTGAGTACGGTTACTCGTGCATGGGCTATGAAATTGCCGGCGGGCTTGGGGTCAAGATGGCAGATCCATCCCGCGAGGTATACGTGATGGTTGGAGACGGCTCGTTCCTGATGATGTCGAGTGAGATTGCCACCTCCATCCAGGAAGGCTATAAGCTCAACATCATCGTGCTCGATAACCACGGCTTTTCAAGCATTGGTGGGCTTTCCCAGTCGATCGGTTCGGGTGGATTCGGTACGGATTATCGACACCGGTCCGGAAGCGGACAACTGGACGGCGAGCGCATTCCCATCGACTTCGTTGCCCTATGCCGGGGGGTGGGCGCAACTGCTGTTCGGGCGCGCACGCGGGAAGATCTCAAGCAGGCCATCGAAGCCATGAAGACCGAGAAACGCACATCGGCGGTCGTGATCGAGGTGGACAAGGAAATGCGCGTGCCGGGATACGAATCGTGGTGGGACGTTCCAATCGCCGAAGTTTCCGAAAGCGAGAGTGTGCGGGCCGCACGGGCTGCGTACGAAGAGGCTGTGAAGAAAGAGCGGCATCACGAAATAACGGTGCAGAAGAGGTGACGGGATGGCATCCGAGATATTTCAGGGAGGCGTTCTGGACCATATTGGCGGGAGTTGGCGGCGGCCTTCGTCCGAGCCGACGACGGATGTGCTGAACCCGGCCACCGGCCAGGTCATTGCGCAATCACCAGCGGGTTCAGCAGGAGACGTGGCGGCAGCGGTAGAGGCGGCGGCAGCGGCGTTCCCCGACTGGCGCGCCATGCCTCCCGGCGACAGGGTCCAGTATCTTTTCCGTCTGAAACAACTTCTCGAGGATCACTTCGAAGAGATAGCGCGGATCACGACCATTGAAAATGGTAAAACCTTGGCCGAATCGCGTGGCGAACTCCGGCGTGGGATCGAGAATATCGAAACGGCGTGCGGCATCCCGACGCTGATGCAGGGCTACAACCTTGAGGATATTGCCAGCGGTATCGATGAGTTGATGTTTCGGCAGCCGTTGGGCGTTGTTGCGGCGATCACGCCATTCAACTTTCCATCGATGATTCCGCTGTGGTTTCTGCCCTACGCGATTGCGTGCGGCAACACTTTCGTCCTAAAGCCGTCAGAACGCGTTCCGTTCAGCATAATTCGAATCATGCAGCTCATTGAGAAAACCGGCCTGCCAAAAGGTGTCGTGAACATTGTCAACGGAGGCAAGGCGGCGGTGGATGCGCTGCTTGACCATCCGATGGTTCAGGCGATCAGCTTTGTCGGGTCGTCGCCAGTGGCCCGCTATGTCTATGCACGAGCGGCGGCGAACGGCAAACGCGCTCAGTGCCAGGGCGGGGCAAAGAACCATGTCGTCGTCCTGCCCGACGCCGACCATGATGCGACGACGAAGATTATTGCCGACAGCGCCTATGGCTGCGCCGGACAGCGATGTCTGGCGGTTTCGGTTGCGGTGACAGTGGGAGAGGCACGGGAATGGTTCCCGAAATCGATCACGGGGGCCGCCTCTGTTCTCAAGGTTGGCTCCGGGCTCGAATCTGACGTCCAGATGGGACCGGTGATCACGCCCTCCAGCCGTCATCGCGTCGAGGAATTGATCGCGCAAGGCGCTTCCGAAGGCGCTCGCCCGCTGCTCGATGGCCGGAGCGCATCTGCTTCCCGGCAAACCGGCGGCAATTTTGTTGGTCCCACAGTTCTTGATGGAATCCCCGCGTCAAGTTCTTTGGCGGAGACTGAGATATTCGGGCCGGTTCTCAGCCTCATTCATGCCGACAGTGTTGACGACGCAACGGCGATCATCAGGCACAACTCATTCGGCAATGCATCTTCCATCTTTACAACCAGTGGCGCCGCTGCCCGCAAGTTCCGGAACGAAATCCCTACTGGCAATGTCGGCGTCAACGTCGGAGTTGCAGCACCCATGGCGTACTTCCCGTTCAGTGGCTGGAGAGGAAGCTTTTTCGGGATTCTTCACGCCCAGGGGCGCGACGCCGTTGAGTTCTACACGGCCGAGAAGGTTGTGATTGAACGCTGGCCAAAAGAATGGAGCCGAAAATTCTGATGGGAACAACTGCCGGGAAGGAGGCTGCCGTGTTTCGCGTAGGGAACGCCCCGTGTTCCTGGGGCACGCTTGAGTTTGAGGAGGCCAAGGGCGAACAGATTATGTTCGGCCAAATGCTCGATGAGCTTGCAGAAACGGGCTATACGGGCACAGAACTGGGTGACTGGGGATACATGCCCACCGACCCGATTCAGCTCAAGGCAGAACTGGAGAATCGGGGGCTGGTAATGCTGGGAGCGTTTGTTCCGGTTGCGCTGAAAGATCCAGATTCGCACTGGGCGGGGCTTGTCACTGCTCTCAAAACGGCGCGCTTGCTGGCGGACGTTGCTTCGGAACCCAAGCCCTACCTCGTTCTGGCGGACAATAACGGAACTGTCCCTGCCCGTACACAGAACGCAGGAAGAGTCACCGGGGAACTTGGTTTAGATCCGGCGGACTGGCAGGTATTCGCCCAGGGCGCCAGCAAAATCGGGCGGACTGTTCTGGTGGAGGCCGGACTCCAGACAGTTTTTCATCACCACTGCGCAGGCTACGTCGAGACGCCTGATGAAATTGACCGATTCCTCGACCTGACAGACCCGGACGCTGTCGGTCTGGTGTTCGACACAGGCCACTTTGCCTATGGCGCCGGGCACTGCGATGTCATCCAAGGCATGGAGCGTTTCAAGGACAGGATTCGCTATGTGCATTTGAAGGACTTCGAACCGGAAGTCGCCCGCCAGGCGCGCGACCAGGGGTGGAACTACTTTGAGGCCCTCCGCCACGGAGTCTTTTGCGAACTGGGCAAGGGCGGCGTGGACTTCCCAGCCGTGCTTCGCTGGCTGAAGCAAAACAATTACAACGGGTACGTTTTGGTGGAACAGGACGTGCTACCCGGGATGGGCTCGCCCAGAGAGAGCGCACGGCGAAACCGCGATTATCTTCGCTCTATCGAAGACAATTACGCCTAAGGCGAAGGAGTTCCAATGAGCAGAAAACTGAACCTGGCATTGATTGGCGCCGGCCGGATCGGGAAACTTCACGCGGAGACAATTGCCTTCCGCATTCCGGAAGCCACCATGGCCGCCATCACCGACATTCGGACTGATCTCGCGGAGGCAGTGGCCCGGCGCTGCGCGATTCCGCGCGTTGCCGCCAGTGTGGACGAGATATTTCGGGATCCAGGTATCGATGCTGTGTTAATTTGCTCGCCGACGAATACGCACGCCCAGCTGGTGATCGAGGCCGCGCAGGCCGGCAAGCACGCGTTTTGCGAGAAACCCATCGACCACAGCATCGAGAAGGTTGACCGTGCCTTGAGGGAAGTTGAGAAAGCCGGCGTAAAGCTGCAGGTTGGGTATAATCGCCGCTTTGATCCTAATTTCGCGCGGGTCCGTAAAGCCATCGCCAGCGCTGAGATCGGCACGCCCCATCTCCTGCACATCATAAGTCGCGACCCGGCCCCTCCGCCCATTTCATACATAAAAGATTCAGGGGGAATGTTCCTCGACATGACCACCCATGATTTCGATATGGCGAGGTTCCTGATCGGGGATGAGGTCACGCATGTTTATACCGCGGCGGGTATCAGAGTGGATCCGCAAATCGGTGCGGCCGGCGATGTAGATACGGCTGTCGTCGTTCTCCATTTCGCAAACGGGGCCATCGGAACGATTGACAACTGCCGCATGGCGCCTTATGGCTACGACCAGCGTGTCGAAGTTCTGGGCAGTAAGGGCTCAATCACCACAGAAAACTGCTATCCGAATTATGCCGTGATCAGTACGGCGGATTCGGTGCGGCGCGATCTGCCGCTGAATTTCTTCCTGGACCGGTATACACAAAGCTTTGAGAGCGAGTTGCGGGCATTCGTCGAGGCCGTCATCAAAGACACGCCGACGCCCGTGACAGGTGCGGACGGCCGTGCGCCCGTTGTGATGGGTTTGGCCGCTCGCAAGTCCTACGACGAGCACCGTCCGGTACGTCTTGAAGAAATAAGTGCCGCAAAAGGTGCGGATACAACTCGGAGCAGCTAACTTTATTCCAGGCGGATACTCATGATCTGCAGCCGTCTGCGGTGTGGGTTGACGGATGGATATTTATGACTGTCGATTCTGCCAGGGGCCACATATCTTCACGATAACGCATGTTATGGAAAGGATTCCTGCTGGGTCACTTTGACTGGGAACGACAAGCAGGAAGGCAGCGTAATGGAGAACAGTTACAGTCTTGAAGACTTCCTGAATCCTGCCGTGCTGGACATGATTACGGAAGTTCGTATCCACCGGCCTGCTGTCATCGAGGCCGAAGCGCGGCGCCGTCGCAAGCGGACTCGGCTGACCCGGGACGGCAGAATGGTTTTAGTGGCGCTGGACCATCCAGCCCGCGGGGTCACGCGTGTCGGAGACCGCGATCTGGCAATGGGCGATCGTTATGAATTGCTGGCACGCGCCCGCCGCGTGTTGAAGGACCCTGACCTGGATGGTTTCCTTGCCGCCAGTGATGTCGTTGAAGACATGCTCATCCTCAGCCACCTTGAACGCACGGCGACGGGAAGGAGTTTCCTCGATGGCCGTATAATGGTCGGCTCGATGAACCGGGGCGGCCTGTCCGAAACAGTTTTTGAGATGGACGATACTTTCACATCCTTTACAGCCCGGCGCCTGGCCCAGTTGCGCTGTGATGGTGGGAAGATGTTGTACCGCCTGGACCGGGGCGACCCTGCGTCGCTGAAAACAATTACTGCTTGTGCTGAAGCTATCAATGAATTGCGGCAATTGAAGCTTTCGGCGTTTCTGGAACCGCTGGTTGTCGAACAGAAAGAAGGATCTTATCGCAGCCTGAATGATGTGGCTTCCATCGTCAGGAACTGCGGAATTGCCTCGGCCTTGGGGGAATCATCTTCTCGCGTGTGGCTCAAGCTGCCTTACTGCAAGGACTTCTCGCGAGTCTGCCGGGCTACGACACTTCCCATTTTGCTTTTGGGCGGACCAGCACGGGATGACCCGAAGGAGGTGCTGGCAGACTTCTACGACGGCCTGTCTTCGGGTGCGCGGGTACGCGGAGCGATTATCGGGCGAAACCTGTTTTTCCCTGCGGCGGAGGACCCACTGCCGATGTGCAGGGCTTTGACCTCGCTTGTACACAAAGGCGCAAGTCTTGACGATGCATGTCAATCGCTCAACCGGCCTCATCCCCTCGAACCGGTTGAACTCGAGAAAAAAAAGAAAATACGGAGGTAACTGGACCATGCCGCAACAAGCGTGCGAAGTGTCCGTAATGGGAAGAATTGGTTATGACTTGTATGCAATGGAGCACGGCCGGCCGCTGTCTGAAGTCGTGCACTTTTCGCGTCATGTGGGTGGGTCCAGCGCAAACATTGCGGTGGGGCTTGCACGGCTTGGCTTGAAGGTGGGCATTATTAGTTGCGTCGGCAAGGACCTGCTCGCACCTTACTTACTGGACTTCCTCCGCCAGGAAGGAGTGGATACACAACATGTCAGGCAAGTCGAGGGATACGGCACGTCCCTGTGTCTGACCGAAGTATCTCCTCCCGACCGATTTTCGCAAGTGTTCTATCGCCACCGTCCGGCCGACACTCAAGTATCAATTGGTGAACCGCAGAGGAAATTCATCCGAAAATCAAAAATGTTCGTCACGAATGGGACAAGCCTTTCGGCATCGCCAGCCCGGGAGTCAACTGCAACGGCGCTGAGGACTGCGCGGGAGTCTCGCGTTTGTACAATCTTCGATATGGATTATCGCGAAAGCTCATGGAATTCCTCGATCGAAGCAGGAGAGCAGGCTCGAGCGGTCATCCCTTGGATTGATGTCATCCTCGGCAATGATGATGAGTTGTTTATTTTGACCGGAGAACGCAACGGCTCGGCCCAGGCAAAAACCGTCTTTGGAATGGGAGCGCGTTTACTGGTTCGAAAACTGGGGGCAATGGGAGTTGAGGTGTACACAGGGAATGAATGCTTTGCCGTCCCGCCTTGCCCGGTGCAAACACTTTGTACCATCGGCGCTGGTGACGGCTTTGCTGCCGGATTCTTGTATGCGCTCTATAAAGAGAAGGATCTCACCGATTGCCTGAACTACGGTAACGCTGCAGCTGCGATTGTGGTGAGCCGCGTGAGTTGCTCGGACGCGATGCCTCGGATGGGAGAAATCGAGGCGTGCATCGCGAGCCATAGCTCCGGACCTGGGCTTTAACCGACACTTGTCCGGACTCCTTGCTTTTCCATGCGGGAGAGCAGCAGGAACCTGAGGGTCCGGCTTAATCGAACTCCGAATCATGACGGTGTGGCTGCGCTTCCGCGTTTCCTGCCTGAAGCTGACGCCCTGCCGTGCGCCCCGGCCGCCAAGTCCTTCCTGCCCACGGCCTCCAGACCTTGCCGCCATCGAAGCCCACATCCCTCCCCCAAACCACTCCTGGAGGAGGAAATTTCTATCTGGCTGAATACTGGAACTTCCAGCTTTGCGATCACGATGCGCCATTTTTTGCTTGACAAATCCGAATGGAAGGAATATCGAGGAAAACGTATTGCATTCGAAGTCTAAGAAAGCCGACATTCGAGGGGGAGCGGAACAGATCATTACGTTCCGAAGCCGCCGATTCAGTATCTGGGACAGGTGTATGCGCAAGGCTATCCAACAAAAGCCTGGGACGAACTGACGAGGTTCGTGCGCAGGGGAGGACAGAATCGAGGTCTCGGGTGCTACGTTCGGAAGAGGGTGGAATTCTATATGGCCGGCAATTCGAAGAATTGTTCTACCCGGAATCGCGACGAGCATGGCTATATTTTTGTTCGTTCGCTTGGGGCCAGCGTGATACCGGACCCATAGCGGGCACGGTCAAGGATTCCAACGGCGCCGTTATTCCGGGCGCGAGTTTCTGAAACCTTCGGCGGGGGGAGGGATTTCCGTTCCGTTCGCGCCACAGGGCGCAAATGTCGGCGGCCGTTGAGCATCAGCCTGAATTTCAAACCGGATGACATCGGCATGTTGAACCGCACATTCCGCCACACGAGTGTTGGAAATTCGAAACGGATATTTACTGATTCTGCCTGGTTCGCAACTGGCTCCTTTGTCTTTTTAGTAGTCTTCAATTTTCAAGTGACGTCAGGTCGTACGGACTCGACAGCGCAAGCGGTTAGCCTGCTCTAAACGCTGAGCCTTCGAAAAAGATATGCTTTGCAATTACTGCGCAGACCTCTACTTATGCATACCCAATTCATGTGATGACAAGGAGCACACTGATGAACCATACCAAATCTGAAAAGACAGATTTCCACGTCGTCGCGCCTTCCGAGCGAGTCATGTCGATTGACGCCCTGCGTGGTTTTGACATGTTCTGGATCGCCGGCGGCGCTGCGTTTGTGATGGGCTTTTTCAGGCTGTTTGCCAATCCTCTGCCGCCCTGGCTTGGCGGGCAGTTCGAGCACACTCCCTGGATAGGTTTCGATTTCTGGGACATTATCATGCCTCTTTTCCTTTTTATTGTAGGCGTGGCCATGCCTTTCTCGATCGGCAAACGCGTGGAGCGGGGTGACAGCCGCCTGAGCATTTACCGTAAAGTGGCCTCCCGCGTGGTCATCCTTTGGATTCTGGGCATGGTGGCGCAGGGGCACCTGCTGCTTTTCACACTGGGCAATTTTCAGATTTACAGCAACACGCTGCAATCGATTGCCGCCGGCTACCTCATCGCCTCGATTGCGCTGATGGAAATGCCGGTCCGCTGGCAGGCAGGACTGGCGGTGGCGTTGCTGGTGGTCTTCTGGGCGCTGATGCGCTTTGTCCCCGTGCCGGGCGTTGGAGCCGGTGTTCTTACTCCGCAGGGCAACCTGGCTATGTGGGTTGACACCGCCATCCTCGGCCGCTTCCGCGACGGCACCAACTATACTTGGATTCTGAGCAGCCTCGGCTTCGGCGCCACCACACTGATGGGTGTCATGGCGGGCCACCTGCTGCGCGGTCCCAAGCCCAAGGAGCGGAAAGCGCTGCTGCTGGCGGTTTCCGGAGTGGTTTGCCTCTTCGCGGGCTGGCTCTGGAGCTTTGAGTTCCCCATCATCAAGCACATCTGGACCAGTTCGATGGTGCTCTGGTCGGGCGGCTGGTGCCTGCTGCTGCTGGCGCTGTTTTACTACGTGATCGACGTGCGAGGCTACCGCCGCTGGTCGTTCTTCTTCATCGTGTTCGGCATGAATGCCATCGTTGCCTATATCGCTCCGGATATCATTCCCTTTAAGGCCATCAGCCACACGCTCTTCGCCGGCCTCGCAACGCATTTGGGATTGTTTGGCAACTTCCTGCTCGCCGCCGGAACTGTAGGCATTCTCTGGTTCGGGCTCTATTACATGTTCCGTAAGAAGACATTCGTGCGGATTTAGCGGCTGTGCTGCTTGCTCTTTTGGACTGGGCCGGGAATTCCTCGGCAATCTCCCTTTCGGTTTCCTTGATCTATTCGAAGGTTGCGTGCAGTTTGAGCATTGTTGTTTGTCACTACGCACGGGAGGAATAGTACTCAGCTCGCACAAGCCGTGAGCGTCCGGTTCTGACCGTCTGGACGGCTGTGCGATAAGTGGGCACTTCGATGGTGTCCACTAGGAGAAAATAGATGGGCACTTCAGATTCGGCGTGATCGAAGCGGCATCTTCCCCGAAGGAGTTTCCCCCGTCCGGGCCGATTCCGCCTCCACCAACTGCGCGTGGCAGGCTTCGCCGGCGGCGTCATCCAGCACCTCGATCACCCCACCGCCTTCAGCGGACAGATCACCTGCTAATTCAACCGGACTTTTAATGAGCTAATAGCACTGTAAAAAATCCTCTTGACAATGGATTATTTAGACAGATAATTGTTTCGCAGAGTTGGAATAGTTTAAATAGGGTAGTCGCGTTCATAGCGATCCTTTTAATAGCGGTCGTTCCAAAAGTCATTTCCTTTCATAACGATCCTTTTCATCCGGGTCGTTCCAAAAGTCGGTTCCTTTCATAGCGATCCTTTTAATAGCGGTCGTTCCGAAAATCATTTCCTTTCATAACGATCCTTTTGATACGGGTCGTTCCGAAAATCATTTCCTTTCATAGCAATCGTTTTCATGGCGGTTGTCCCAAGGATCAGTTCCTGAAGACCAACCCAATCTGAAGATTATCTTCCTGAGCGTCGTTTACCGTCTTGGCCTAAAACTTTAATCGGAGGAGAGAAGCATGGCGAAGAGATTCGTGTTAGTACTTGCTTTGGGTGTCGGCTTCATCCTGGCACCGATTTTAGCCCCGCAAGCCAGAGGGCAGACCCTATACGGCTCGCTGGCTGGAACCGTAACTGACCAGACAGGCGCTGTGGTGCCTGAAGCGGCCGTGACGGCTAAGAACACCGACACGGGCCTTACGCTCCACACAACCACGAACGCCTCGGGCCTCTACTCGTTTAGGAACCTGTTGCAAGGAGCCTATGATCTTACGGTTACCAAAAGCGGGTTCAGACCTTACACACAAAAGGGTATCGGTGTTTTGGTCAACACTACCGCCAGCATCGACGTAAGCTTAGAGGTGGGGTCGGTGACTCAGGCCGTTACTGTGCAGGCCAGCGCAGCCCTCTTGCAGACCACCTCTGGGGCTGTAAAAACAGACATCAATGCGACGGAAGTGAAGAACCTTCCTCTCTCCCGCTTCCGCAACTACCAGAGTCTTATGAATCTCGTTCCGGGCGCCACCCCGGGACGGTTTCAGAACGCTGAGGCTGATATGCCTTCGCGCGATCTTACAACCAACATCAACGGCACGGCGCGCGGTGCAAACAACCAACTTGTGGACGGTGCGGCCAATGTCTTGGTGACGATGCCTCACAACGTCGTGTACGTTCCGCCGCCGGAAAGCATTGAGGAGGTCAACGTTTCCACCAACGCTTTCGATGCCGAGCAGGGACAGACAGGCGGGGCGGCAATCAACGTGATTACCAAGTCCGGGACCAACGAGTTCCACGGCAGCGTTCACTTCTACGACGAAAACAGCGCCACCCGGGCGTTCACATGGGATGAAAATCGCGCCGGTATCACGCGAAAACCTAAAACCATCATGAATTTCGTCGGTGGGGCCCTCGGCGGACCTATCAAGAAAGACAAGCTGTTCTTCTTTACCGACTGGGACGGCACTTTTGAGCGGGTGAACAAGGCTGTCCTCGCATCGGTCCCGGCGCTTGACCTCCGGTCCGGCAACTTGTCGCGTTTCCTGGGCCCGCAAATTCTCGATGCCTCGGGCAGTCCCATCATGGTTCCAACCACCGAGGGCGCCACGGTGCCGCTGCAAGAAGGGATGATCTTCGATCCCTACACAGGAAATCCCGATGGCACAGGCCGTTCCGTGATTTCCTCGGGCGGGCAGATCAACGTGATTCCTACGGCCCGGCTGAATGGGCCCATGATGAAGCTGTTAGCTCTGGTTCCTGCTCCCAATCAGCCTAATGCTGGAGATTTCAACAACTACTACGTTTCCGGCACGCAGAAATTGAACCGCAACAATTTGGACGAAAAGGTCAACTGGAACCGGAATGAACGGCACCAGCTCTGGTTCAAGTACAGCACCATGCTCGCGCAGTTCACGTCCGCCGGGTCCCAGCTCGGCGCAGCCGGCGGCGCGGACATAGGCGATGGCGGCCTGGGTGGGTGTCACACTCAAGTTCAGATTGCAGCTATCGGGACGACCTATACGTTCACACCCACGTTCCTGGCTGACGCCACGCTCGGCTGGAACCGGTGGGGCCAGCACTGCGATCCCCTTGACGAGCTCAGCGGCATCAACTTCGGCTCACAGGTGTTGGGGATTCCTGGAACCAACGGCCCCACTCGTCTCGAAGCCGGCATGCCCGCGTTTTACACCTCCTGGTCAGACATGGGCAATCCGGAAAGCTGGAACCCTGCCCGCCGCAACGACCAGACGTACACCTTCAACGTCAACGCGACCAAGTTGAAAGGCAATCACGAGATCCGGTTCGGTTTCCAGCTCATACACTACTTGATGAACCACTACCAGCCGGAACTGGGCGACGGACCGCGCGGCGCCTTTAGCTTCGGTTCGGGGGTGACGGCTCTGAACCCCTCAGCTCTCGCAGCAACGGTCGGGTTCCAGGGAGGCATTCCAACGTTTGAGAACGACCAGAACAGCCTGGCTTCGTTTCTGATGGGGATACCCAGTGATTCGGGAAAGAGCAGCCAGCTTATCAAGATGAACAGCTTGGAGAACCAGTGGGCTCTCTATGTCCGGGACAAGTGGCATTTCAGCCCCAAGCTCACCCTCGACGTGGGAGTGCGTTGGGAGCTCTATCCTAACCGCGAACGCTCCGCCGGGATGGGACTCGAATCGTATGACCCCAATACCAATAAGGCCCTGGTTGGCGGACGGGGTGGCGTTCCGCGGTACAACGGGATCACTTTCAGCAAAAAGCTCTTCGCCCCCCGCATCGGCGTCGCCTATCAGTTTGACTCAAACACGGTGATCCGTAGCGGCTACGGCATTACTTACCACCCCCACCCGTTTGGTGCTCAGGCGCTGCGCGGTTGGTTCCCGCTGACGGTTGTAGCGTCTTTTTCGGGCGTCAACGGCTTCCAGCCTGTCACCACGGACCCCACCTATGTGGCGGATGGAGTTCAGAATGCCCCGTTGGGTACCACTGTCGGCATTCCCAGTATCCTCAACTTCAACATCAACGAAACCGGCGGGATTCCGTTGCCGAATGCGGCGGAAGACGGCTATATTCAGGCGAACACGGAGTTGCACCGCGGCTACATTCAATCCTGGAACCTCATTGTCGAACGTAGGCTGCCGGGCAACACCAACCTATCGGTTGGATACGTGGGAACCAAAGACACCAGAGCCTTCGCGTTCCGCGACATAAACGCCGGACAAATACCCGGCGCCGGCGAGGATGGGCAGCCGCTCTTTGTCAAATTCGGACGTACGGCATCAACCCGGGTGTATGACGGCATGTTGGGAGCCAACTACAACTCCCTGCAAGTCAGCCTCAGCCGGCACCTCACAAGCGGCCTGCTTCTCCAGGGCGCTTACACTTACTCGCATGCCATCGACATGGCAGAATACAGTGACTGGACCGAGACCTTGTGGCCATCGAATTTGGGGTGGGGTCGTAACCGCGCTTCAGCGGATTTCGATATCCCCCACAACTTCGAGCTTGGCTATATGTACGAACTCCCCTTCGGCAGCGGCAAGAAGTGGGCCAAAAACGGCGGCCCCACGGGGGCGATCCTGGGCGGGTGGCAGATCAACGGTATGTTCAGCGCCTTCATGGGGAGGCGCACTACACTGGGCGCTTCCGGTGCCTCGTTGAATATGCCGGACAACGCGCAGACGCCTGACCAGGTGGGCAAGCTTCGCTACACCGGCTGTACGGGTCCGGACCCTGGCTGCACCTACTTCGATACCTCGGCGTTCGCCCCGGTAAATGAAGTGCGGTTTGGCACCGTGGGCCGGAACACCCTGCGCGTTCCTGGTGTGGTCAATATGGACCTGAGCGTTTTCCGCACCTTTAAAATCACGGAAAGGCTGGATGTGCAGTTCCGGGCGGAGGCGTTCAACATAAGCAACACTCCACATTTCCTTGGCCCGGACACGGATGTTAACAGCTCGAGCTTCGGGCAGATTTCAGGGACGGATTCCGGGAGTGACACTTTCGCAGGCGGTCAATCCCGGCAATTCCGTTTTGGTTTGCGTATCAGCTTCTAGTGCTGTTTGATTCAGGTCCTGGGCGCCCCGATGCTGTCGGGGCGCCCTTTTTTTGTGCCGAGTACGTTCGACAGCCAGGGATGGTCGTTCAGGTTCTGGCAACGCCAATCATAAAAGTAAGAGTCAGGTCCCGAGCGCGACCTTTTGTCCGTTGCCATCCGCGCCGACGCCTTTTCTGCAATCGTGGATCTGGAATTTTGAACTCTATATGCCCCGGAGAGGACCTGGCGGATTGCCAGCCCTGAACCTCAATAAAAGCCTTTCGCTTCGTGAGGCCACGCGCTACAAGGCGAGTTCCCGCGCAACTTGCAAACTTAGTCTTCAACTTACGGCCTTCTTCACCAGCGCAGTGATCCTTTTCTCTTCAGCGGGGGTCAACTCCTTCAGCGCGAAGGCGGTCGGCCACATAGCTCCTTCGTCCAGGTTCGCCTTGTCGCTGAACCCGAAGGTCGCGTACCTCGATTTGAATTTCTGCGCGCTTTGGAAGAAGCAGACGACGGTGCCATCCCTGGCGTAGGCCGGCATCCCGTACCAGGTTCTCGGCAGGAGGGCTGGCGCGCTGGCTGAGATGATCTCGTGGAGCCGCCTGGCCATGGCGCGGTCCGATTCCTGCATCTCAGCTATCTTTGCCAGTAGATCGCTTTCTCCGGCCGCCCTGTCCCTGGTGGCGCTCGCTTCCGCCTTCAGCTCTTTGGCGCGCTCCTTCATCGCGACTTTTTCCTCCGCCGTGAACCCCTTGAACTTCTGCGATTCCTTCTTTGTGCTCACAGGTTTCTCCTCGTAGAGAATATTTCGCGTAAGTAACTGGTACAAACTGTGCAATCAGTCTGCGCGCTTAATACCGAACTGCTTGGCGTACTCGGTGTTCAGCCGCTGCCAGCCGCCGGACTTCATGACCTCGCCGCCAGCGATGCGGCCGATAGGAGCTCCGCCGAGAAGCCGATCCAGAACGTCGAAACAAATGTGCCAGCCCGCCGTGCCCCATGAGATGAACCGGCGATCGATGCTGTGCCACAGAGTCAGGCGCGTGCCGCCTCCAATGGCTTCCAGTTCCCACCGCATATCGCCGTACTCCAGAACCGTCGGACCATCAACTCGCGTCACTTTTGTTTCGATAGCCCGCTCCGTTCCCACCCAGGTCAAATTCACCGTTCCAACCGTGCCCAGGCTCCCATCGGCCTCAAAGGGAGCCCATTCGCGCAGATGCGCCGGGTCGGTCAGCGCCTGCCACACTTTTTCCGGGGGGGGTGGCGCAGCTCTCGCGTAAGAATCAACGTCCACTTCTCCCCGTCCTTGTGAACCTGCGCCTCGCTGGCCGGGCCCGGTTCGTACTGCTCGCGGTTGGTCATCTTCTCCCCCCTTGGGTTCCTTACTTACCAGCGTTTCAACTGCGTGAGCTGAATAAGGTTGCCGCAGGTGTCCTTCAGCATTGCAATGGTTGAGGCCGTCACGTCCGTGGGCGGCATGGTGAACTCGGCGCCGCGGGCCTTGATTCGCTCGTAGTCGCCCTTGACGTCGTCGGTGAAGAACATAGCCGCGGGCTGGCCCTGTTGGAACATTGCCTGCTGGTACGCTTTGGCCGCGGGGTTATCGTTCAGCGCCAGTTGCAATTCAGTGCCGTCCGGTTCCTCGGGCGATGCCACGGTCAGCCAGCGGAATGGGCCCTGGCTAAAATCGGCCTTCTTTGCAAAGCCCAGTACCTCCGTATAAAAGCGCAGGGCCTTGTCCTGGTCGTCCACGTACACGCTGGTCAGCTTGATTTTCATTTCGCTTCTCCTTTGTCACGTTCGCGGTTTGGGCCGCGTCGTCCTCTCTTTGCCTTCTTCTTCGTTCGTGTTGACTGGTCCATGCGGTCGAGGTGGCGTTCCAGAGCATCCACGTGGGCGGACCAGAACCGCCGGAAGGGAACCAGCCAGGCATCCAACTCCTGCAGTGGTTCCGGCCTCAGCCGATAGAGACGCCGTTGCGCGTCCACCGCGGATTCCACAAAACCGGCCTCTCGCAGCACCCGCAGGTGCTTTGAGACGGTTGGCTGCGGCATGCCAAGTCGGCGCTCGATCTCTCCCACCGACTGTTGTGAAGCGAGCAGCAGACTCAATATGGCGCGGCGGTTCGGCTCTGCAATAATGTCGAATACGGATTCCATTCCCTTCATATACTCCATAACGTATATGCTTGTCAAGGCATATAATTGGTCGTGGCCATTTGGCCCGAGTCCTCAGGCCCGGAGGGCCGAAAGAATTTAGCCCACGGCGTGAGCCATGGGAATCGATTCGAGTTAAAACCCGCAAAGCCCCGGAGGGGCGAAAGAATGGCCCATATCTTCAGGGGTGGGGGCATGCGTGACGTGTTCTGGAATGTATGCGCTGAAAGGGTTCCGCCAGCCAACTAAAGGCAGGCTTGCGACACGGCCTGCAGTTGTGAGCACCGGCATAAAGAGGCGCCAAAATCATCAAGCTGAGGGGAGCCAGGTCCGGAGAGTTTCATCGGCGGGGACGCGGCAAAAACTCTACGTCACCTTCTATATTGATTTGTTTTTGGCGTGAAGGCCGAGGGCATCGAAGTTATCCTTATCTGTGTTAGTATTGAGTCTGTCCGAGGTTGGCAATGTGGAGGAACAGTTCACATGAAGGCTTCCCTTGATCCCAAACAAAGCGCCATAGACAACTACAGATGGAGCGGCTTTGCGGCAGCCATTTACGTTGCTGTGCTGAGATTTCTGGTCGTTCTACCGCTCGCGGTGATGGTGCTTGGGCCAACTCAGGAAATCAGCGGGATGTGCCAAGACAGTCTGTCAGGTGACTCGGTCCCGGCTCTGCGTCAAGGCGTCGGCGGACCTCCGAGGCTCTGGGCGATCCTGAGCCGAGTCGGAGACAAATATGCAAAGCTGAAGTCGTACGATTTCACAGGCACGCAACAGATGACAATCGAGGTCCGTGGATCCGAGTACCGATATACCAATTCCGTAGAGGAAGCGTCAGCGGGCACGCCCGAGACAACAGGCTCCCGATTCAAATTGGGCCAGATGGCGAAGATCGCCGGGAATGGACCGGCTTCGCCGAGCCTCAGGCTCGGAATGCCTGGGGCAGACCCTTATCGTTTCCACAAGCTCCCGGAAAACGTAACGTCGGCGAGTCTACTTGGGGAAGGTTACGTTTTCGCCAATGGCAAAAACAACCGCTGCGACATCATTCAAATTCATTGGCGCCGTGAGCAAGGAAAGCCGGAGATTCGTGTGGGCAATTTGGAGACACTATGGATAGACAAGGCAAGTTACCTTGTTCTGCGCACCAGCTTCAGCAAGTTCAACGACGCGGACCGCCCAAATCCTCATCTCATGGAGCGATGGGTCGTAACTTTCAACTCCTTTGAACTGAACAGCCCCCCGCCGGAGTGGCTGCAAACCCTGAAGCAACGGTCCGAAGCGCAGGATCGCGCCTTAAGCGCACGAATGACCGGGAAGGCGGCACCCGGATTCAGCCTGAAGGATCTACGGGGCAAATCGCTTTCCTTGGAAAGCCTGAGAGGCAAGACTGTGCTGCTTGATTTTTGGGCGACTTGGTGCGGACCGTGCAGGCGGGAAGAGGCCGAACTGGAGAAACTGGAGAAAGAGCAGGCACGCAGCTCCTTGGCCGTCGTCAGGATTACCAACCAGGCACCCGAATTGGTCAAAGCCTTCCTGCGCAGAACCGGCGAGAATTTTCCAAGTTTGGTGGATGGAGAGAGCGCCGCCCGCAACTACGAGGTGAGGGACATTCCCACGCTGGTCCTAGTGGACAAGACCGGAAGGATCGCCGCGTATCACGTCGGGTTTCTGGATGAGAACCGGTTGCGCGCGGAACTGGCAAAGACAGGAATGTCGGCGCAAAGCCTGCCTCAGTGATCATGCCGTCTGTCGCCAAAACTCCATTGCGTTGCGTAACCTCGACAGCTGGGCGAGCGCAGAGTTGTGCGCGGAGCGCATTACTCTGCGGTTCTTCATTTGAATGCCCGTTACCGGCGTTTATCAATATCAATGTCGCGGTCATTACTGTTAGCTACAACACCTTATCATGAAATATTATCCAACCCTAAAAGCCGCAGAGTTCAAAAACCACTCTGCGCTACCAAACTGCGCATGGCATTGGCTCCTATCAAGAACGTATCATGATCAAGAGCATCTTAAACCTCTTGAGGGCTTTCAGGGCATGGGGCTCATTTGCCGGCAGGATGATGACTTCACCTCCCTCCACACGATGAGGTTTGCCGGATATGACAATCTCCGCTTCTCCCTCCAGCAGACAAACCGTTGCATCGTAGGGCGCCGTGTGTTCGCTCAAGCCCTGCGCTTCGTCGAACGCGAACAGGGTCACCGTTCCCGCCTTCTTGTCAATGAGGGTTCGGCTCACGACGGAGCCTTCCTGGTAGCCAATCAAGTCGAGCAGCTTTGCCGGCGCTGCTATAAGTTTTTCGAAACGCCCTGACTTCCTGTTTTCTTCCATTGCCTGCCTCCGGGGATTGGCGTGAGCCAGTAGCGAAGAGTTGTGCGCGGAGCGCATTACTCTGCGGTTCTTCATTTGAATGCCTGTCACCGGCGTTTATCAATATCAATGTCGCGGGCATTACTGTTAACGACAACATCTTATCACGAAATATTTCCCAAGCCTAAAATCCGCAGAGTTCAAAAACAACTCTGCGCTACCAAACTACGGTGGCGGCGTAAAGCCGCCGCTACGACGGGCGAGGGCACGGGATTGGTGGCGGGGACCGAAACGCGGCGATGGGTTGTACGGTAAGAAGGCTGTTCATGATCCCCCCAGGTGGTGCATATGAGACGTGCTCCCTGCAATCTGTGCGGCCGGCGTTCCACCGCAAATGTATGACGGCAACCATATACCACTTGCGCAATTGGAATGCAAGCGCATAAGGCAAGCATAAGAAGTTACCAGTTACGAAACAGCGGAGCCGCGGAGGGGTAGCGCGGCCCGTAAAGGGCCGCGCTACGAAACGCGCGCCGCCTGGAACTCTCGCTCTGTGACAAAAGTCATCGTCTGAAGGTTCAGAATCGTCCTATCGTTTTACCCTGGGGCAAGTGGTCGTACTGAAATCGCGGGCAAAGAGGGGTTGAACATGAAAACGATTACCGGGGCAACCAGCGTCGCAGAAATCCTGAAAATGTGTCCTTCTGCGCGGGGAATCTTTGACCGGCACGGGCTGCACGGCTGCGGCGGCGGCAGCGGGCCGGCGGAGTCGCTGGAGTTTTTTGCTTCCGTGCATGAGGCTGATCTCGAAGCTCTCCTGCGCGAACTCAACGCGGAGATGAGCCACCCGCGGCAGGAGGCGCACGCTTATCAGGAAACGCTGGCGGACTTTATCTACCGGCGCTTTTTTAAGGCGGGCATCGCCATTGTGCTGACCCTGGGCGCGCTGTGGGGCGTTATTGCGCTGCTCGAAATTTCGTTTCGCAAGGAACTGCTGCAGCCCACGTTGCTGCCGTTTATTCATGCGCACGCGCACGCCATGATTTTCGGCTGGGTCGGCCTGTTTGTGATGGGCTTTGCCTACCAGTCATTTCCGCGTTTCAAGGTGACAACCCTGTGGAATCCGCATCTGGCGAACCTGACGCTCTACCTGATGCTGGGCGGCATCCTGGCGCGCATGGCCGGGGACATGCTGGAGCATGGCGTCGCGGCCCTGGCATTGGGGTCGGCTTCCGTGGTTGTGGAAGTGGCGGCCATCGGCCTGTTCATCCTGATCATCTACAAGACGTCAACGCAGTCTCTCTCTCCTCACAACCCCTATGAAGGGCTGATTATGGCTGCGCTGGTGTGGTTTCTGGTGCAGGCCGTTTTCAGCGGAGTCTTCTTCTTTGCCCAAGCCACCGCGACCACTCCGGGCCAGACGATTTTTCGCATCGCGCTGCTGGACGGCCCCTTGCGGGACATTCAACTCTTCGGCTTTGCGGCACTGATTATCGCCGGCGTCAGCCAGCGGTTTGTGCCGGTGGTCTATGGACTCGGAAAATCGCAGCACGATTTTCTGCAGCCGATTTTCTGGCTGATCAACGGCAGCCTGGTGCTGGACGTCGCAAGCTATATGGCGTTGTTTATTACCGGCAACGTTGTTGCAGCATTCCTGCTGGAAATTTCGTACTTGCTGATGGCGCTTTGGGCCGTGCTGCTGGTGGTGCAACTCGGCGTCTTCAGGCGGCCATCGCAATCGGACCGAAGCTGGAAATTCATTCGCGCCGCGTATATCTGGCTGCTGATCGCCATGGCCATGATGCCGTTGCTGATTCCGTACAGCAACTGGACGGGCGAGGCATTCTCGCACGCATTCTGGGGCGCCGAACGGCACGCCTACACCGTGGGCTTTGTCAGCATGATGATTCTGGGCGTCTCGTCGCGCGTGGTTCCAATCCTTGCCGGAGTCGATTCAAAGGGGCTCTCTTCGTTGTGGGGACCGTTTATTCTGTTGAACGTTGGCTGCGCGGGCCGCGTGGGCCTTCAGGTGCTCACGGATTTTGCGCCGCATGTCGCGTATTCGCTGATCGGCATCACCGGCATCATGGAACTTGCCGCAATTGCCTGGTGGGGCATTGGACTGTGGCACGTGATGAACCTGGCAAAAACTCACCGCAGCCACATGCTGAATGCGCCCGCACCTCTGGTGGTGCGGTGAGGTCTGGCCACCGGCGGGACGGCGCCGCATTAGAGCGTAGTTATGGAGGCTACATTATGTCGCCAAAGGCCGAAATGAGACAAATGGGATTTTCACTTCCCTTGATTGCAGAATTTTATCCTGTTGATTGTAAATAAGATAGTTGATTTCCAATTTTCTCAAATCTGAATTGTGTTTCTTTTTGGGACATCGGGTAAAATTTGCAGGCACACGCCATTCCCCCTTCACACGGCACGGATCAAATACAGGATGGCAACAATTCCGATCCCCACCAGCACAACCGCCTCAGCCATGTCGAAGATCACGATGGCTCGATTCAAAGTGGGCGACGCCGTGAATGTTGAGCTACTCTTCCCTCTGGCCCGGAACTCAGCGGCGGCCCAGATACCCAGATGAATCGCCGCAAACAGGACGACCAAAACCTTCCAGAGAAGGGATTGCCACAAGAACCACGAGACAAGCGCGAGCACCCAGAACAATCCCTCAACTCGCAAGGCGCGCCGCGGAGGAAAGCAGCGGCTGATCCACGAACCTGGATGTTCGTTCCATGCCTGAAGGATCTTTGCTGTGGACACGTGGATCAAAAGCATTAACGGTGCGTAACTGCCGATCAGAAGAGCTAGAATTTTCATGGCAGGTCGATCCTGCAAATCAAGAATGTCTACGTCGCAATCAACAACCTCTCGCTATTTTCAGCTTCTGCACACCCGGCGCGGCTGACGCTCGCTGAAGAAAGCGTTCAGCTCAGCCACAAGATGATTCAGGTCCGCGTGGTCGGCAGCGGCGGCCTCCGCAAGGCTCAGAGATCGGGGCGCGTCCTTCGTTGCAGAAAGGGTCTTCAGTCCTGCCCTGATCAGCACAGATCTCGTTTTGGGAAAGCTGGTGATGTACCAATACAGAGGCAGTTCTGTGCTGATGTCGTGCGCAGCAAACCGGGCTGGCAGCGGTTGCGCGAGTGTCATGGCCATGTTGATCACGAAGGCAAGAACGCCGGCGAATTCAAGATACGCCGAAATGGGCAACAGGCTCCAGGCGCTTCCGCCCATGGAATAGGCGACGGCTTCGCTCGACACCCGCATGAGGCAGCCAACGCTCAGCAGCCAGAGGCTTGCTGCCATCCATCGCGTGCTGTAGAGTTCGCGACCATTGAGAAACGATGGGAGCATTCGAGAGCCGATCGCAAGAATCAAGATGGCGATAAAGCCTACTGTGACCGCGTGGCGGGAGGCGCCGCCGAGGCCGATAGCGCTTGGCACGAGATCCGCAGCGACTCCCAACGCCGCCGCTACCACGAGCCATGCATAGGCAAGACGAATAAAAGCCGGATAATGCCGGTAAGCCCCCGTCACCTTTGCAGGGCGTGCCGGCTTATGGAAAATACGCAAAGCCCGGATCGCGTAAATCGAAAGCGTCAGGATGAGCAGGTCGGCCAAAAAGTAATGGCGTGCGAGGGCCAATGCAAGAAGGGCAATAATGCCTAGGCCAAATTTGCCGGCCGCCTGATGATCAGGAGGTTTGAGCCCCAGAAAAATCGCCACGAATCTTGTGCTGAAGCCCCAGGCCATCACCACTACAAATCCCCATACCATCAGGATCAGGAATGTGCGGTCCCACTCCGGAGGGAACTCCGGCGAGCGGCCATCGATCGCAAGCCAAATGGAAAGCCCCAGATTCAGAAGAAGCGCCACGCCTAAAGATACAAACCCCCATATGCCGAGCCATGAGCCCAAGTCTCCGGGCTTTTTCTCTCTCTTTGCTGCGCTGTTGAAAACCAGAACTCTCTGGGTCAGGGCGTAAGCCGCCAGTTCCAGACCGGCAGATAGTGGCAGGCCAAAGCGCCATGCCGTTCCTTCAATGCCAACCCACCAGCGCAGGGCCACGCCGACCGTCCACAGCCCCCCAGACGGTCCAAGCTACCCCAAAGGATTTCAGCGGACGCCCGCGGAATTTGGGCAGAATATAAAGTGAAATGCCGAGGATGAAACTGCCCACCCATCCGAATAACTGAGCATGACCGTGTGCCTGAATCCAGGCCGTGCTGGCGGCTGTCTCGGCGTGATGTGCTGAGATTTCAAGTAAATTCCAAACGCCGAGGAAAGTACCCGGAAGAGCCAGGAAGAATATTCCGGAAAGAATAAAGGCCGCAAGCACTCTGGCAGCTTTTCTTTCCCAGGCGGGGTCGGCGTAATCCGGCCGCGCCTCGGCGTCGCGCGCGTAGGCGCGAATCCACTCTTTCGGCAACCGGAATTTATCAGCGATTACAGTGCCCATCAAAAATCCCCCCAAGTACGCGGGTTTTGTTGTCCTTATCATCATTAAAATGCAACTGCCGCTTGGCTTCCATGACTTTAGTCATAGGGTGCCCTTGTGGTGTACCGTGTGGTTACCTCACTGAACTGGGTCACAAAAGACGGTGCGTCTGCCATAAGGCTAAACAGCGTGCCTATCATTTAATTGGATAAGAAAGTCTTGTCGAATCGACTCTGGTTAATGCCACTGAGGTAGAGTCGCTACGCCGCGCTGGCGGCGAAGGAATGCGGCATTTCGTGCGTACCTATAGCACAAGTGGACCCCGAAGCATCGGTTGAATCACAGCGACAGAAACCTGGCCCGTCCTCCTTGCGACAAGAAGCCTGCCGGTCTGACGCCGAAAATAAGACAAACATCACTAAACGATGTGACCTGTGTCACAGCCCTCTGTGAAGCTGAGCGATAGCTTGCGTCTTGGATAAATCTGGTGAGGAGGAAAACTTGCGCCATTTCAGGCGGAGGACCCTCAACTTTACCTCGCAGGTTTGGCGGAAGCCGGACGGAAGGGATAAGCGCTTATGACTGAACCCGGTGTTGAACGGTTGCCCGAATATGCTTCAACCTGGAAACCGATGACTGTCGTCCTTCTAATTCTGCGGATTGCTATCGGATGGCAATTTCTTTACGAGGGGTTTGCCAAACTGTTGATGCCGAACTGGACATCGGCCCCCTATCTATTGTTATCGCGCGGGTTCTTCCAGAACTTTTTCCACTGGCTGGGAGCGAGCCCCAACTTGGTGCGTGTGGTTGACTTTCTGAATACGTGGGGTCTGGTTCTGATTGGAGGCGCGCTGATTCTCGGGTGCCTCACGCGCCTGGCCAGCAGCTTCGGCGTTGCTCTACTGGCGCTTTACTACCTTGCCCAGACTCCCTTGATCAGGACGGATTACCGCGTTCCGGTCGAGGGGCATTACCTGGTCGTGAATAAGAATCTGGTGGAACTGCTGGTGCTTGTCGTGTTCCTGGCGCTGCCCGGTAGCAGACTATGGGGGCTTGACCGGTTGTTGCAAGACTGGCGATCACGCAGGAAATCGGGCGCAAGGGAAGCAACCTCGGCGCCTGCCGCCGTCTCCCTTTCCCGGCGCAGAACATTGGAAAACCTGATTGGAGCCCCCGTCCTTGGTGTTTTGGGATACGCCACACATCGGAAGTACGAATGGGAAAAAGTCCATGCCATCACGGGAGCAACCATCAAATTGCAGGACCTGAGCCTGAAAGATCTGAAGGGCCAACTTCCTACGGGGACTCTTGGAGGCTTGAAAGTCAGCCGCGTGATTCTGGGTGGCAACTTGATTGGCGGCTACTCCCATTCGCGGGACCTCGTCTATGGCTCACAGCTTTTCAAGGCCTACAACACAGACCGCAAGGTCCTTGAAACGCTCGAACTGGCAGAACGAGCAGGCGTCAACACTTTTTGTGCCGATCCGAACGAACTACCCCTGTTCGCCAAATACCGCGAACTGAACTCATCCAAAATGCAAACGCTCGTCCAGGTGTGGGGAGAGCCCAAGCCAACAGACCTTAAGGGTACTGTTGACAAGGCCATCGATTACGGAGGGAACTTGCTCTACATTCGTGGAGTTGAGGGGGATCTTTTCGTCAAGAATCAGCAGATCGATGTGCTGGGCAAAGCGCTGGACTACATCAAAAGCCGGGGCGTCCCGGCAGGGATTGGCGCACACTCGATCGAGGTTCCGATCCAGTGCGAGAAGGCCGGGCTGAATCCGGACTTCTATGTCAAAACTCTGCATAGCGACAATTACTGGTCTGCAACGCCGCGAAACGACCGCGTCGAATTCTCGATCATCGACCCGAAGCTTGCCCACGGTGCGTGGAAAGACAATATGTTCGACCTCTTTCCGGAAGAGACTATCGAATTCATGGGGACCGTCAAGAAGCCGTGGATCGCATTCAAGGTTCTGGCGGCCGGTGCCTTTCTTCCCAAGGATGGCTTTCGTTTTGCCTTTGAAAACGGTGCCGACTTTATTTGCGTCGGGATGTTTGACTTTCAGGTGGTCGAGGATGTCAATGTCGCCACGGAAGTACTTTCAAGCCTGAAGAACCGCCAGCGTCCCTGGTATGCGTGAGTTGCGGATGGTTAATCGAGGCAAAAGAGCGCGTGCCGTTTGCGCCATGCGCCAGACAAACGGCCACCGCTGGCAAGAAACTCCATGAGTTCGAAGGGGCTGATTCGTACCGCGCTCGAACGGGCCCGTGCCTGCGTGCCCTTGAACTCCCACCCTCGCTTCTTTCAAACACCTGAACTTCCCAGCCAGGCGTTTCGGTCCATGGGGACCTTGGCGACAATCACGCTCGGCAGCGACTGCGCTGACCGCATCGAGCCAGTGACCCAACATGTCCGCGCTATCTTTGACCGGCTGGAACGCGAGATGAGCGCCTACCGGTCTGACAGTGCTATCAGCGAGATTGCAAGAATGGCGGGCGTGGCACCTGTCAAGGTCCCTGCCGACACTTATCAGGTACTCAGCCTGGGCCAGCGTTTTGGGAGCCTGAGCGTGGGCGTCTTCAACATCACTGCCGCTCCGCTGGCTAGCCTTTGGGGATTTAATGGGGCGGCGGTTCCAAACACCCTGCCTTCGGACCAATCCATCGGCAAACTTCTCAAATTGGTAGATCACCGAGGGCTAGTGCTCCACGACGGGACGGCTTTTCTCTCACTCAAAGGTATGTCAGTGGATGTGGGAGGGATTGCCAAAGGCTATGCCATCGATCGCGCCTACGACTATTGTTTGAGCGCAGGAATCCGCGATTTCCTCATCGATTTCAGCGGCAACGTTCGCGTTGCCGGGCGTCCTTCGCGGCGAGAGGATTGGCAGATCGGTGTGAGGGACCCCTTTGACCGATCGAGCATCATCGGCAAAATCGCGCTGCCCAGTGGGATGGCGGTTTCCACATCAGGAAGCTACGAGCGTTTCGTGGACATCCTGGGCCAGCGATACTCCCACATTATCGATCCGCGAACAGGGTATCCGGTTACAGAAACAGCCAGCGTGACCGTTCTGTGTAATGACGCTGTTACAGCCGATGCGCTGTCGACTGCGTTCTTTGTCGCGGGTCTGAAGGGATCACGGGAAATTCTCAAGAAATTCACGCCCTCTGTGGACTTGCTCCTTGTGCCGGACCGCTTTCCAACCGAGCTATGGCTGACGCCTGGTTTTGGCAACGTGCTCACTTCAAATAATGCCGGGCAGAGCTTTCCGTTAAGTGATCAGCGATAGATGAAACGGACCAGGCAGCCTCTTCATACAGGTTGTAGTTCACCACTAGTATTTCACTCATGCGCTGAAAGAGACTTTTGCATTGTCGGTCCCGGGTCGTATCTCTTTCTGGAACCGGGCAGGCGGATGTCCCTGCTTCGCAATGCGCTTGCCGGTAGGCTGCATGCGGCTGTACCCTAGTGACGCGTTTACTGGTTCCAGAAGTCACTGCGGAAAGGCCCCATGGTTCCAGACTCCAAACCGGAACTTGCTGTGGTACAAGCTTCCTATAACAAGACTTACACCTATGCCATTTCTGCCGTGGCCGCGATGGGCGGCCTGCTGTTTGGTTACGACTGGGTTGTAATCGGCGGCGCCAAGCCGTTCTACGAAAAGTTCTTTCATTTGACGGCGGCCTGGCAGCAGGGCTGGGCCATGAGTTGCGCGCTGGCCGGCTGTTTAGTGGGCGCGCTGATTTCCGGCACGCTCAGCGATCGCTTTGGCCGCAAGCGTCTGCTGATTGTTTCGGCACTCCTGTTTGGAGTGTCGTCGCTCGCCACGGCCCTGGCGGGTAGCTTCAGCCACTTTGTCGTGGCGCGCATCTCAGGCGGCGTTGGCATTGGGCTCGCCTCCAGCCTTTCGCCGATGTACATCGCTGAGCTCGCGCCGGCGCAAGTGCGCGGCAAGCTCGTTTCGCTGAATCAACTCACAATTGTGAGCGGCATCCTGCTGGCGCAGTTTATCAACTGGGCCATTGCCCGGCCGGTGCCCGCGGACGCTACGGCCCTGCAGATTCTGAACTCCTGGAATGGCCAACTTGGTTGGCGATGGATGTTCGGCGTGACAGCCATTCCCGCAGCATTGTTCTTCTTCTGCATGTTTGCCGTCCCTGAAAGTCCCAGGTGGCTTGCCGGGAAGCGGCGTGAGTGGGAAGCTCGCCGTATCCTGGCGAGAATCGGGGGCGAAGAATACAGCGCACAGGCTCTTGCCGAGATTGAAGCCAGCCTGCCAGTTCAAAGTGAAGGCGGTCATACGCGCAGCAGGAGTGAACTCGCAGCCCTCTTTGATCCCAGGGCCTTGAAAATTCTGTTGCTGGCGATTGTGCTGGCGGTGTTCCAGCAGTGGTGCGGCATCAACGTGATTTTCAACTACGCGGAAGAAGTATTCTCCGCCGCCGGGTATAACATTTCCGGAATTCTCTTTGACATTGTTGTGACCGGAGCCGTCAACCTCGTTTTTACGATTGTGGCGATTGCCATGGTGGACAAGGCAGGCCGGCGATTTCTGATGCTGGTTGGTTCGGCTGGCCTTGCGATGACCTACATTGTCCTCGGCATCGGTTACCACAGAGGGAGCCACGGTTTCTACATGTTGCTGCTGGTGGTCGCGGCAATCGCCTGTTATGCCATGTCGCTCGCGCCGGTCACGTGGGTTGTGATTGCGGAGATTTTTCCCAACCGCATCCGCGGAATCGGAATGTCGTTTGCTGTCAGTTCGCTGTGGATAGCATCCTTCATTCTTACATATACATTTCCGCTTCTTAATCACAGTTTCGGTCCAGCGGTGACGTTCTGGATTTACTCTGGGATTTGCGTTCTGGGATTTGTGTTTATCCAATATCGGTTGCCGGAGACAAAAGGGAAAACGCTGGAAGAAATCGAGCAGGAACTGACCTGAGCCTTGTAACGGCACACTTGGCGATTTCGGGTAAAGGGAGCGTGACCATGGAAAGACGATTGTTCCTGAAATATTTGACTGCGCTGGCGCCTGCGGCCGGCGCCGGGAATCTTGTTGCGCGACAGCAGGCCGGTGCCTCTGGACCTCATGGCACTCGGCAGACGGCAGGGAAATACCGACCGGGCAGGATCGCGAACGAGTACAACCTGTTCCTGTCGGGAGAAAGAGAGGCGCTGCAGGACGCGCCGAACGTGCTGGCGATTGACGGTGACGCAGTGAAGGCGCAGCACGGTGGCGCGTCCCGAACACTGAAAGTGAGCGAGGCGGTGAACGGATGGCAATTGGTGGCTGTCCTGCCGTGGCTCAATGGCGTTCCCACCGCCGTGTTTGAAAAGCACGTCACGCATCAGGGTGCGATTGCTTACGTAACGGAGGAGGGAGAAGTTGCGCACATTCCGAAACGCATCGGCGACCTCTCGAAAATTCGTCCGCGGCCTGTGAACCCGCCTGAAAAGTTGGGTGAGCTCAAACGTCCTGAAGCATACATGCCTGGACCGGACATTTACGGCAATTACATTCTGGAGTCGAGCGAAGACCCGTGCTACGAAAACGTGGGGGCGCTGGCGCCTGAATTTATCGGTTGGACCCTGGTGGCGAATGGTGACACGGGTCCTGAGGGGGCGATGTGGCTGGAGCCTGATGGCACGTCGCGCGAGTTTGGCACAGACCCTCAATCGCTCTGGGCTCCCGACATGACGGGTCGACTGCTTGAACCGCCGGCGTTTCTGGAATACATCTACGATTATGTCGAGGGCTACAGCAAGCGAACCTGCATGGGCGGGTACCTTCCCGCCGCGGACATAGGCGTTTGGAATCCCACGTTCAAGATGGGATACGAGGTGATGGCTGTTCTGCCGCAAGGGGCGGACGCGAAGCCCGTTGGCCGCATTCGTGTGATGCGGCAGCCGCGCGCTAACAGAGGGATGGAAGAGGGATCGGGCTCCCAGTCGTTGCACCACGAGTCTGAATTCACCGAGCAGTTCTGGAACGGATCGCGCGAAGATTTTTTTGCAGGTCTCGTGGGTGTGTGGAACCAATGGCGCCATTTCTTCGAAGACAAGATGAAAGTGGAGATCCCGGACCCCTGGTTGCTGGACGGCGCGCGAGCGGGAATTGCTCTTGCGCGCGCAAGCTACCGCGGGCTGAATCCTACTTACCAGATCGGCGAGGGCGCCTACACCAAGATTCCTGAACGCAGCCACGCGCTGTTCCCCGTGGCCCACTACGAATTCGTCTGGGTTCATCAGCTCTGGAACCTGACCGAGGAAAGCGAGCCGTATTTCCAGCATTATCTCGAGCACTACATCCTGCCTGACGGTAATTTCCTTTACAACACGCAGGACCAGGTGGAAGCGCCGCTGAACGCCGGAGTCTTTCTGGAGAACTCCGCGCGCGCCTACGACTATACGGGCGACATTGAGGCGCTCCGAAAACGCCTCCCGGTGCTGAGGCGGATGATTGACTTTGTCTTGAAGCGATACGAGTACAGCAAACAGGTGTTTCCGCCGGACGATCCCCGCCACGGCCTGATCTGGGGTTCGCCGGAAGCGGACAACGGCGACCCGCGGAATGATTATCCGGACTCGCATCCCTACTATTACCAGAACGCGGCGTGGACCTGGCGAGGTCTGACGGAGCACGCTCGCTGCCTGCAACGCGCCGGCAGGGAACACAACGATGCGCAACTTCAGCAGGAAGCGAACAAGATCGCCGGGATCGCAGCCGGGATGCGTCCGCTCATCGAGCAATCATTCAAGACGGTCCTTGCCAGGCGTAATCCGGCAATGAAGCAGGCGGGTATCACACCATTTACTCCCTTTGATACAAACCGAAAGCCCACCGAATTGTCCAGCTATGAGAACCACCGCTACATGATGGATTGGTGGACCAGCGACTGGGGCGACGCTGCGCTCGACCGGGGCCACTTCATTCATCGCAAGATGGCCGGCGAGCAGATTCTGGGCCTGAACACCGACGGCGCCTCTGTTCGCACATCGAACTTCATGTCTCACGGCACGCTCGCGTACCTGATTCGCCAGGATGATTACCGGCCGTTCCTGCTGACCCTCTACGCGCTTGCCTGCTACACAATGGATTCGGGCAGCCGCTACTCACCGGAGGATACTTACCTGCCGGGTGGACATCCGGGTGAAGGCAGTCGTTATGGATGGTCGGCCGTTGTTAATAGTGAGTTGCAACCTGCACTCGGGTTGCGATGGCTTCTCTGTTACGAAGAGCACGATCGTGCAGTCGTTCATCTTCAGAAAGCCGCGCCAAAGCATTGGTTCGCGGCCGGAGAGAAGATCCACGTTGAAAATTGCCCCACGCGGTTTGGGCCCATAACATGGACTACCGAATCGCTTGCCGGACCTCGAAACTCCGTTCGCTGGCGCTGCCGGTTGAAATTTGAGAAGCCCCTTGAGGCGGATATTGCCATTCACATCCACCCACCGGGCGATCAGCCTTTGAAATTTGCCTCGGCTGGTAGGGTTCAGACTGATCGGGTTGTGCTGAGTGCTGCGCAGGTTGCCGGCAAAACTGAGTTGGGGGTTGATATCGCGTAATCCCGGTTCGATGAAGTACAAGCCGGACAACAAAGGCTGAGTTACAATCTTCACAAGTTCTCGAAGTTGGTGAGGCGGCTGCAAATGGAAAAGAGTCTTTGGGCCGGGCAGCGCGGGATTGCACGGGTCTTTCTGCTGATTCTCCTTGCTATTGTCCTCTATTTTGTCGGGCGCATTCTCAAACCGTTCTTTGACTCGCTGGTCTGGGCGGCGATAATGGCGACTCTTTTCTATCCTGTTTATCGCCGGATTGAGCGCTACCTCCACAAGAAGGAACTGGCAAGCGTTCTTTGCTGCGCACTGCTGACGGTGGCCATTATCCTTCCTGTTGTATTGCTGGTTTTCCTGCTGGCAGGAGAGTCGGTGAAGGCGTACAGTTCTCTGGGAAACATGGTTGCCAGCGGAGTACCGGCAAGGATCGCGGCGATCCACAATTCGGCTGCTTACCAGAAGCTCAGTGAGAAGCTCGGCGAAATGGGTGTGCCAGCCCCGGACCTTGGAACTGCAGCCATGCGAGTGGTCCGCACAGGCAGTCGGTTTCTGGTGGTGCAAAGCGCCGCGCTGGTGTCGGGCTTTGTGAGCTTCATACTGCAGCTCTTTGTGATGTTGTTTGGGCTGTACTACCTTTTCTTGCGAGGCCCGCAAATCCTGCACGAGTTGCGTGCCCTCATCCCCCTTCGGCCGGAGTACGAAGAACGAATCATCCAGAAATTCACCGGCGTGGTCCACGCCACGTTTACGGGGAGCCTGGCGGTCGCTCTGGTCCAGGGGGCGCTCGGGGGCCTGGGATTTCTGATTTTCGGCATTTCCTCGCCGCTTCTCTGGGGCGCGGCTATGACGTTGGTTTCTTTGGTGCCGGTTGTAGGAACGGCCCTGATTTGGGGGCCTGTGGTGATCTTCTATATGCTGACTGGGTCGGTACTGAAGGGGCTTCTCATGCTCGCTGTCTTTGGCGTTGTGGTGGGCTCCGTTGACAACATCCTGAAACCCATCCTGATCCAACGCGGAATGGAAATCCACACCCTGTGGGTATTCATCAGTGTTATTGGTGGGCTCAGCGTTTTCGGGTTTCTGGGAATTGTGCTTGGGCCGTTCCTCTTCACCATTCTGGTGACTTTGCTCGAAATCTACAAAGCTGAATTCGGGCACGAAGCGACGGGAGAATCTGCAACCTGAGATTTGCTGTGGAGAAGCCGGCGCACACGCCGGGATGGTATCCCCGACGGAGGATAATGTGCCGAGCCTACAGATGCGGCTTCAGGATCCCATATCAATTGACGTTTTCCAAATCCACTTGCTAAGATGACGAGGGTTAGAACAACGGAGGGACAACGGTGGACCGATATACACGCCATCAACTGAAGCAAGATGATTTCCAGGAAAAGATGGAGGCTCTTCAGGTTCTTGCCGAAGAGCATTGGAAACAGATCGTTATAGTCAGCGCTGCGGTCATCATCGTGGCCGGCGCCGTGTGGGGGATCAGGGCTTATTACGCCCGCCAGGAAGCTGCTGCAAACACTGAGCTGCAGGCCGCTGTCACAACCTTCCATGCGTACGTTGGCAGCAGCCAGGAAGCCAGCCTGATGGGGGCCACAGAGATCTATCCAACGGCCGGCGCGAAGTATCAGAAGGCCCTCGCGGAGTTTTCCGAGGTCGTCAAAAATTACCCTCATACTAAAGCCGCCGGTTACGCACTGGTCCAGATGGGAGTCTGCCAGGCGCAACTGGGGGATGAGACAACCGCCATCAAGACGTTGCGGGAAGCCAGCAATGACTCTGACAAAGAGATCTCTTCGCAAGCCAAGTTCGCGCTGGCAGGAGTTCTGGCAAAGACCGGAAAGATCGACGAAGCCGGCAAGATTCTGCAGGCGCTTGCGGACCATCCGACCACCATGGTACCTCGCGCGACGGCGCTGCTTGCCATGGCGGACGCTTACCGGGCGACGCAACCGAAACGCGCCCGCGAGATTTATCAGCAGGTTCAGAAAGAGTTCGGCTCTGACACAGTCGTCGCTGAAGCTATGAAGCAGCAACTTGCGACGTTGCCCGAGTAGGTCGCCGGAATTTAGCGGCTGCCACATTTCGCCCCCGCTGCCATGCCTGCACTCATCTTCCGAGTTGTGAATTTCATGATAAGTTTTGAGTAAGCCCCGCGTGCTTCTGTGTGGGCTGTCATGCTCGAAGTCGAGGTCCACTGCCGATGCCTGAAGCCGAAAGGGAAACACTTGAAACTGACGTGGTCATTGTCGGCGCGGGGCCTGCCGGTCTCAGTTGCGCTTTGCGACTGGCGAAGTTGATCGAGCAACGCAACGCGGCAAATTCTTCGGGCCCTGCGCTCTTGCAGGAGAATATCTACATCCTTGAAAAGGCCGGGGAGATTGGCGCTCATTGCCTTTCCGGGGCGGTGCTTGATCCACGCTCGCTGCGAGAGCTCGTTCCGGATTTTGAGTCGAAGGGCGCGCCGCTCGAATCGCCGGTAACAGATGACGGCGTGCATTTTCTTACGTCTTCCGGCCAGTGGAAACTGCCCGTTACCCCTCCTTTCCTTCAGAACCGCGGAAACTACATCGTCTCCGTCAACAAACTGGCGAAATGGCTGGGCAGCCTGGTGGAATCTGCGGGAGTCAGTCTGTTTCCAGGCTTTGCGGGTTCTGGAATTCTCTACGACGGCAAGCGCGTGGCAGGCATCCGTACCGACGACAAGGGCGTTGACAAGAACGGGAATCCCAAGTCGAACTTCCAGCCCGGATACGACCTGCGCGCCAAGGTTACGGTTTTTGCGGAAGGCACCCGCGGCTCGCTGACAAAGCAGTTAGTCCTTGAACAGGGGCTCGATCGTGGAGTTAATCCACAGGCCTATTCGCTGGGTGTAAAGGAATTGTGGAATATTCCCGCAGATCGCGTCCGGCGCGGGCAGGTCATCCACACGGCGGGCTGGCCGCTCAATTCGCGGCAGTTCGGCGGAGGTTTTATCTACGCGCTGGAAGATACTCTGCTTTCTGTGGGCCTTGTGGCGGGGCTTGACAGTGAAGATCCGCGCTTTGACGTCCACAACAGGTTCCAGCAATTCAAAACGCATCCTTTTGTGAAGGGCCTGCTTGAAGGCGGGGAGATGTTGCGCTACGGCGCCAAGACCATTCCCGAGGGTGGCTACTTTTCGATTCCCGCAACGGCCACGGATGGCGCTCTGATCGTCGGCGACGCCGGGGGCTTTCTGAATGCGCAGCGACTGAAGGGCATCCACCTGGCGATCAAAACCGGCATGCTGGCGGCGGAAACAATCTTCGAAGCCCTTGTGCGGGAGGACTGGTCGGAAGCATCGTTGAAACAGTTTGAAGCAAAGTGGCGCGCGAGTTGGGTGCACGACGAACTTTGGAAAGTGCGCAACTACCGCCAGGGATTCGAGCACGGTTTCTGGCCCGGAGTTCTGCACGCAGGCTTGCAAATGCTCACGGGAGGGCGTGGACTCCGAGCACGCTATCCGCTGCGAAGAGACCACGAGCACATGAAGCACCTCGATGAAATTCCAACGGAGAGCGCGGCGAAGATCAAGCCCGACGGCGTGCTGACCTTCGATAAGCTGTCGGACGTTTACCGCTCCGGAACGCACCACGAGGAAGACCAGCCGTGCCACCTGAAAATTGCGGACTTCGATATCTGCAACAACCGCTGCACGCGTGAGTACGGTAATCCCTGCCAGCACTTCTGCCCCGCAGCGGTTTATGAAATGGAAGAGAGCGCAGACGGCTCCGGCAGGCAACTGAAGATCAACGCCTCGAACTGCGTCCATTGCAAGACCTGCGACATCGCCGATCCTTATGAGATCATTACCTGGGTGTCGCCGGAGGGAGGAGGCGGACCGCGTTTTGAGCGAATGTGAACAGGCGTAGGGCCGTGCAGAAGTGTGACGGCGCGGGGCCGTATGAGGGCCGGGTTCCGGACTGGTACGATGGTGAACGCATCCGAACAATTGGCGAATGGCGCAACAAAGCGGGCCGGTGAAGGGGTGGGCGATAGCGGCCTCGAACTCGCGGAGAATCCTCGCGAATTCACGAGGTGGCAGCGCTTTCAGATCTTCGTCGCCAGCCGGATTGGTTATCTTGCGGTCCTTTTGATTGGCCGCACACTGCGCTGGCACGTGGAGGGCTGGGAAAACTGGGAGGCGGCAAGCCGCGAAGGGAAGGGCATCATCTACACCTTCTGGCATCGCGAGATTTTCTCGGCGTGCTGGTTCTGGCGGCGGCGTGGCATCGTTGTGATGACCAGCCAGAATTTTGACGGCGAGTACATCGCGCGCATCATCGAGATGCATGGCTACGGCGCATCGCGCGGATCGAGCAGTCGCGGCGCCGGGCGTTCGCTGGCGGAGATGGCTCGCTGCCTGCGCTCCGGTCGCGATGCGGCGTTCACCATCGACGGCCCGCGGGGCCCGCGGTTTGTCGCCAAGCGCGGATCGGTCATCCTGTCGCGCTCGACCGGTGCTTCCATCCTTTGCTTTCACGTTGCACTCAAGAAAGCATACGTGTTCAGGAAAACCTGGGACCAGACACAGTTTCCTTATCCCTTCAGTCGGGCAGCCATTTTTATCGCGCCTCCGATTGTGGTGCCTCACGGCGCCAGCGAAGAAGCGCAGAACCGAACCCAGGAAGAAGTGCAGAGGACCCTTGACGATCTCCACCGCCGCGGAGAGGCGTGGGTGTTTTAAGGATAAGATTTCCTACGGATCACTCAGGCTTGGTAAGCTATGTGTCCCACTGCGGGCTTGGCTGGTAGCTTCATCTGATCAGATGTGTACGAAGTCTCAATTTCCTCAGCAAGCGCGAAGCACTGCCGCGCATCTGGCACCGCCGGGCGTTGCCTTCTTGCGGGAAATTCGTCGTAAGTACGCCCCTCCAGCAATCGGCCGGCAGTCGCTTTCCGAACTCCGCCCCACTGTTTGAAGAAGAAGGGGACACGTGCCGCGCGGCACTGATTTTTGATAGACAATACCCAGTCTTTCTTCATGAGGCGCGCTCCCGGGCCGCTTTCGCCTCCCACAATCACCCAGTCGATGCCGTTCAGATTTAGCTGACCGAGGTCTTCGAGCAGCGGCTCGACCGAGAGGAATCGGACTACTGAAGGAGCGGAACGGAGGTGATCAATTCGCGGAAGCCCGTACTTTCGGTTTTCGACACTGACTCCCCACCAGATGTGAGGTTCGGAGGCGAACCGGCGAAGTTTGGTGGAGAGAAGTTTGCGGAGACGGTCGGCCCGTTTGGTGAGCACTTGAAAAGTGTGCCAATTTGCATGGGCCATTACTTGGGCAACGGAGACAATGTAATCGTCGGAAACGCCCGCCTGAAACAGGTCACTCATCGAATTCACAAAAACCATCTTTGGCAAGCGCCAGCGAAGCGGGTCGCCGAGTTTTTCCGGCACGAGGCGAAGATCAAAACCCTGCTCGTAAGGATGCCCTTTTACGCCCCGGAACCGCTCCGCAAATGTCTCAGCGTAGCAGCGCTTGCACCCGGGGCTAATTTTCGTGCATCCACGAACCGGGTTCCACGTTGCGTCCGTCCATTCGATTGAGGATTCAAAGGACATTGCTATTCTCCTCGTCTCTGGTACTTCGCAAAAATATCTTCGGCAATATTCTCTGCCACTCCTTTCTGCGATGCAAAAAACAGATAATAGACGATTGCGCCCTTGGAGTTTCGCATTGGCATAGGTTGGGGAACCCTATTGAACCCTGCAACTTTCCCAAGCCTGAGGCGGAAGGACTCGGCGACGGCTTCGTTTGGTTCTTTCTCGGGAAAGCGGAAGAGATTTCTGGAAGTGCTGTACGCAATATCGCGCCAAGACCCATTCCCCCAAAAACGATCCATCCGTGCAAGGTCCTGTGGGGCCACATCTGTGGGATCATGCCAGAGAACATTTCGATTAATGTCCGCAACTGGGAAATTCAGAAAGAGGTCTATGCTACGCATCCGACCCGCCGTTTGGATTACATTCCAATCGAGATGCAGTCCATAGGGGTCGAGGATGCATAGTCCTCGACGGTAATCCTCATACCGAACACGTGGGAATACTTCGTTGAGGAGAATCTGGTTGCAGTCACCGGAGTAAATGCGAACATCTGACCGGTCCCCAATCAACTCCTTCAGGTTCTCAGTGCGCTCTTTTAGGATATCGATCAAGTGATACTCGCGAAACGGAGGTTGTACAGCCAGCGCATTCAATGGGCTGCCTAGCACAAACTCTCCGCTCTTTCTTGAGATGTGCATTCCCGCCCCAGCGAAGGCATCGATATAAACATGGTGCAAGAACGGGTCCCTTTGTGCTCCAAGGATCGCGGAGTATGCCGTAGCGTACTCTTTCAAGATTTCGAGCTTGATTTCGGACCAATAGCCGATTTCGTCGAACTGGAGTTGATGACTCATACGTTAGTTTCCTGAATATTCGCTTTTTATTCGCCTTATGTCAAGTGTAAAGTGGCATAAGCATAAATCCGATTGGCTCAGCTGCAAAGTCATTAAAGCATCGACTGGTAAGGCACGTAGCAACGCGATTTCTGTGTTAGGTGGCAACCTGATAGAATCTTTGGTTGAAATTACCTGTAGGACTGAAGCAACCGAGGTTTTGAGGGGCGACGTGGGCGCAAATGGGGGAATCTTCGGAGGAATTCTTAATTTGCCAGGGAGGAAGACGCGAATGGGAAGTGAGACAGTAAACAAGCTGGCGCATTACACGGCTTACCGGGCGGCGGGGCCGATCACGGTGGATGGCAAGCTGGATGAGCCTTCGTGGGCGATGGCGCCTCGCTCAAGCGCTTTTGTGGATATTGTGACGGGTGAGCCGGGATGGTTTGATACGCGGGTCTCGATCCTGTGGGATGACGAGAGCCTCTATTTCGGCTTCAGGGCCGAAGAGCCGGACGTGTGGGCCACTCTGACCGAGCGCGACTCCAGGATTTACGAAGACAACGACATGGAAGTCTTCATTGCCGGGAAGGACACCTATTACGAGTTTGAAATCAACGCGAACAATACGATTTACGAGGTTTTCTGGATCTGGAAAGACCAGATGGAACCGGGCGGTAAATTTCACGGCAAGCCGGAGTGGGACCCGACCAGGCACAAGATCATGGAGATTGAAGGCATTGGTGGGCACGTGCATCCGCGCGGCTGGCGCTTCGGTTATCTCGATTGGGATTACCCGGGGTTGAAACATGCCGTGCACGTGGATGGCACGCTGAACAAACGCGACGACGTGGACAAGGGCTGGACGGTAGAACTGGCTTTCCCCTGGAAAGGGCTTGAACTGATGGCCGACGGCCGCTCATTGCCGCCAAAGGACGGTGACATCTGGCGCATCGACTGTTCGCGCTTCCAGCAGGTGAATAGGAAGGGCGATCGCCTGCCGGTAAGTCCCGGCTGGACGTGGAACAAGCACGGCTTTTACGATTCGCACATTCCGGAAGTTTTCACTTACGTGCACTTCTCAGACAAAGTGGTGAAGGAAGGACTGAAGTAGCGGGGAGGGCCTTTGATGGGAGCAGGCCCTATACATCGCGGAAATGCGATGTGCAAGCTGTCCTGAAAGACGGAAATCATGCCTGGCGCAAATACTTAAGACAAGAACCTGGCATCCTTGTTCTCTTGAACTGTGTCATGGTCCAACGAGTGGATTCTTGTGGGCTGCACTCCACCGGCGTTCAGAGAGGAGATTCCGCACGCCCGGCCCGCGGCAGGTCAGGGGCCGGTGCGGCCTTGCGGGTGAGGAGAAAGCCGAGAAGAACGCCGTATATCAGGTTGGAAATCCCGATTTCAAATCCGTGAGTAACGCGGACGTACCCGGGCAGGTAAGGATTGGGCAGAAGCAAAGGGGCGACGCCGGCCAGGACAGGAAAAGATAGACCCAGCGCGATAGCCGCCTTGCCTCGTTCACCTTTCATTCCGTTCGTAACCGCCAGTCCGGCGGCGACATAGACCAAGCCACGGAAAATTTCCATTCCCAGCATGCTTGCCGGCGCAGGCAACTTGAAGGCGGCGTAAAAGTCTCTAACGAAGGGGAATGCCAGCATTCCGGCGATAAAGTAGCAGACAACGTAGAGTAGATCGCCAAGCACGATCCGTCCCGCCCAGTTTGCCGCCGAGCGAGGCAAAAGAGGTTTTACCTCTTCCTCTGTTTTGTTTTTCCAGCAGCCAAGCAGGAGGACCAGCAAGGGGGCGAAAACCAGTGAGGTGACCAGTCCCGAAGCCATCATGGCAAGGGTCTGAGAGGCTTCCAGCCCAATCTTAAAGAGCAGGGCCTCATCTAACGTGTTCAATTGATTGATGCCGTAGTAGAGGACAAAGAGAGTCCCCGAAAGCTTCCATCCTTGCTGATTCGAACTGGCGGCGACAAGCGCGAGAGCCAGAACAAGGAACAGATTTGGGAGAATCAGAGGCCCCAGTTGTGCGGGTGTCCTTGGCAGGTTCCAAAGCTCCTGCAGGGCCAGCAGTGCCAACGTGGCGCCGGCAATGCGCAGAGGCAGATTAAACGCCTTCATCCGATAGCTCTCAAAACCTGGCAGAGGCTGGACTCGGTCCTGCCTCTACCAGGGCGAATGCTCTCTTTTACGATACCGGCTTAATCTCGCGAATCCAGATGTTGCGATAGCGCACGGGGTTGTGGTGGTCCTGGAGTTCCAGGGGGCCGGTGCTGCCCACATCCGGCTTGTAATGCGGGAATATGCGGTGTCCGGTCGATCCCCAGATTTCCGTGTGGTTCTGCACCAGCACTCCGTTCTGAAAGACGGTGACGTAAGCGGGCAAATGGACTTCGCCGCCCTGCCAGATGGCCGGGGTGAATGCGATGTCGTAGGTTTGCCACTCACCGGGCGGCCGGCAGGCGTTGACAAGCGGCGGGTGCTGGCCATAGACGGCGCCCGCCTGGCCGTCGGCGTATGTGATGTTGTGGTAGCTGTCGAGCACCTGAATTTCGTACTGGCCTTGCAGGAAGACGCCGCTGTTGCCGCGCCCCTGGCTTTCTCCGTGCGGAGGATTGGGCTCACTCCACTCAAGGTGCAATTGAATTGGGCCAAACTTCTGGATGGTCCTGATGTCGCCCGTGCCAGGAGCAACCTGGAAGTAACCGTCCTGAACTTTCCATTCGGCCGGACCACCTTTTACGGACTTCCATTTAGAAAGGTCCTTGCCGTTGAAAAGGACGATGGCGTCCGCGGGCGGCTGGCCGGGAGTCTGCTGGCTGCTGAATGTCCCTGGAGTGACGATGGGTGGGTGCGGGCGCATGCCGTCGTGCACGTGCCACTTGCCGCCCGGAAGCATGGGCGTGTCTTCATAACCGATGGGCTCCTTCTGCTGCTGGCCTTTCGCGCGAACTTGGAAGCCAATCAACATGGCAACCGCAAGGGTGGCAAAAAATGCAAGAAGAACCATGGAACTCTTTTTCATCAGTGAGCTCTCCTTAGGGGGCAGATCGTAAAAACTGAGCGACGTATTTTTATCACGATTGAAGAAGAAAATCAGGTAATTGTTTTGCCGGGGGGGGTGAAAGACTGCCTGTCTTGAACCCGTGAGGACGATCTCTTTGCTGGCCCGCGTGCCGCGCTAATCGCCGTTTGCCAAGTGCTTCAACACCGGATAGAGATCCTCCACTTGGCGGCACGTTTCTTCCAGGCTGCCTGAGCAGTCCACAACAAAATCGGCGCGCCGGCGTTTTTCTTCGGCGGGCATCTGGCTGCCAATTCGCTGCTCGGCTTCTTCACGGCTGAGGCCGGTTTTTGCGATCAGTCGCTCGACCTGCTGTTCGGGCCGGCACCAAGCCACAATTGTTTTTACAAAACGCCCGGGAATTCCGGTCTCGTAAATCAGCGCTGCGTCAACAACAACTACCGCGCCTTGATTTTGGGAGCAATGCTGAGCGGCCAATTGGCTGATGCGCTCGATGATGAGGGGATGAACAATGCAATTCAGTTGCTGGAGCTTTGCAGGATCGGAGAAAACCACTGGGCCGAGTTTCCTGCGGTCAACACGGCCGGCAGAGTCTAGAATCCCACGCCCAAATGCAGCTACAAGTTCGGGATATGCCGGCGATTTTGAAACCAGCATTTCGTGGCCAATTTTGTCGGCGTCGATGATGTGCGCTCCAAGGTCGCGCAGCATGGCGGCAACAGTGCTCTTGCCCGAGGCGATGCCGCCCGTCAGTCCAAAATAGCGCGCAGAAAAGCTCATAGGTTTGAGGTGAATGGGACCATGAAAACAGACGGTGCTTTGCAGCCTGGCCGCTGCCAATCCGCCCACAGGAGCGCGCTACGCTTTGGCGGCGGCCCGCATGCCCCGCCGGAGCTTTGCGGCCCGGACGGTATTGGACATCAGTATGGCGATCGTGAGCGGGCCAACGCCGCCCGGGACTGGCGTGAAGGCTCCAGCCTTCTCGCGAGCGTCTTCCGGCTGAACGTCGCCTACCAGAACCGAGCCTTTGGCCTTAAGCTTTTCCAGCGGCCCTGTGGGATCGTGATAAATTTCCCTGATTTCTTCTTCTGTGGTCAGGCGGTTGATTCCCACGTCAATGACTGTGGCACCGGGTTTGATGAAGTCGCCCGTGACAAACGCAGGTTTGCCCATGGCGGCCACCAGGATGTCGCCTTCGCGCGCTACGCCGGGCAGGTCCTGCGTTCGGGAATGGCAGATGGTGACAGTGGCATGGTTGTGGAGCAGCAGCATGGCGACGGGTTTGCCCACAATGTCGCTGCGGCCAATCACCACAGCGCGAGCACCCTTCATGGCGACGCCGCTGCGGCGAAGGATTTCAATTATTCCGGCCGGCGTGCAGGGAACCAATCCCGGACGGTTGCGAACAAGATTGCCGACGCTTACCGGATGGAACCCGTCAACGTCTTTAGCCGGGTCAATGGCCTCCAGCACCAGCTTGGAGTCAACCTGAGGCGGCAGCGGAAGCTGGACGAGAATGCCGTCAATATCGTTGCGGGAATTGAGATCGCGCACAAGCTCCAGCAGTCGTTCGGTGGTGGTGTCGGCCGGCCATTCGATCTTTTCGCTGTAGAGGCCAAGCGATTCGCAAGTCTTTACCTTGCTGCGAACATAAATCTGCGAAGCAGGGTCTTCGCCAACCAGCACAGCCGCCAATCCGGGAGTGATGCCGGATGCCTTCAATTCCTGGATCTGCTCAGCGAGTTCCTGTTTGATTTCATCGCGGATTTTATTGCCATCGAGAATGCGCGCGGCCACTGTAGTCGCCTCCCTGGAGTGAAATAACCAGTCAGTTTAGCACAATTGGAAGCCCCCGCCCCTTTGCTAACTGCATTCGTGGATGCGCACAGAACCCCTCCATCAGGGGAAACGAGTCGCCGCGGATTTGGAACATGTTAACCTTTAGACTATAATGCTTTTGCGGCATTCGCCGTCTCTTGCTTGCGTGTTTCCGGGCCGTCAGAGGTCCGGCGCGCGAACCAATCGGGATATCTTTTGGATGGTGCATTGTGGACAATTCAACTATGACTTCTGAAAAGGAAAAGCGCCCCCAGGAAGAAGCAAAGCCGGTTTACGGAATTGGAGAAATCATGAGGTTTCTTCCTCACCGTTACCCCTTTCTGCTGGTGGACAGGATTCTCGAGATCGAAGGCGACAAGCGAATTGTCGGCCTCAAGAACGTTACCATCAATGAGGAGTTCTTCCAGGGGCACTTCCCTGGAGCGCCGGTGATGCCCGGCGTGCTGATTATCGAATCAATGGCGCAGGTGGCCGGTGTGCTGATTTACCGTGATCTGCCGGACAAGGACAACAAGCTCATCTATTTCAGCGGGATCGAAAGCGCCAAATTCCGGCGTCCAGTATTGCCGGGCGACCAGCTCCACGTGGAGATGCAGCTCCTGAACCGCCGCAATAACTTCGGGAAGATGCAGGGACGCGCCACCGTGGACGGCAAACTCGTGGCGGAGGCCGTAGTTCTGTTCGCGATCGCGGAGAAACCCGGTTCATGAAAGTCCACCCCACAGCGGTGATTCATTCCAAAGCCCAGCTAGCGTCCAGCGTCACGGTTGGCCCTTACACGGTGATCGGCGAAGACGTTGAACTCGGTGAGGACTGCGAGGTCATGTCGCATGTGGTTCTGCAGGGGCCCGCGAAATTCGGCAAGGGGAATAAGATCTTTCCTTACGCTTGTATCGGGCAGGACCCTCAGGATCTCAAGTATCGCGGCGAGCGAACATCCGTAGAAATCGGCGACGGCAACGTTCTGCGAGAGTTTATTACCATTCATCGGGGAACAGGGTCTGAAGGTACAGTCACTCGCGTTGGTAGCCATAACCTGCTGATGGCCTACGTCCATATCGCTCACGACTGCCAGCTTGGCAGCCACATCATCATGTCCAACGGTGCTTCGCTGGCGGGGCACGTTGAGATTGGCGACCATGCCATCGTCGGTGCTTTTTGCGGAATTCACCAGTTCTGCCGCGTTGGCGCGTACAGCTTTCTGGGTAGCTACACGATTGTGAATAAGGACATCCTTCCGTATTCGAAAACTTCCGCCGACCGGCCTACGGGGGTCTACGGCGCCAACCGGCTGGGGCTTGAGCGCGTGGGGCTGCAGAAAGAAGATATCGACGAGCTACAGGCCGCCTTCCGCATTCTCTGCCGCTCCAAACTGAACACGACACAGGCCCTCGAGAAGCTTGAAGCTGACGGGATCAAATCTTCTCATGTGAGGTCACTGGTTGACTTCATCAAGACTTCATCGCGCGGGGTTGTGAAGTGAACGACGAAGCTGCCAAGACTGCAACTCACGCAGCAGGCGAAGCGGCGCCTAGACCATCGGCTCCCACCATAACGGACCGCTATGCCATTATCGCGGGAAACGGACGTTTCCCGTTTCTGGTGCTGGACGCGGCGCGCGACCGAGGGATTGAACCCCTGGTTGTTGCCATCAAGGAAGAAGCTTTTCCCGAACTGGACAATAACGCCCGGCAGATTGAATGGCTGAGCCTGGGCGAAGTGGCGAGGCTGCTGGAGTTGCTAACTGAACGCAGCATCAATAAGGTCGTGCTGGCAGGGCAGGTGAAGCACGTCCAGCTTTTCAGTTCCATCAAGCCCGATGGCATGGCTGAGCAGACTTTGAACGGGATGGAGCGGAAGAACACCAACGCGCTGATCGGCACGTTTGTCAGCATGCTGGAGATGCGCGGCGTCCACGTGGTGGATTCAACTCTGTTTCTCAAGCCTTTGCTGGCGGCTGAGGGCAGCATGACCGAGCGTGCGCCCGATGAGAGTGAGTTTGCAGACATTGCTTACGGACGGGAAATTGCCAAAAAGATTGCTGGCCTCGACATCGGACAGACGATTGTAGTGGCGGACAGGGCCTGCGTTGCCATTGAGGCAATGGAAGGTACCGACGCGGCCATCGAACGCGCGGCAGGCCTGAGTAACGGGAAGCGGCTGGTTGTCGTCAAAGTAAGTAAGCCGCAACAAGACATGCGGTTTGATGTCCCCGTGGTGGGTGTTCGGACGATCCGGGTGATGCAGCGCGCCAATGCCCGGGTGCTGGCCGTAGATGCTGGGACAACCCTGCTATTCGAGCGGGAACAACTGATCGAAGAAGCAAACCGGGCCGGTATCGCGGTAATCGGAATGACGGATTAAGTGTTTTGTGCCACAGGATGAGCCTTGCCTGAGGCGGATCGAGGGGGCTTATTTCTGAGCTAAGGAAAGTGCCTATCGCAGTACTTGGCGTGGGAGAGCACGGTAAACGCCACGCGCAAGCTTTGAAACGTGCCCACGGCGCGGAGTTGACAGGGGTTTACGATCAGCGCCTGGATCGCGCCGAATCAGTGGCTGCAGAATTGGCTGTGAAGGCTTTCAAGAGTCTGGAAGAGGCTCTGGAAGCTGCTGAGGCGGTCAGTGTTGTGATTCCGACAACGGACCATGCAGCCGTTGCCCGGCAAGCGATGGAGGCCGGAATCGATGTTTTGCTCGAAAAGCCGATTACGCGTACAGTAGAAGAAGCGGATGGGCTGATTGAGATTGCAAATCGAACGGGACGCGTCCTCCAAGTTGGTCATCTCGAACGCTTTAATCCCGGAGTTGTAGCCGCCAAAGCCGCCACGCACCGGCCCCTTTTCTTCGAAATCCATCGGCTGGGAGTTTTCAGCCCTCGCAGTCTGGACGTGGACGTGGTATTTGACCTGATGATCCATGATCTCGACTTGGTCCTCTGGTTAGCGGACACCGAGCCACGTGAAGTGCGCGCCGTAGGCCTCCCCGTGCTGACGGACCGGGTCGATATCGCCAACGCGCGGGTTGAGTTTGAAAACGGAGCCGTAGCAAACTTCACCGCCAGCCGGGTAAGCACCGAGAAGGTAAGAAAGTTCCGCTATTTCCAGCCCAACGAATATATTTCGATTGATTTTTCCCGGCGGGACGCCCTTCTTCTGAATGTGGTGAATGACGGCGAACGTCCAGGTATTTCGTTCCGCAAACTGGAAGTGCAGAATACGGACCCGCTGGAGGCTGAACTGGAATCGTTTGCTGACTGCGTCAGGATGCGGCGCCCGCCCCTTGTTGGCGGCAAGGAAGGCCGTTCCGCATTGGCACTAGCCGAGAAGGTCATGTTTTGCATCGAAGAACATGCGGGGCGCGTAAATGTTCCGCTCACGCGCCCTTCAGGTCACAGCGGGGAATTGTAAGTCCGGCCCTGCATAGACCGGACACCAAGGTCCAACGGAAAAAAACTGGTTATGAGTATCCAACCTGAGTTTCGGCTCCTGGTCGACCTTGAGACGGAGGTGGCCCGCTGGCGGCGCCGGACGTATTTCCTGCTGGCTGTATTCCTGCAAATCGCTTTTGGCCTGATTCTGATGTACACGCCGGGCCTTTTCACGCGACTGATTGGTGTAACTGCCGTCCAGATTCAACCCAAGGAGGAGCCCCGTCAGGAACAGACGATGCTTTATTTCCCGCCGGACCTCCTGCGTTCTCGTCCCAAGCCGCCGAAAACGAATATTCTCTCGGATAAAAACCGGATTGCGCAAGGCAAGTCGCCCACGGTCGATAAGAACGGGTTGACCATGCCATACATGCGCGGTAATACGAAGTTGCCGGAAATTGCCGGCGGCCACCATGCTCCGGCGGCGCCGCCGAAGCCTCCGCCCCAAAAGCCGGGTCAGGAAATGGCCCAGGCGCCTAAACCGACTCCTCCCACGCCGCCACTGCCCAAGAAGGAACCGCCGGAGGAAGCCCAGCTTCGCTTGAACACCGTTACGCTGCCTCAACCGAGCGGGACCCCGCACATCACAATTCCGACTACCACACCCGGCCAGGCCATCCAGCAGTCTTTAAGGGCCGCCATCCAGAATCCGGGCGGTCCCGGTGCCGAAGGCCCAGGCGATTCGATTGACCAGTTTCAAAACATCCAGCCGAATTTTTCGACTTCCGGGCCTATCATTCTATCTGATACCCGAGGCGTAAATTTCGGGCCTTATCTGGCGCGAGTTGTCTACATTGTCCGGCGCAACTGGTACGCCGTGATTCCGGAATCCGCACGGCTAGGAGAGAAAGGGCGCGTCGCACTTGTTTTTGAGATTGTTAAGGACGGCTCAGTGCCTCAGTTGCGGCTGCTGGCATCGTCGGGGTCTCCGCCTCTGGACACGGCCGCACTTGCCTCTATCCGGGCTTCCAACCCTTTTCCGCCATTGCCTCAGCAATTTACCGGTAATCATCTGGTGCTGGAATTCATATACTTTTACAATATGGGCACGAACTATTGAACGGTATTTGCGGCTCGGCTAGAATCAAAGACGGGGAAGTCCGGCGGACTGAAAAGAGATTTTTTGTGGAGTTAATTCTCTGATTTTCCAGCACATTTGAACCGATTGGTCCTAACATCGCTGAATGGAGCGCCCTTCAAAGTTGCAATTGCTCGGAGCCTTCCTGCTGCTTGCCTTGGCCCTTTGTATCTTAATGGGTGGTTATTTGCGTCAAATATGGTTGATGAGGTAGGCAAGGATTATCCTCTGATTGCTGTCGCTGGCCCTACGGCGGCCGGGAAGTCTGAGCTTGCGGTCTATCTGGCTAGCCGACTGGGCGGCGAAGTGGTGAGCTATGATTCCGTCCAGTTCTACCGCGGCTTTGACATTGGGACAGGCAAACTGCCGGTTGATGAGCGCCAGGGCATTCCGCACCATCTGCTGGATTGCCTTGACCCCGCAGAACCATTTACGGCCGGCGATTTTCGCCGAGAAGCCGCGAAGGTCATTGAAGGCATTCGCGAGCGCGGCAACATGCCCATCCTGGCGGGTGGAACCGGACTTTACCTGCGGGCGCTGTTGATGGGATTATTTGAAGGGCCCCCGCGTTCAGAGGCGTTGCGAGCCAGGTTACGCGCCATGGCCGGTCGGCAGGGTCGGGAATTCGTCCACAGGTTTCTGAGGCGGTTGGACCCGGATTCCGCCGGCCGCATCGATCCGCGTGACCTGCAAAAGGTAATCCGCGCGGTCGAGGTCTGTGTTGTTGCGGGGACGGCGCTTTCCAACATGCACGCGCGCGGCCGCGAGCCGTTGCCGGGTTACGAGTGTTTCAAGATCGGGCTCAACCCGGACCGCGAGCAACTCTACGCCCGGATCAATCGCCGTGTGGAGAGGATGTTTGCCGCTGGGCTGGAAGCAGAGACGGGCCGAATGCTGGAGCGCACGGATGCAACAAGTATCAAGGGGCTGGGCTCATTGGGCTACCGTCAGGTTGTGGCCGCCTTGCGAGGAGAGATCACGGTGGAGGAAGCCGTTCGAGACACCCAAACGGCCACGCGGCATTATGCCAAGCGCCAGATAACCTGGTTCCGGCGTGAGCTGGATATGAACTGGTTCGGGGGTTTTGGGGATGATCCGGCGCTGCAGCGCGAGGCGTTGGAAGACCTGAAAGTCTGGCTTGCATCGAAATTTAATCGGGCCTCCTGCCTCCCGAAGGTTGTATCCTTATAAGGGGTGGCAGGGCGCTGAGCATGACGGCGATAAACAGGACGTCTATGGAAAAACAACAGAATATTCAGGACGGTTTCTTAAATTCCCTGCGGAAAGAGAAATCGCCTGTCACGATTTACCTGATGAGCGGCGTCAAGCTGACGGGAAGGATTCGCAGCTTTGACAAGTTCGCCGTCATTCTGGACAGCAACGGCGCGGAGCAACTGATCTTTAAACACGCCATATCCACCGTGCTGTTGAACCGCGGAAACAATACCGCGGTGTCATCGGCGTCGCCGGGAGGTTAGTTGGACACTCGCCAGCAGCAGGTTTCCGAGAAGGCGTATCTGGTGGGATGGGTTCAGACGCGCCGGGGAAGGATTGTTGCTGATTATGACCCGGAAGAAAGTCTGGAAGAGTTGCGCGAATTGGCTTCCAGCGCCGGAGCCCAGGTGGTTGGCTCCGTACTGCAGCGGTCGCCCGAAGCGGACCCTGCGACCGTGGTGGGCAGGGGAAAAGCCCACGAGATTTGCAGCGAGGTCCGTGCCGCCCGCGCAGACGTAGTCCTTTTTGACCAGGACCTGACTCCCACACAACTTCGCAACCTTGAATCGGTCCTCCATTCCAAGGTGATCGACCGCACCCAGTTAATCCTGGATATCTTTGCCCGGCGCGCCCGCAGCCGTGAAGGCCAATTGCAGGTGGAACTGGCCCAATTGACCTATCTGTTGCCTCGACTTTCCGGCCACGGCACGCGCCTTTCAAGGCTCGGCGGCGGTATTGGCACAAGGGGACCCGGCGAACAGCAACTGGAGTTTGACCGACGTCGTATTCGCGCCCGCATTCAACGTCTGGTGCGAGGAATTGGCAAAGTGCGTTCAGAGCGTTTTCTTCACCGGGCGCACCGCCGCGACCAGCGGTTCCTGACGGTGGCCCTGGTGGGCTACACCAACGCCGGCAAATCGACCTTATTCAACGCCCTTACCCGTGCGACGGTCGCAACTTCCAGCAGGCTGTTCGCTACACTCGATCCGACTGTCCGAGCAATCCAACTCCCCTCGCACCGGCAGGTGCTGCTTTCCGATACCGTCGGATTTATCCGTAAGCTTCCCCCGCATGTTGTAGCCGCTTTCCGAGCCACCCTTGAGGAACTGGAGGACGCCAGCCTTCTTTTGCAAGTGATGGATGCCTCCCATTCCCAGCGACAGCAACATCAAGATATTGTCGAGCGATTGCTGGAAAAGATGGGCGTTGTAGGAACGCCGCGGATCATGGTGTGGAACAAGATTGACCATTTGGACGAGGCTTCGCGGGCACGATTGCCCAAAGGGGCTCAGTACGCGGAAGTCTCGGCCCTCACTGGGGAGGGGTTTGCGGCCCTTCTTGAGGCCATCGACGGTGCCCTTGACGAGGACCCTATTGTCGAGAGTGAGTTTGAGTTTTCTGCAGGCGACGGCGAACAGCTAGCCCTGCTACACCGGGCCGGAAACGTGCTTTCTACCCGCTATGAAGACAATCGCGTAATGGTCCGGGCCCGTCTTGCGAAATCGCTCTGTGAACGGTTGGAGTCAGAGAACGCCCTGAGCGTAAGCCCGGTTACCTCTCACTAAACCCCTGTATTTTAGGGGCTTTAAAACCTGTGGAAAAAGTTGTGGAAAAGAACCTGCCCCTAGCACACGCCTCCAAACGTGTCAAGAGTGCCTTAAATAGCGAGTTTCTCCAGGTTTTCGGTTTGTCCTTTTATTTCAATAGGATAAAGGTTGACTAATGAAGCGATTCTTAACTGGAAGCGCAAATTGGCTGTTTTGACCGCCCGGTAACACGACAAGAAGTTTTGCACAAATGCCGGGCTGAGGGTTCTGAGCAATTGTAGCCTGTCACCATCAGCTTTTGCCGCATAAATCAATCCTTCAGAGGTATAGGCTCTTTCCGTAGCCGTAGCCTGCTTGCCACTGCCCGTCATGGCGGGCGCTCTGGATGCGGCAATCCGCGATGCGCTGCCTTTAGGGCCAGCACACGGCCTCGACTTGAGGTCCTGCACTCTCCAAAATTCTGCGGGGATTCGTAATTTGTGCGCACACAAAACTACAGAAAAGAGCCTGCGCACCCTGCAGGCTGGAGGATGTTTGCCTCAGCGCGTCCTGAGACTTGGGGACTGGCGGCGAACGTTGGTGCATCCACCGCAGGTTACAGATTCCTGCTGGAATCGGGAATTTGTCAAAACCCCTGGAGGGACTTCACGGAGTTTCGTTGACACCCTTCACTGCCTTGGCTATAGTGGGGATGTCAGTAAGGCTTCCTGCTGAATTTCGTGGTTTGCCCCGGCGAGTGAGCCTTTCTTCGGGGATGTTCTGCCGGGGACGAAAACTCCAACTGATTATGAACTTGCCTCTTTCGCTGACGATCCTTCGGATCTTTTTTGTTCCCCTTATCGTTGTGTTGATGCTAACGAAGGGAAACAACATGGATATCTGGGCAGTGGTGGTGTTTCTGCTGGCGTCTGCCACTGACCTTGCGGACGGATACCTGGCGCGGAAGCGAGGGCAGGTGACGGCGTTGGGGATCCTGCTGGATCCGCTTGCCGACAAGCTGCTGACGGCGTCAGCTTTTATTTCTCTGGTCTGGCTTCACCTGGTGCCCGCGTGGATGGTGGTCATTATTGTGGGCAGGGAACTGGCTGTCACCGGGCTTCGTTCCATAGCTTCGGCGCAGGGATTGCTGCTCCAGGCTTCTGACCTGGGCAAGACGAAAATGGTTTTGCAGGTGGCTGCCATCAGCGTGATTACGCTGTCGCCGCGATTTCCGTCCATTCTATTTGCCGGGATGCTGCTCTTGTGGGCCGTCGTCGTGTTCGCACTCATTTCCGGCACACAATATTTCTGGGACTTCCGCAGGAAAATGGAAACTCGCTCCAAACAGATGTTGCCCGGTCAACTCGTTGTGATTCCCGGCGGGAAAGACAAAGAGGGCGAGAAAGATGCCGCCGCTCACTGAAGAAGAGCGCACGATTTTGCTCCGGCTGGCCCGTCAGGCCATGGAACTGGGCGTTTGCGGCGTGACGGAAGCTAAGGAAATTCCCGACCCTTCGTCGGCCCTTCTGGAACCCCGCGGGGCCTTTGTTACGCTGCGCAAGCATGGGGAACTCCGCGGCTGCATCGGGCATGTAGAGACTTCCGCTCCGCTTTACCGGACCGTCCAGGAATGCGCTGTGGCCGCAGCGCTCACCGACCCGCGGTTCCGTCCCGTCACGCCTGATGAAGCGCCCTCTCTGCATATGGAAGTTTCCGTCCTGAGTACGCCGGTGGAAATCGCACCAGAGCAGGTTGTAGTCGGCGAACACGGCCTGATCATCACCCAGGGCCGGCGACGAGGCTTGCTCTTGCCCCAGGTGCCTGTCACCTGGAATTGGGACCGCGAGCAGTTTCTCGAGGAAACCTGTATCAAGGCGGGGCTTCCCACAGACGCCTGGAAGACAGGCGCCCGGATTGAAGCTTTCAGCGCAGAGGTTTTTGAGGAGCCGGCCGGACCCTCCGCTTCGATCCCTCCTGAAGGCACGGGTCCGCACCTCACCACTAGCTGACCCGCTTACTTGCCGGGCGATTTCCGCTGGCTTCCCTTTCTTGCTGCTTTCCCCTGTCGGACACAGTCTGAAAAAGTGCTTGACATTGTTCAGAGATGCTAATATTTTAGCATCATGCTAAGAAAATAGCATAAGGAGGCCTTGTGAAGGACCACGACGGGCACAAACTCAGTCGGCGCGAGAGACAAATTATGGATGTTCTCTATCAGCGCCAGCGGGCCTCAGCGGCTGAAATCCGGGAATCCCTTCCCAACGCTCCGAGCTATTCGGCGGTCCGCGCGCAGCTCCGCATCCTCGAAGAGAAAGGGTACGTCCGTCATGAAGAAAAGGACCTTCGTTACGTTTACTTCCCCACAGCGCCGAGAGGGCGAGTGCGGCGCAGGGCGCTGCGACACGTTGTGGACACGTTCTTTGATGGCTCGGCTGCGCAGGCCGTAGCGGCGTTGCTGGATTCTTCAACGGCACGCGTCTCGGACGAAGATCTCGATCGTATTTCAAAGTTGATCGAACGGGCCAGGAAGGGGGGTGCCTCATGACCGGCGTTATCGCAATCATGGTCTATGCTTCGCAATTTTTCCAAGCCACCTGGGGGCAGGGCTTCGCCGCCCTTTTGGAAGTCTCCGCTAAAGCGACGCTCCTGCTGCTGTTGGCGGCAGCGATGGTCCTGGTGTTGCGGCGCGCTTCGGCGGCAAGTCGCCATCTTGTTTGGACTCTTGCACTGAGTGCGGCCTTGGCTTTGCCTGTGTTTGGGCTGATCCTTCCCGCCTGGAATGTGCCGATCTTCGCCTCGCTTCCCTCCGTCACGTCGGTTGTTCAAAGAGGAGCTAAGGTAGACTTCACGGCAGGCGAACCGAACTATCAGGTGATCCAATCGTCTGAAGGCCCAGCGCAGTCAAACCACCCATGGACTGGATGGATACTGCTTTCATGGGTGATCGGGTTCGCACTCTTTATTGCACGGATGACTGTAGGTGAGATTCGGGTGAGGAGAATTGCCAGCCGCTCGCAGCCCTTACGAAGAGGCTTCGCGAATATTATTCTGGAAGATGCCCGACGGCGTCTTCGCATTTCTCGTGCCGTAGATCTCCGGGTCAGTCCCGAAATCGGTGTCCCATTTACACGAGGTGTTTTCCGGCCATCAATTCTTGTGCCGGAAGAAGCCCAGCAATGGCAGCGAGAGCACCTTGAATTCGTAATCACCCACGAATTAGCGCACATCTATCGGCGTGACTGCGTGACGCAGGTACCGGTCCAGATCGCCTGCGCGCTGCTATGGTTCCATCCGCTTGTTTGGCTCGCAGCCTTCCAGATGCGGAAGGAACGCGAGCGGGCGTGTGATGACATTGTCCTGAGCCTGGGGCATCCGGCTCCGGACTACGCGGAGTTCCTGGTGACAATGGGCCGCAGCCTGCGGCGACTGAACCCTGCGTGGTCAACCAGCATTGCAATGGCCCAATCCTCTCAACTGGAGGTTCGTATGAAAGCATTGTTGGATCCCAAACTGAATCACAAACCCCTCACGGCAAACCGCGTCCTGGTTGCTGTGGTTCTTACGATGGCGTTGCTTGCTCCTGCGGCTGCAATCCGCGCGACGTCAAAAGATGCTACGGGAAGTATTTCAGGGACAGTCCACGACCCGAGCGGGGCCGTTATCCCCGGCGCGGGTGTTGTCCTCATTAACTCGAAGACACAGGCCAGAATTGCCTCGCGGACGGGTGAGGATGGAACTTTCAATTTTCCGGCGATGCCCGTGGGGCACTATCGGCTCGAATTCGCCAAGCCGGGATTCGCCCGTGCGCGAACAGGAGAATTTGAGCTAGGACCCTCTAGGAACCTTCACCAGAATTACACCCTGGACCTCGGATGGGTCTCGGAGGAAGTCGTCGTGCGCGGACATCGACCCCTTCAGGCCTCAGCCGCTCCCCAGCATGCGCCCCGACGCATCCGCGTGGGCGGCATGGTGCAAGCAGCTAAACTGGTCAAGATTGCCAAGCCGGTATACCCCGCAAGCGCGGAGAAACAAGGAACTGAAGGCACAGTCATCCTTCGGGCGGTCATCGGAACAAGCGGGCAGATTCTATCTCTTGAGCCCTATAATGATGCCGATCCTGCCTTGGCCAAGGCGGCGGTAAATGCCGTCCGCCAATGGCAATACCAACCCACGCTCCTCAACGGCGTTCCGGTTGAGGTCGCGACGACAATCACAGTGGTTTTTCGACTGGATTAGCAATTCGACAAGGCAAGAATCATGGTTGGCAACGGCGTCCTGGCACGCGTAGGTTTGCCAGATTTATTTCCGTCGGTTCTTGCTGAATTCATGCCTGCCGGAACCGTTTGCGAAGTCAGTGAATGGCAACTCGAACCGACGACGGGGGCGAACCAATGCCTACGGTGAAACCGTAACCTGAGTCCGTCTCCGTCTACCCCCGTGTCGGCAAGTGAACAAGACCGTTCATGGACAGGGGGGACTGCAATGGCGAGTGTGTGCTGAATCAAACGACCACACCTCCTGAATAGGGTTCCCCTTTAGTTTTAAGGGCGCTCGTGGGGTCACTCGCAATCGGAATCGCAAACGTAATGGACCTGCCGACTGCGGGCAGTTCAAGTGCCCTGATGATGTGTCTGCTGCCCTTGCGAACACAGACCAGAGAGTTTTGGACAACTGTTGCCGGGCATTGTTGCTCGATTAGGAAAATACCCTTTGGGCCACATCTCTCCATGCCGTGAATTTCCACATAGCTCATTCCTTCGTGGAGGGTTCCGTAATACAGCGAGTACTCGCCTTCAGCGAGGATCATTGCTCCCCATGTGACTTCAAACGGGAGCGTGAACCTTCCGGCAAAGCGAATGCTACTCGGGCTGAGGGTGTACAGCAAGGTTGTGCGCATGTAGGGAACCGTCGGGAAAACCCCAACCAACGCTGTATGGCTGCGGATACTCATGGTCTGTGTACTCCCTTCGTCCACATTAAGACCCGCTACGTGTTGGATGGGGCTTTCCCGGCCCCACCGCGGAGTCCCCCCTTCCCAACGGCTTCACCTGGTTGAGTGTCTCTAACTAGGTAAGCGGGGAACGGCCGAAATAACTGTCATCACCGATTAAGAAATATTTCGATGGCCGCGGGCCTGTTGGATTGCTGCTTCGCGCTGTGGTATTCTGCTGCCACGCGGAGGAGTTTTCGGGGGAGGGTAAGGAATGAGGCCGGGAGCTTCATCAAATGAGGTGACGCTCTTGCTCCGGGCTTGGGGCGAGGGGGATGCTGAAGCCCTGGAACGCCTTACCCCTCTGGTTTATCAGGAGTTACACCGTATCGCACGCGGCTATATGCGGAAAGAGCGTCCTGACAATACTCTTCAGACCACTGCGTTGATTAATGAGGCCTACGTTCGGCTGGTTGACGTCCGGAAGGTCAACTGGCACGACCGTGCGCACTTTTTTGCTGTTTGTGCGCGGGCGATGCGCAGGATTCTGGTTGACCATGCCCGTTCGCGAGGCTATCTGAAGCGTGGGGGTGGAAAGACTTGTGTCCAGCTTGACGGAGTTGCTGAACCCAATTGGACGCCCGATTCAAACATTCTAGAGCTTGATGACGCTCTCAATCGACTGTCAGAGCTTGACCCGAGAAAGGGCAAGGTTGTCGAACTGCGGTTTTTCGGGGGGTTGAGTGTCGACGAAACGGCTGAGGCCCTTGGAATATCCCCTGAAACGGTAATGCGGGATTGGAAGCTGGCCCGGGCGTGGCTTTTCCGGGAACTGACCGCGGACCAACGCCATGGAGAATGAACGCTGGGCGCAGATTGAGCGGCTCTACCACGCGGCGTTGGAGCTGGAAAGCAAGGCCCGAGCGCCTTTCCTTGCGAAAGAGTGCGCGGACGACGAATCCCTGCGACAAGAAGTAGAGTCGCTTATCGAGAGCGACTCCCAGGCCGGAAGCTTCATTGAGTCACCCGCAATCGAGGTGGCTGCACGGTCCTTGGCGAAACAGGGCCTTCCGGGCACGACCACCTCGGTCCTTGAGGCGGGGATAACCATCTCACACTATCGCCTGATGGCAAAGCTTGGCCGCGGCGGCATGGGCGAGGTGTACCGCGCGAGCGACTTAACGCTCGGCCGCGATGTGGCACTGAAGTTCCTTCCCGATGAGTTTCTGCAGGACCCGCAGAAACTCGAACGTTTCTGGCGCGAAGCCTGGGCTGCATCCGCCCTCAACCATCCCAATATCTGCACGATCTACGAAATTGGTGAGCACGAGGGGCGGCTCTTCATCGCAATGGAACTAGTGGAGGGCAAGACGCTGGCCGAGAAACTGAAGGACGGGCCGCTGCCTATCGAAAGGGTTCTCTCCAACTCGCGACAGATGGCCGAAGCTCTTGAGGAAGCCCACGAACACGGCATCATCCACCGTGATTTGAAGCCGGCCAACGTCATGGTCACCGCGAAAGGCCGCGTCAAGATATTGGATTTCGGCCTTGCCAAGCTGGTGCGGCAGGTTGAGGCGGATGCACCAACCGAAGAGAGTCTGTTCGTAACCCAGACGGGCGCGGTCATGGGCACGGTACCTTACATGGCTCCAGAACAGTTGCGCGGAGACCCTATGGATGCCCGTACCGACATATACGCGCTTGGCGAACTGATTTACGAAATGGCAACCGGCCAGCGGCCATTTCCAGAAACAAACACGAGCCATTTGATTTCGGCCATTTTGACCCGGAATCCGCGGCCTCCGCGTGAATTGAATCCGCTGATTAGTGAAGAGCTTGAGGCCATTATCCTTAAAGCGATGGCGAAGGACCCCGCACAGCGGTACCAGTCTTCGCGGGAGGTGATGGATGACCTGGGACCGCCGGACAGTTCCTTGAGGCTTTCTGTGTTGCGAACGAAGAGTGCGGTCCTACAGCCAGCGGTGCCGCGGCGGAACCTGATGATTGCGCTCATTGCCGGAATTGCGGTTTCTGTTTGTGCGCTGCTGGTCGTGCTTCTTGTTCCTTCTGTTCGGCGACATTTGCTGTCGGTACCGTCTGCGTCCGGCGGGCCTCTCGGGCAGAAGGAACTTGCTGTATTACCGTTTTCTGTCATTGGCGGGAACCCAAGCGACGACGCCTTCAGCCTGGGCTTGGCTGAAACCCTCTCCTTCAAGCTGACGCAGCTTTCTTCCGGGAATTCCCTCCGGGTGGTTTCTTTTGACGCATTGACAGCAGGACACATTCAGACTCCCAAGGAGGCGCAGGAGGCATTCGGTGTGAATCTGGTGCTTACCGGAAGCTTTGAAAGAGCAGGCGGCCGCGTGCGGATTTCCTATGCCCTTGTGGACCCGTCCTCAGGGCGGCAGGTCCAGGCCGATACACTTACTCTTCCTACGTCCGATCCTTTTGGCATCCAGGACCGGGTGGTTGAGGGTACTGCCGAAATGCTGGGGCTGAACGTCCAGACCGCCCAGCGCCAGGAGCTCGAATCACACGGGACACAGAACGCGGGTGCCTTTCAGGATTACCTGAAAGGGCTTGGCTACCTCCAGAACTACGAACGGACTGCGAACATTGACGATGCCATCCAGTCTTTTAAGTCTGCGCTTAAGATTGACCCGACTTATACCCTTGCCTATGCCTCACTGGGACAGGCGTACTGGCGAAAATATGCGACGACGCAAAACACGGACTGGGTAGATCACGCCCAGGAATCCTGCAGCCATGCGGTTACATTGAACGCTCAACTTCCTGCCACGCACCTTTGTCTGGGGATCGTGGAAAGTGGCACAGGCCAATACTCCAAGGCGATTTTAGAATTTCAGAAGGTGTTGGATAGCGAGCCGACCAATACCTTTGCTTACGAAGGTTTGGCTGATGCGCAATTCAAACTGAAGAGGGTCAGCGAGGCAGAAGCAACCTACCAACGCGCGATCAGCATTCGGCCCAACTATTGGGCCCCTTATAACTGGTTAGGCGTCCTCTATTTTGAGACCGGTAAGAACGAAAAAGCTGAAGCGATGTTCAGGAAGGTTACCGAGCTTGCCCCGAATAACCATCAAGGTTTTTATAACCTTGGCGCAGTTGACTATGTGCTCGGGAAATGGAACGAAGCGGAAGAGATGTTCAAGAAATCCATCGCCATCCTTCCCAACTCCTCGGCGTATTCGAATGCCGGCACGATCACGTTCTACGAGGGGCATTTCGAGCAATCGGTCGCCTACTTTGAAAAGGCCGTCCAGCTTGAGCCGAGGGACGCTACGCTGTGGGGAAACCTTGCCGATGCTTACAAGTGGTCGTCTCATCAGCGGTCAAAGGTTATTCCCACCTACCTGAAGGCGGCAAGGCTGGCAAGGGAAGGGTTGCGTGTCAATCCCAAGGCTTACCAACTGCTGGGAAGCCTTGCGATCTACGAAGCCCAAAGTGCAAACATTGCGCAGGCCATTCCTGACTTGCAAAAGGCGCTTGCGTTAGCCCCCAAAGATGTCCAACTCATATACAACGCTGCAGTTGTTTACCATTTGGCCGGTCAGCAAACCAAAGCCCTCGATTATCTCCGGCTCGCGCTGGCTGGCGGTTATCCCGTTCGGGCAGTCCGTGCAGATCCTGAATGGACTTCTCTGAAGAAAGATTCCGCATTTCAAAAGCTGATCGCGGCAGCGAAATAACAGGAACGCAGCCTGCATTCCACTCGGGAACTGAGGAACCCGGAGTAATCAAAATTGTGCCGGAAGGCGCATCTGCAGCGCTGCGTGGCAATGCCTGCGCCCCAGTCGTGATTGCGTTTGGGTGTGTTATACTGGCAAAATCGTGATCAGGGGCTTTGTCTGGACACTTCTGTTGGCCATGGGCCTGTGGAGTTCCTTTGGTGTGGTGTATGTGTTTAAGGGAACGCCTGCGCCCCACCAGGCTGGCTGTGCCTGCGGGTGCTGCATGCAGGGCGAGATGTGCCCCATGATGGCGAAGGGCTCCCGAGCGGGTAACCAATGCGGAAATGCCGCCGGGCATTCGGAGCCAGGCATCCGTTGTTCCTGTTCGGTGTCACATCCGCTAACTTCGCCGATGATTGCGTCCCATGCGGATATGCTTTTCAATGTACCGCAGGCAGCCCTTCTTTTTGAGCTGCCTCTGTCGCGCGAACTTTCTGGCAGATTTTCGGCTTATCTTCCCATCGTGTATGGCAGGCTTCCTGACCCGCCGCCGAAAACCTCTTCCATTGAATAGTTGAACCCAATCTCACCAGTTCTGCATGCACTTTGGCTGTCTGGTGGTGCGTCCGCACAGGCAGGGGTATCTCTATTTTATGGGGGAGTGTTTTTGATGAAGTTTGCAAGAGCTTTGTTTGGGTTGGCCATGGTCCTGGCATTGGCTGGTTCTGGGTACGCAACGATTTTCGGCAACGTGCGCGGTATTATTCACGATCCTCAGCATCGTCCCATTCCGAACGCGCAGGTCGTGCTCCATGCCGTCGGTTCGGCATGGTCGCAAACTGCCCACACCAATTCCAATGGCGAATTCGAGTTCAGCGCGGTGCCTGCCGGAGACTACCGCGCCGCCGTCAGCGCAAAGGGTTTCCGGCAAGAAGAACTGACTATTACGGTCAGTTCGGGCAGTGCTCCAATTCTTCATTTTCCACTGCAGATTGCGACCGCAACGCAGAGTGTCAGCGTGTCTGCCGCGCCTGAAATCATCAATACTCAGGCTTCGTCCACCCAGACCACCATTGGCAGCCAGCGCATCACCCAGACGCCGGGCGCAGACCGCGCCAACAGCCTGGCAATGGTTACGGATTACGTTCCCGGCGCCTACATGGTTCACGACCAACTTCACATTCGCGGCGGGCATCAGGTGAGCTGGGAAGTAGATGGGGTACCGGTTCCTAACACGAACATTGCCAGCAATGTAGGCCCGCAGTTCGACCCTAAAGACGCCGATTACGTCGAAATGAAAACCGGCGGTTATTCCTCCGAATACGGTGACCGTACTTATGGCGTATTCAACGTGGTCCCCCGGACGGGATTCGAATACAGCCGGCAGGGCGAACTGGTCACCAGCTACGGCAGCTATAACCAGACGAATAATCAATTGAGTTTCGGCAGCCACACAGACCGCTTTGCATGGTTTGGAAGCCTGGAGGGCAACCGTTCCGATCTCGGCCTGATGACGCCCGTTCCGCAGGTGATTCACGATATGAACAGCGGCGTAGGTGGCTTCGGCACGCTGATCTTCAACGCTACTCCCAGTGACCAGTTGCGCCTGGTGGCTTCCGAGCGCGGAGATCACTACCAGATCCCCAACACGCCCGAACAGCAGAGCGCCGGGATTCGCGATCTCGACATGGAGCGCGACGCGTTCGCCAATTTTTCCTGGGTGCATACGTTCGGCTCTGGAATGCTTCTCACCGTTTCTCCTTTCTACCATTTCAACCGTGCGAACTTTATGGGTGGCCCCCAGGATACTCCTTATATCCTGGACAACAACCGCGGGTCGCGTTATATGGGCGGGCAGGTGACCCTGGGTGCGGTGAAGGGAAAGCACAACGCGCTGTTCGGGCTGGAGGGATTCGATCAGCGCGACAATACGTTCTTTGGCCTCAGGGCCGCCGATGCCAACCAGGCTCCCATTGATCAGCGCTACAAGCCTTCCGGCAACATGGAAGCGGCGTTTCTTCAGGACCAGTTCCAAATTACATCCTGGCTTTCTGTGAACGGCGGCCTCCGGCTTACACACTATGCCGGCTTGCTTCAGGAGAACGGAATCGATCCGCGCGTGGGAGCCGCGATCCGCCTGCCGGGGCTCGGCTGGATTTTGCGGGGCTTTTACGGGCGATACCTCCAGCCTCCGCCGCTCGATACGTTCTCGGGGCCGCTGGAGCAGTTCGCGCTTGAACAAGGCGTGGCGTTCCTTCCGCTGCACGCCGAACGCGATGAACAGTATCAGGCCGGGGTCACCATTCCTTTCCACCAGTGGGTACTCGACGCAGATGTCTTCCGCACGCATGCGGCCAACTTTTTTGATCACGACGAGATCGGCAGTTCGAACATCTTTCTGCCACTCACCATCCAGGGAGCGCGCATCCAGGGCTGGGAAGCCACACTCCGCTCACCCGAATTTCTGCACCGAGCCCGTATCCATGTGGCGTGGTCGCATCAATTCGTACAAGGTTTCGGCGCCGTCACTGGCGGCCTCACCGACTTTTCTCCTCCGGAGACGGGATTTTTCTTCCTTGATCACGACCAGCGAAACACCCTGAGTACCGTTCTGAATACGCGGCTCCCGGGCCGAGCCTGGGCTACCACAACCATCGGATACGGCTCCGGGTTCCTGAGCGGAGACGGCCCCGGCCACTTGCCAGGTCACACCATCGTCGGGCTGTCACTCGGGAAATCGTTCGGCGAATCCTGGTCGCTTGCCGTGAACGCCCTCAACGTTGCCGATCGTAGGTATATGCTGGACAACAGCAATACCTTCGGCGGAACACACTGCGCTTATCCACGTGAGGTCTACGTTGAAGCGCGCTACCGGTTCCACTTCTAGCCGGTCGCCGCAAACGGTGATGCCGCGCCCGTTGTCTACGACGAACTGCCCGGCCTGCAGAGCGTGAAGGCCCGCACTTAGGCGGGCAGGTTTGTTCCGTTCTCGGTCAATCTTTGGTCGCCCTGTTTTCACGGCCGTCGTCAGGCACATTGCTGAGCTTGCCCAGAAGATGGCAGCCCGCGCCTGGTTTGCGCTGCTCTGTGGGAGCCGCACCGGTCGAACGCAAAGACCGGCGATCATAAACTGCCGCTACAACTCAGTTCCTGCACAGACCCTTTACGCCCCTATTTGGCGTGATGAGCCTGCCGCTACAGCGCTCAACGCCCGGTGCTCTCCGCCCTCGCGCAAATTGACATCACCGATTAAGTGTGGGACATTCGCCAGTTGAGATTGAGGGATGGTCCCTGATGTTTCTTGCAATTGAAGCCGGGCTGACGGTGCTTGCCTTGGTGCTGGCGTTCACGGTTCCGAACCTGGGCTCGCGCTGGTTCGAGGCCATTGAGAAGAGCTTTGGCAAGCTGGCGCGGAGGCGCGGGCTTTCGGTTACAGTAGTAGGGTTGACGGCGCTTTCCTTGCGCGCCGCCCTATTGCCCATCCTCCCGATTCCGCAGCCCCTTGTAATGGATGAGTTTGCCTACCTGCTAGGGGCAGACACGTTTGCGCACGGTCGGCTGACGAACCCGACTCCACCGATGTGGACCCATTTCGAAAGTTTGATGATTATTGTGAGGCCCACGTACAACTCTAAGTACCCGCCCGCCCAGACCCTTTTTCTTGCTTTCGGGCAGGTTGTTCTTGGACACCCCTTCTGGGGAGTCTGGCTGAGCGTGGGGCTGATGTGCGCGGCGATCACTTGGATGTTGCAAGCCTGGGTAGGCGATGGATGGGCCTTGCTGGGGGGCTTCCTGGCGGTGATTCGCTTCGGTACTTTCAACTACTGGAACAACAGTTATTATGGTGGAGCGGTGGCGGCGATTGGCGGTGCGTTGGCGATTGGGGCGCTGCCTCGGTTGAAGCGGGAGCATCGCGTAAGGAACGCGCTGCTGATGGGGCTGGGCCTGGCAATACTGGCCAACAGCCGGCCTTACGAGGGTCTGGTTTTCAGCCTTCCAATCGCCGTTGCCCTGTTTGCGTGGATGCTGGGAAAGAGCAGACCTCCGCTATCTGTTTCGCTGCGCCATGTGATTTTGCCGATCTGCCTACTCCTGGGCCTTACGGCGGCGTGGATGGGCTATTACAACTGGCGGGTAACTGGGAATCCACTCCTGTTGCCCTATCAGGTCAGCCAGGCCCAATACGACCCCACCCCGTACTTTCTTTGGCAGCAGGAAAAGCCCTTGCCGCAGTACCGGGAGGCGGAGATGAGAGACTGGCAAGTTCACAAGCTTGCCTCATTTCGTAGCAACAAGACGCTGCGTGGCCTGTTTGCGAGCGAGATATACAAGGCGGTAGTCCTGTGGCTGTTTTTCATAGGGCCGCTCTTCACCCTGGTGCTGATCACATCCCCTGCTGGGCTGCCGTGTGGCTTTTCATGGCGGAGCCTCAGCGTACGGTCAAGGTTTCTGGTTGTGGCATTAGGAGTTTCCCTCTTGGGTGCCGGGTTAGAGGCAGTCTACTCCGCGCAGTATGCAGCGCCGATGACATGCCTCTTCCTTGCCATGGTCTTGCTTGCGTTACGCCGCTTGCTTTCATGGCGTCCGAGCGGCAAGCCGGCGGGTCTGTTCCTTGTCCGGTCCGTGCCGTGCCGTCGGTCAGCCTGCTTTTGCTGTTGCTCCATGTTGGCCCGATTTTGCGCCAAGCCGGGACTTCACCCGAAGTTGGACGTTCGGAGATTCTGTCTGAATTGCGGCGACGGCCCGAGCGTGCCCTGGTTTTTGTGCGATACTCGCGCGACCCCCACTACAATGGGCCCCGCCCGCGGCGCGCCGTCCGTGAGTGCGTGTACAACAGCGCCGACATTGACGGGCAGAAGGTGATCTGGGCACACGATATGGGACCGGCGAAGAACCAGGAGCTCATTGACTACTACAAAGACCGGCGCGTATGGCTGGTCTATGCCGACGACCAGCCGCCAAAGCTTGTGCCTTATTCAGAAGCTGTGGATAGCCAGGCCCAGAGGCCCGCGCGGGAGGGGCGGTGAGGGATCGTAAAGCATCTGCCGGGCCGCGACGGCGACCCGGCAGCGGGGAGTCCGGACACAGCAACCGCTTTGAAGAAATTCACCGCTGAGCCTGCTGCTGTTCCGGAACGTCGGAATACCAGGTGAGGTAAGGAATCAGGGGCGTTACCTCAAACGGCATTTTGTCTTTGGCCGAGATCAGGTTGACCGGCGCGGACTTCATCAGGCGGATCTGGTCATTCCACGCATTCACCTTGATGCGCCCGCCGAGCGGCAGGGCGGCGATCTGATCAATGGATTGGGGCTCGAGTGCGGGGGCGCCCTGCAGCAGTTGCGCCATGCGGACTTGCTCGTGCCTGTCGATCAGGCGGTTGCCCATGTGCGCTCCAAACAGGTTGGGTGTCTCAGGAGCGATTTCAGCCAGCGCCTTCAGGAACAGCCCTGCCTTGCCCAGCTTGTTCTTGTAGGGCGAGTTGTCGAGCAGCTTGACGGCTTCCTGGTCGGCGCGCTCTTCGTCCTGCGGGGTACGGGCGAAATCAAATTTCTTCAGAAGTTGTGAATCTGACACCATCATGCGGTCGTAGAAGGCATACTTGGTGTCGACCGTGTCGCCCAGGGCGATATGCGCCAGTTCGTGCGCCAGCACCATGGCCAGGCTGGCCTCATCCGGCAGCGTGTCAAGCAGGCCCTTGCTGAGCACAATGGTGTTGCCGATGGTGAAGGATTCCAGAGGATAGGTGAGCAGGACGCGGCAGCGGACGGCCGGAAGATTGTCCAGGTGGTTGGTGACGATCAGGTTGTTCACCACCGTTTCCATTACCTTGTCCACGGGTCCGGGCGGGGCCAGCAGTCCGCCCTTCTGCAGCCGGTTCAGGACGTTGTCTTCTGCTTCTTGCCGCCAGTCGCGCTCGCTCTGCAGCGGAGAATTGTCGTGCTCGGTAGTGCTGGCGTCATCCACCTTGGAATTGGAATCCACCAGGATCTGCGTCAGTTCCTGATCGGGCGTGGTGGTCTTCAGCACGTAACCCCACAGCCGAGTCTGGGCCCTGAAGCCCAGGTGCGGAACGCCGTAGCCGGCAAGGTCCGATTCCTCGCTGTAGACGTACACCGGCAGCCAAAGGCCGGGTTGCAGGTTCTCACGCCAGCTGTCGAAGTGGAACGTGTAATCGCCGTGCATTCCATAGGAACCATTGAAGCGCACGATGTGGAATTGCTGGTCTTCAACCCAGATGCGGCCTTCAAACAGGCCCTTTCCGGCATGCAGGCGCGGCCGGACGTTGAACACCAGGCAGCGCACCTGGCCAAGAAATTCGCGTCCCACAAATTCAAAATCGTAGTGCGCAAGATCGAAATGCTGGGGATCGATAAATACAGGATACGCAAACGATCCCGGCATCAACTGGAAGGAAAAGACGCGCAGGAAAGGCTTGTAAAGCAGCACGTTGCCCATCACGTTCTTCAGCGTAAGGCCCTTCGAGGGCAGAAACGACTTTTCAATCACGCCGTCCTTCACTTCCAGGCGGCCCAGGAAATAGTCGTCACCGGAAATGTGCGTGGTGCGGTCCTTGTCGGTATGGGTTTCCTGGATGTAGGTTTCCACGCGAGGGCTGTAGTTGCCAAACATCTTGACCAAGTCGTTTTCCCGCTTGACGATTTTTGCAAGCGCCTGATGGACGACGCTCGATTGCTCTCCCGGCTCCTGCGCGTGCAGCGGGAAGGCTCCCGCTACGGCTGCCAGAAACATGGCTAACGAGATGTACCTCAGTGCCTTCATGCTTTCCCCTCTCTTTCAATAAGCAAGCTGAAAAATGATGTGGACCAAGGCCGTAGAATCCACAGGGCGGCCGTCGCGCTCGGCGGGCTTGAAATGGATACGCTCCGCAGCCTGGATGGCCGCCTGGTCCATTCCGTAACCCAGCCCCTGCACAACCTTCAGCACCTGCAGGCTTCCGGAAGACCCGAAAAGAACGCTCAGGATGACCTGGCCCTCAATGTGTTGCCGGCGCGCTTCCGCCGGATAAACCGGATCAGGCTTGGACAGAATCACCACCGGCTTGAACGCCGCCGTTTCCGCCGCCACGTGTGTCTTGGTCGCCTTGCCCGCCGCCACGGTGCCAAAGCCTCCCTGCTGCACGGTTTGGGCGTCTGCGCGCTGGCGGCTGCCCGTGCCGGCTCCAATGCCGTTGCCAAATCCTGCGCTGGCCACCGTGCCCCGAACACCACGCGCTCCGCCCGTGCCGTTACCCTGGCCGGGGCCCGAGGGCAGATCAAACGATCCAAGCTGCGCAACGTGGTTGTGGCTGTCGGCCGCGGGATCGTTGGGAATGCCGTTTTCCGCTCCGAAGCCTCCCGTCTGGACCTCGCGCAAGGGCCGGTTGACGGTCGGCTTGGCCATGCTGCCGGGATTGAACGCTCCCACGTGAAGCATGGCCACCTGGCGTTGCGCTGGATGCGGAACCTCCGCAGCCGCAAAATGTTCCACCGGTTTGGGAGCGGGCGGCGCCTGCGGGAGCTCAATCTTGGGCTGGGAAATTTCCGGGACCTTGAGGTGCGCCATCTCGGGCGGTTTCTGGACCTGCTCCCGTCGTAGCCTCGGCGTTATAGGTGCGGCCACAGCCTGCTTCGGCAGGACAGGGCGCTCCAACAGCCTGGGCGCCTGCTTTGCGGCCTCCGGCGCTACTGGATGGAAATAAAGGACTTGTTCTCTTACCTTGTTCAGGAATGGGTTGGGCGGCAGGCTCATCAGCGCCCAGAACATGATGCCGATGGCTACGGCTTCAAATAATGGACTGAGGCCCAGCACCAGCCGGCGGCGCTTGCGCTCTTCCTCAGTAGGGCCCAGCAGGCCGAAACTTGGCACCGTCGCCGCATCCAAGGGTTGTGTTTTGTATGATTTGCCGCCATTAGTGGGCGGACCATCGATAGATCTGTTATGAGAGCCCACGGGCTTCTCAAGCGCCAGTCGTGCACCCACTTGCGTCGTCCTCGCTGGTTTTGCAGTACCCTGGTGCCCGTCGTCCCGTACAACCCCACTCATTAGGTTTTTATCATAATTCCACCGGGGCGGCAAGAATTCGTTAACAAGGCGGTATCTAGCACGTTCAGTTAATGTCGCCGTTCTGTCCCAAAGGCGGGCTGCCGACCGGTTGCGCAGTCCCGGTGCTGCCTTACCAGTGATAGGATTGAAACGGGCGCGTGGAGGGAGTATGATTCTGCGCGAAAGGCAAGCTGCCGGTTGAACCACCGCCTCGGCTGGCAACCATTTAATGCCGGAGGTAGAACAGTCGAGTGCTAGCGGAGAAAGCGAGTGTCTGATGACGAAAACCGGATGGAAACGAGCAGTCTCCCTCCCGGCGGCGTTGCTGGGTATCGTGGCCTTTTTTATGCCATGGCTGCAGGTTTCGTGCGGCCCCGTGACGTTCCGGTTCTCGGGATACGAATGTGCGACCGGTAAGGCTCAGCAGAAGATGGACTCGCAGGCGATGGAACAATTTGATCGAAACATGCAGAAAGGCCTCCAAGCAGGGCTGGGTCGCGATGAAAGTTTGGAGTCGCTCCCGAAAGCGCATGCAGGCGTCTCCTCCGCCGGTAAATCAATTGATTCCGATGCGGTGCCCGTCTTATGGAGTATCCCGGTGGCTTGTGGGGTCCTTTTCGTGCTCGCTTTGGTCGGCCTTCCGCGGATCGCGACAGTCAGCGTGTCTTTACTCGCATCTGTTTACCTAGCGTACGTCGGCGTGTCATGGGAGTCCCAACTTTCTGATCCAGCCGTTACAGGGGGGATATTGGGGCATAGTTGGCTTGCTGGATATTGGCTATCTTGGGTGGCACTGTTGGCCCCAACGGTCATGGCACTTGTTTTCCATTCGCCGCCTGAGGAGGTATCCGTTGGCTTGCCGTCTCCCAATGCCAGTGCTGTTCCTCCCAGTTCTGTCCGCCAAGCTGGTTCAGTTTTTGGGCTGACTCTGGGCCAGCAGCCGCGCGCGGCTTACGCTTGGGCGGTCCCGCGTGCTTCGGAAGCACCGACTGATCCTATGGATATTCCGATCAGAACTGGCGAGCCTACCTTAGGATTAACTCGATCGGCGACAACCCCGGTTTCTGGCCCCTCCAATTCGATGGAGCAGACTCAGAGCAGTACGAGTTCGGACGGAGATGGCATGAAGAAAGATAACGAGCACGCGGTTTATACCTACGAAGCTCCGGGGTTGCCGCTCTGTCCCGAATGCGGTGTGCGTCCGGTGATTTTCTATTGCAGGCGGCACTCACAGGCGCTTTGCCTGGGATGCGTCGTGCGTCATGACCGTGCTGGCGAGTGCACCTATGTCCCAGGCTGGCGTGGCAAGAAGTCAGAAGCTCAGTGAGCGCGTCGTGCCCGTCGTGGCCATGACATAATGCTCGAACGGCTTGAAGGCGTCGAGCAGGGCCTGCTGATACTGCCGGACGTCGTAGCCGTGCCAGGCTTCCCACAGCGTGAAGGCGCGGAAGCGGTCGTCAGGGAATTTTGAGCCGGCGTCGGTAATGATGTAGCCGATGGTTTCTCCCGGTCGCAGCTTGACGCCGGAGCGGTCGAGTTGCCGGGCGACGACGGCCGTGGCCGTATCTTTGCGGTAGGCATCGGGTGCGCGGGTCAGGCGCTTGCTGATGATCAGATCTTCCACGTCCATGCTGCCGTCGGCCAGCCGGTCGAGGTAGCGGTCGAGGGTTCGGCGGGCTTCTTCCAGTTTGCGGCAATAGCTTTCAAAATCGCGCGCCTCGGCCAGAATTTCCAGCACCTGGTGCTGCATGCGTGAGACCACGGGCGGCGTATCATGCCGGCGGCACTCGAGCCCGCGAATTTTCAGTTCGCCGTTTTCCGCCACGGCGAAAAAGCGGTTGGGCACCGGGATTTCGGCGTTCTGCCGTGAAGGCAGAAACACCACGAAGCGATAAATGGCCTCGAGCGCCAGCGGCAGGCCGGTGAGCCGTTCGATTTCCTGCGCCAGTTGCTCGTAGTCCCGGCGCGTGGCGCCTAGCCGCTCGACGTAAAGCGAATCGACCAGCGCGTGCAGAACGCGGAAGCCTTTCAGCTCCGCGACTTCCTTGGCCACCAGAAGTTTTTCCCGTGCCAGCGCGTTGATGGCCTCGTGCGCTTCGATTTTGCCGAAGCGTGCGTTCTTGTAGCCCGTGTAGCCGAAGCAGCAGACCAGCAGCCACTTGAGCGACGACCGCCGCAGGCTGTAGCTGGCAGAATGGTTCACCGCGGCCGGAATCTGTCCGGGCGTTTCTGGAACGGCCTCGGCGGCTTGCATCCGCTGCTTGTATTCTTGGCGCTTGGCGATCAGGCGCTCTACCACGCGGCTGGTGATGCCGCGCCGACGCTGGCACACGCGATAGCCAAGTTCCGGAACGCGCGGCGCATCCGGGCAGCAGCGGCAGTTGACGGTTTCCGGCGAGACGTTGAAGCGCGCCATGATGTTGGGATATTCGCTTGCAAAATCGAGCTCGGCGGCGTTCTCAAAAAAACCGAGGCGCGGCGAAAACACCAGCCCGCCGCGGTCGGCCAGCAGCAACTCGTCGGGATGCTTTGGCGTTTCAGGCTCGGCTTTCTGGGTGGGAATCAGCGTGCCGTCGCGGTAAGCCATCTCCATCTGCATGTAGGAAATTCCGGTGCCGGTGCTGGTACGGGCCGAATACTGTACGGGGAGCCGGGTGATGCGGACCAGTTCCCACAGTCCGTCCAGTTCGCACTGGTGCGCGATGAAGGAGTTGCGCAGATCGACGTGAAGCCGGCCGGCAAGCGTGGTGGAGCTTCCTTTGTAAAGGATGCGCCCATAACTCATATAACTGCGCGAGCGGCTGCGCCCTACCGGCGACTGGTCTCGATTGAGGCTGAGCTCAAATCCGAGCCGCTGTGCCTGCCGCATCAGGGCGGGGAGCAGGGTGGAATCTCCCCACTCGGTGACGATCAGGTCGGGATCGTGCGCGCGCAGCAGCCGCTCAACGCCGCTAGCCACGGGCTCATCGGAATCCTCCAGCACCTGCTGTTCGCCGTCGATTTCCGCTAGCAGCGCGCCGCGCCGTCCGTGCTGAGGGTCCACCTGCGCCAGGCCCTCGAGGCGCAGTTGCAGCGTCCGGATTGGCGGCAGTTCGTAATCGAGCGCCCATTCGTCGTCGCGGCATTCAATGGCGCCGACGAGTGCGGCGGACTGGCTTGCGATTTCAATGTCCACCCGGGCCAGAGGGAACACGTTTTTCTGCCAGCAGTAGAGCGGCGCGAGCATCAGATCAGAGTTGTAGAGCGTGAAGCGCGTGTCATAGCGGCGGACGAAACGCGCAATCGCCGCAAACTGCGCCGGATGATGTACGGTGATTTCAAGCACCCGGATGGGCCGTCCGTCCCAGATGCTGAATTTTTCCGCGAAGGCGCAGCGGACGCGCGCACGCGCTGCCAGCACGCGACCCAGTTGACGCAGGCGCGGCTCCGCTCCCTGAACGTAAAAGCCGGGATGGAACGACGGGTCAATCAGACGAAGGCGTTTCTGGTTCGGCTGAATCAGCCACAAGGTCATCCCCGCCGGGGAAGGGTAGAGATCGAGAATCCATCCACTGATTTTCAAGGTTGATCCCCAGTCGCGCTTCAATCGAGCGCAGTCGGATTTCATGGTCGAGGCCCACGGCCACATTGATGGCGTCCATCGCATGCACCGGAAACTCGTACGTGCAGGCCTGAATGTAAAGCCGTACGCGGTTGAACATGGCCTCAAAGTGGGCGCGTTCTTCCCGGCGCAGCGCGCGCCCGAAAACGCGCTCCCAGTTCAGCATTTCCTGCTCAATCAGGTCACGAAAGGTTGCAAGTGTTCGCCCCATGGTTCACCTCATCTTGCGGTCGCCGCGGGCGTGCACAGGCAGGCGTTCGCCGGGCCGCGCTCGCAGATCAGACTCGGCCGACCGTCTTCACCCAGGCTGAAGCGCCACACCTCGCCGACCGCGCGGCAGACGCGGGCAAAAAAGTTCTTGCGGGCCGCGCCGGGCGTAAAAGTTGTCGCGGCGGAATAGATGGCGAGGACGATTGGTTGCCGCGCCAGGCGGCCAAGATGGCCAAGCGCCTGCTCAAACGTCACGCGCGCGTCCCAGTCGCGAATGTCTTCGTCAAAATAAAGGTCCGGCAGGGCCGTCACCACCAGAACGTCGGCGGGGAAGTCTGCCAGAAAGCGCGGCACTCGCGCTATCAGTTCCGTGAGTTGGAAACATGTGAACGCGCGCGCAATCTGAACCTGGTGGTTGAATCGCTCAAAGGGAACCTTGCGCTCGCTCGCTAGCCGGGCCAGCAATCGCGGGTCGGCGGAGTTGGCTCCGTCAAGGAAGAGCACGCGCTTACCCTGGAGCAGCAGTCGCGGCAGAAAATAGTGGCTCAGCTTCGGCACGTTGCCGGGACCATAAAAAACCGCGAGGCCGCGTTCCGGGAAGGCCCATGGCGCGGTCCGGCGGGGCAGGCCGGGAACGGATATCCTGGCTACCGCCGAAGATGGGCTTGGTGTATCATTTTTGAACAGGCTTGCCTGCCGATTGCCGCTATCATATTCGATAAGCCTTTGATAAAATTCACTTTGTTTATTTTCTGGCAACGCTGGATTCATTGTGTTCTCGTCTTGAAAAACTCACCACAAGGTGATAATAGGCGAATAAAAAGCGAAAGTCAAGGAGAGCGTAACACCTTATCGAGCCGGAATCGTCTCCTCAACCTACAGCCGCTGGAAGCACCATTGGAACTGCGGCAGGTGACAAAAAGGTGCGGCGATAGGCCACACGGTCTGAGGAATTTGCCGATTCGCCTGCGCCCTTTTGACAAAAGGCCATTGGTTGCTTCTGGCTAGCTATCCGAACCACCACTCGATACCCGAAAGGGCTGATCGCCTTCTTTCCTACAGCTGAAGGCAGAGAATTTACCCATTGTTTGCAAATAGTTGCAATGGTGAATGCCGGAGACCGGGATCGGAAGTTCCGACACGGCTGCATGACTTTCTGACTAATAGTCGGGAATTTACCTATAGATGATTGGGGAATTCCATGGATTGTGCGGGCCTGATTTTAAGGCTAGGCTGTAATCGACTTCCAGGGACAAGATCCGATTCTCCTGCTGAGTTCTGATCTCATGCTGCCGGAAAAGCCGTACAGTTCCCCGGATCGGAGGCCGTGATGATCGGTACGACTTCTCAAAGCGAAATTACTTCTCAGTATTCAAAAGGGGTCGAACACCCTGTCCGCGTGCTGGTGGCGGATGACCATCAGATTGTTCTGCAGGGCTTGAAGACCATTCTGTCCCGCGAAGGATTTGAAATTGCAGGTGAAGCTTCCAATGGCTCGGAGGCGGTTTCCCGGGCAATGGATCTGCAGCCTGACCTGGTTGTCATGGACATCAGCATGCCCGTGATGACAGGGATTGAAGCGGCTGCGCAAATCCGCAGGGCCCTTCCTTCCGCAAAGGTGATTCTGCTGACGGTTCACACGGAGAACCGGTATATCCTGGAGGCGCTGAAATCCGGGATCCGTGGTTACGTCCTTAAATCGCGGGCGGCGAGTGAACTGATCGAGGCGATCCACGAAATACTAAACGGGAGAATCTACCTGAGCCCAGGAATCTCACAGACCGTTGTCGAAGCCTATCTGCAGCAGAGTTCAGAGGAGAGCGAATCGCTTACGCATCGCGAACTCCAAGTGCTTCAACTGGTGGCTGAAGGCAGAACAACCAAAGAGATTGCGGCCTCGCTGGGCGTCAGTGCCAAGACTGCGGATTCTCACCGAAGCAATATCATGCACAAGCTCAACATGCACACGGTGGCGGAACTGGTTCGATACGCCATCCGACGAGGGCTTGTCCAGCCATAAGGTAATAGCACAACACCAAGCAGGTATTCCCCCTATAGCTTTCCGGCATTTTTCCTCATCAATTGGTGTCTTTGCCCAATTGTAGATGTATCCCCATGCACATATGATGACATTCAAGAAGATTACGAAGTGGGTTTGCGTTTTGAAAGGCCGGGGGGTGAGAGACCTCACGCCGGATACTCGAAAATAGACCGGAGTGGGGTTGCAGTAAACAGGAGGGGGTTTTGACAAATATAGTTACGTCGATAGATGGGTTTGCGTGGAAGGCGAAGCAATCCAGACCGGAAACGCGTCCTGCGCCAGTGAAGAATGAGAATGGTTTTGTAGCCGTCAGCAGTGTGATGAGAGACATCTGCAACCAGATTCACCAGATTGCCGAATTCGACATTCCAATATTGCTCCTGGGTGAGAGCGGAACAGGCAAGGGCGTTGTCGCCAACATGATTCACGAATTGTCAGGCCGTTCAGCCCAGCGGTTCATGAAGATCAACTGCGCGGCGCTGCCTTCCGAACTGCTCGAAAGCGAGCTCTTTGGGTATGAGGCAGGCGCATTTACGGGAGCGACCAAGGCAAAGGCAGGGAAGTTCGAAGCCTGCCACCGTGGGACAATCCTTCTGGACGAGATTGCCGAAATGCCGATTGGACTTCAGGCAAAACTCCTGCACGTTCTTCAGGATGGGGAGTTTTCTCGCCTTGGCAGTTACACCCCGACGCAGGTGGATGTCAGGGTCATTGCTGCGACTAATACCAGGATTTCCCAGGCGATGGCTGAGGGAACTTTCCGCCGAGACCTTTACTACCGGCTGAACGTCTATACCATTTTCCTGCCACCCTTGAGAGAAAGGCAGGAAGACATTCCGGCGTTGCTCGATCACTTTATTGATTACTGGTCCGCGCAGATTGACCGACCTCCGCTGCCGGTTTCGGACCTGCTTCTCGAAGCCTGCACGGAGTACTCGTGGCCGGGTAATATCCGCGAGCTTGAGAACTTTGTCCGCCGCTACCTGATTATCAGAGACGAAACCCGGGCGCTTCGGCAACTGCAGCAGGAGGGCCCAGTGGTCTCGATCGGCCCGTTGCAGATTGTCCATCGGAACGACAATGGGGCAGAATCGCAGCCGGGGGATCTGAAGCAGAAAGTACGGCGCCTGAAAGAGGGAGCGGAAAAAACGGCCATCACGCGCGCTCTCGCAATGACGGGCGGGAACCGAACAGAGGCTGCACGGCTTCTGCACATCAGCGTCAGGGCGCTGCAGTACAAGATCCGGAACTTCGGCGTGGATTATCCGGGGGTTCGTACCAAGCCCAGTCCGGTCACCGAGATTACAGCGGCCTTTGGACAGCAGATTTAGGTCTCTTCCCGTGGGGTTACGATGCTGCCGTCATTAAATCCCTTGAACAGGGGTTGGGGCGGCAGGCTGTAGTCTGAACGTGCCCGCTGTTCGCTCCTTAGACCGAACAGGCTGTTGGAATATCCCGCAGAGAAGACGTAGCGGCGGGTTCACCCCGCCATAAGGTCAACACTTTCAGCGCTGGTGGGCGGCGTAAGGCCGCCGCTACGGGCTTTTTCAACATCCTGCTAAGGCAATCTGATAAAATTTCCCGGCGTCGCTGGCATTTCCTGTCCGTCAGGAAACGCGTGTTTCGTTCCAGCAGGGGCCCTGGAAACTTCCTTGCTGCTGGCGGCGAAGGCTTCCTGTAAATCGGCGCGACTGATCCGTGAAGAAGCTAGAAAAGGGCAAAGGAGCATTGCCTTTGAAAGTTCTGGTAACAGGGGGCGCTGGATTTATCGGTTCGAACTTTATCCGGTATTTTCTGGGTGCCCATCCGGACGCGGAAATTATCAACCTTGATAAGCTCACCTATGCCGGCAATCCCGATAACCTGGGGGCGTTGGTATCCCATGTGAACTATGAATTCGTGCTGGGCGATGTGTGCGACACGAAGCTGGTTGAGGACTTGATGCAGCGGGACCCGGATGTGGTGGTTCATTTCGCTGCGGAGAGCCACGTGGACCGCAGTATTGAGGATGCTCAGGAATTTGTTCGAACCAACGTGCAGGGCACGCACACTCTGGTTGAGGCGGCCCGGCGGTGCCGCATCGAGCGGTTTGTTCATATTTCGACGGATGAGGTTTATGGAAGCCTCCACCTGGGCGAATCCGCTGACGAGCAGTCACCGTTGCGCCCCAACAGCCCTTATGCTGCCAGCAAAGCAGCGTCTGACATGATCGTCCGAAGTTACTGGATGACCTATCGCTTCCCGGCGATCATAACCCGCTGTTCCAATAACTACGGCCCGAACCAGTTTCCGGAGAAACTGGTCCCCCTGATGATTTGCAATGCGTTGGAAGGGAAGACGCTGCCGATTTTTGGCGACGGTCTCAATGAGCGCGACTGGATTTACGTGGAGGACCACTGCCGCGCACTCGACGCCGTGCTTTACTGGGGACGTCCCGGAGAAGTTTACAACATCGCCTGCGAGAATACCGTCACGAATCTGGAGATCGTACGCCATGTTCTCCGGATCATGGGCAGGCCGGAGAGCCTGATTGAGTTTGTTGCGGACCGGCCGGGACATGACCGTCGTTATGCCCTGGACACGAGAAGGATAACCGCTGACCTTGGATGGAGCCCATCCATCGGTCTTGAGGAGGGTCTGGGACGGACAGTCAATTGGTACATCCAGAACCCTGATTGGATTCGCAAAGCCCGCGCCGGCGAATACCTGAAATACTATGACAAGTTTTATCGCCAGCGCGAACGAACCCTTTCAGACCTGTAAAGCTGGCGGCAGTTCCTGATCGCCGGCAGAAACAGATTCCCGGACAGCGCGATTTTGTGTTCATCAGGCCAGCATCGCGACGCGCGGCTGCGCTTTAGTGATTAATTTTGCGCCTGACTGAGTGTGCGGGCTGGTTGAGCCGCGTTCTTTTCCTGGATGGGCGATGAGGAGCGTCCAATAGTTTCTGTGCGGAGTTGCGGCTCCTGGTCCTGAATAACGACAGTAAAGTTCAGCCGTCCGATCGCCTGGCCGCCTGGAGTTTCAACGTCCACACGCCAGGGGCCGGGTGTGATTGCAGACACTATAGAAAACGTGCGGTAGCCGCCGTCACGTCCACCCACGACGGAAAGTGGGACGCGTGCCCTCGTGATCCACTCGCCTTTGGCCCGGTCATAATACTGCCATTCGTGAACGATCCTGGTGGTGAGCGAGGTCGGAGAAAAAACCGCGGTGTAGACCGTAAGCGGGTCGCCGGGCCTGATGCGGACAGTTTGTCTGAGGGCGAAGAACCGCGCAACGAAATCGATAGGTGCAATGCCGCTGATGGTTCTGTTCTCAGTGGTTACGGTGTAATTGCCCGGGCCATTCACTTTCAGCGAGTGGAAAACATCCGCCCGCTTCAGGGACAAAGGAAGCGGCGGGATGAGGTTAAGAAAGTAGAGTCCGTTCACGAGAACCAGAATGCCGGCGATCACGCCTGGGACCGTCCGCCGTGCCCTGCCCGCGAACCGCTGGCGGGAAAACGTTGCGAGGATCAGAAGAACAAGGCTGATAGCAGCAACGCTGGCAATACCGCTGATCAGAAACACCCTTGTGCTGATCCGGTGCAACACCATTGGTATGAAGTAGATGGCAAACGCATAGAACGTGAGAAACAGGAGCGCGATCTGGAACGACAGGCGCGCATACCGGCGCTTAAGGGATTCGTTGGCGATGAACGCCAGAGCCAGGATCAGAAGGAATGGCCAGCTTGTGGCGATGGTACCGCTCCGGAAGTAGAAGACGAGAAAAACGGAGAGGATGCCTCCGAAGAAAAACTGCATGGCGTTCACAAGCCAGAAGTGAATCCTATGGGGGTCCGTTTCCGGTGGCGTTCCTTTTTTGTCGGCTTTATTGTCCAGCAGGTTGATCCAGATTGCGCAGATGGTTACGATCGCAATGTGGCCGACGACCCAGAAATTCTCCCAAAAGAAATCGACGCGGCGCAAGGTGAGGGCATCGAAAACGAAACCGCCGATGAGCGAGAGCGAAGAGATTGGCCGCTCAAGCCGCCCGTACCAATTCCGTGCAAAACCCAGGACTGATCTTTTACCGATAGACATAGTGAAATGCGCAGCAAAATCTTCATTGTAAGAGAGCCGCCGGGAAGCGCGCCAACGAATCTTCAGCACAGCGCTGTTTGCATTGGGCTCTCTGCGGGTTTTTCAGAAGGGAAAATGCGGCATGGGCGCTGCCTTAAGAACAATGGCCTTCAATGCAGCGTCATGCAAATTTCCAGCTTTCTGCAATCTCTGCTAACCTGGGAAGCTCGCGGGCGATTTCGTACTATGCCGCCATATCGGATTCCGTGCACGGCCGGGGGTTAAGAGTGTGGCAGGCTTTCTCTGAATTCAGATCAAAGTGAAGGCGGACCAGACCATCAAACAAGTTGGCTGGCCTGACGCCTGGGGTGGACCAATTCCTCACCGGTCCGGAGTTACACGTCAGGCTTGGGATCGGACGAGCGCGCCAGCCTGCTTCTGGATCTTTCTGATCGCTTCTGCAATCTGGTTCATGTCGTCTCTTGTTCCCAAGAACATGGTTTGCGTGAACCAGACAGCTCTCTCGCAGAGATTGTCATTTTCAGGGCAGTCGTTCCGCTCTTCGTATTCGGCCAGCTCTTTCTCGGTGTATATGGCCTTAAAGGCGCGTGAGCCAAGGGCCTCCTTGATGAATGGCTCCTTGTTCAGCGGTGTGTATCCGCCCGACGTGGGAACACCCTCCGCGGAGAGGGCCTTCAGAAACCGCGAACGCGGAAGCCCGGCAAAATGCGCGCTGTCGTAATGAAACATGTAGAGGTGATACGCGTTTCTGGTGCAGCCATCGTACATACGGGCCGGTGAAATTCCGGGAATCTCCTTAAGGAGCTTCGTCAGATACTCGGCGTTTTCCGTCCGAACGCGGCTTTGCGCTTCCAGCCGGGTCAGTTGCTGCAGGAGCAGGGCACCCTGGAATTCGGTCATGCGGAAATTTGCTCCATTCCGCACGTAGCCGAATCCGGAGTTGTATCTGCCCCTGCCTTGATTGTGGAAACTCAGGCAGAATTCGTAGAGCCCCGGGTCGTTCGTCAGGATTGCCCCACCTTCCCCGGAATTCAGGTTCTTTGAGGCCTGGAAACTGAAGCATCCAAGATTACCCAACGTGCTCACTTTCTTGTGATGCCACTCCGCGAGATGGGCCTGGCAGGCGTCCTCAATGACGAACAAATTGTGCCGTTTGGCGACATCGAGGATGGTATCCAAGTCAGCGGCCGAGCCTCCCAGGTGAACGGGGATAATGCAACGAGTTTGTTTGGTGATTGCGGCCTCAACTTTGCGGGCGTCAATCTGGAAGGTTTCGGGATCGGTGTCGACAAAGACCGGCAGGGCATGTTGCATCAGAACAATGTTTACCGTCGCGACAAAGGTGTAAGGGGGGACGATAACTTCGTCGCCGGGCCCGATGCCGAGCGCGTTGGCCGACGTCAGCAAAGCTGTTGTCCCGCTGGCGGTGGCCAAGCCGTATTTGGCGCCAAGCATGTTCGCCCAGGTGGTTTCAAATTGGTGAGTGAAGTGGCCGTCCAGACGGTTCCATTTGCCCGTCATCAGCACCTGCATCCAGCCCCTCTTATCGTTCTCCTCAATTACAGGCCACGATGGGAAGGGCTTCGTCCGGACCGGACTGCCGCCGAGAACCGCCAAGCTGGCGCTTCCCGGTGATGTCGGGGCCGCTTTTGAAAAACCCCGTTCTGTTGCTGCCAGTCCCACTGCAACGCCCACTGCGCTGCCCAGAAAATCTCGTCGCGTGAGATTGTCTTTCATAATTCCTCCCTCAAATCCTGAATGCCCACTCCTTGACGGTCATCCGAAACCAGGCTAGCGAGCTTTGCTGGCCACCTTGGATTGGGCCCGGAGATTTCCAATCACCTCGTGAACTTCGTCGATGATAGTTCCTTCAATGCCGGGTGCAAATGGGCCGGGTTGGCCGTAGTAGATCATCGCCCCTCCGCCCTCGTAGCCGCCTTCTTTGAGGATTCGCTCCGAGGGGATATAGGCGAAGACATCGTTGCTGTATCCGGCCACCCACAGGTTGTCTGAGCCGAGTTCTTTCTTGAGCCTCAAATCATAATCGACAACAACTTCGCCGGCCAATGCTACCAGGGTCAGTCCGGATCCAAATTGCCAGACTTCAAGCGAATAGGGATAACTTGAAGGCACACGGCCATCCTGGTCGATGATCTTCAGCATCTGCTCCGCGTGCTTTCGAACGTAAATGTCGTCGCTCTTGAGCTGTTCTTCATAATCCGCACGCGTGGGCGGCCCGGCGAACCTGACGGGAAAGACTTTAAATGCCGTCTTGAGCGGCCCGCCGACCGGCTGCAGAGGGCCCTCCGCGGCTTTCTCCACTGCCTGGGTCAGTTCCTCGCCGTGCTGCCGGGCAAATTCCACTCCGCTTCGATCTTTGCTCCATCGCGGGTAGGGATTCGCATCCGCGCCGCATCCCTGCACGAACATGGCGACCGCTCCGTGATAATGCTTCTGAAGAAATTGTTGGGCAAAGCCCGCATAGTCTCCACTAAATTTGTAGTAATCCGAGCCAATAGTCGTGTTGTGGCAAGCGTAACCGAAAACCACGCCGAGGATCTTGCCATGCTGGTTCCGGACTACCAGAACGGGGATGTCGTGGTCCACGGGACCCTGCGGGTTGACACCTCCGACGTATCCGGCGGCGGTCCTTACGCGGCGGTTGACAGCGAAACCGACCTCTCCATGCCCGAGGCTGAGAGTAGCCGGTTGAAGCTTGTGAAGGGCTTCCCCCACTACCTTGACGATCTGGCCTTCAAGAAATTGGGTATAGACTTTCACGGCTTCCCACTGCTCCGCGTTGATGCCCTGTTTGCCTTCGTAAGCAACGGACAACATCGTGCCGAGAACAGGACCAGAGTGCGTGTGTGAAGAGTTCAAAAACAACTGGTCGCGGTCTAAACTATACTTCTGCTGGACGCGGCGAGCGATCTCCTCGCTAACATCCCGGGGAAGTCCCAGCAGGTCGGTTGTTACCAGCACAGCGCGGTGGCCGGATTCATCCTCAAGCGCCAGCGCCTTTGCGTGCAAATCCAGAAGCGTTCCTTGCGAGGCGTGGGTCCTGGCGGCATAACCCGCCATCCAAAGCGAGCCGTGGGGCGTGATTTTGACCTTCGCGAATCCCGCCTTCCATGAGGCGCGGGCGGGGAGAACAGCCCCACCCAAAAACGCACAAGCCAGAACCACCAATGGAATGAGATGGAACTTGGGTCCTTTCACAGTCTTCTCCTTGACAGTCAGGCGACAAGGGCTGGGGGCCCTTGCGGGTGACCCGACAAAACTCAAACGCGGAGTCACAGATGCCAAGCCACCTTTACCGATGAGTATAACGCCAAGCCGGCGTTTCGGACTGATGGCGATAAGGCGTCAACTGAGCCCAACAGTACATTTGAAGATCAGCTTCAGTCTCGGGAAAAGCAGGTGCCCGGCTCGGGCGACACAAAAGACACGATGACCTATATTGTTTACGGGAGCAGCGATGAGACGGATGTAATCTTTGTTGGAAAGTACTTTAACTCCAGGGGGCTTCGCGCATTAAAATCACAAGATTGATTAAACTTTCTTCGCTGACGTTTACCTGGAGGGCGAGGAGCCACGCCGAAAGGGTGTTCGGCTGGAAGATCGATTGTCGCTGTTCGACAAAGAAGATAAGGTAGACATCATGTGCGTTATTTCGACAATCTGCGAAGGGCGCGGTGAATTCAAGGCGCGAAGAGCGGTCACTCGATTTCAGGGAAGGAGATCATGATCAAACTGGCTATCGCGGGCATGGGGTACATTGGCAAGGTTCATTATGACGCCAGTCATAAAGTGGAGGGGGCGCGCGTGGTTGCTGCATTTACTTCGCGGCCTGACCTTGTAAGGCAGCACTGTGATTCAAGCGTGATTTTATACGCAAACTTTCGCGACATGCTCGTGGAGTCCCGTCCCGATGCTGTCATCGTTAGCGTACCCACTTATCTGCACGAAGAGTACGTCATTGAAGCGCTTGCCCACGGTTGCCACGTGCTTTGCGAAAAACCCTTTGCCTTGAATAGACACACAGGTGAAAAGATGGTTGCGGCCAAAGATCGCGCCAAGGCCGTTTTGATGGTTGCCCAGGTGTTGCGCTTCTGGCCGCAGTACGTTGAGATCAAACGAATGATTGAACGGGGCAAGATGGGTTCTGTCAAGGTCGTCCATGCGCACCGTTTAGGGACAACCCATGCTATGGGCAGTTGGTTTCTCGATCCGGCAAAGAGCGGAGGCTGCCTCCTGGATCTTCAGGTTCATGACGTAGACTATGTGTACTGGTTGCTGGGATACCCGAGCGAAATTCGCACGGTGGGTATCCGGTCCGAAAGCGGCTGCTGGGACCATGTTTCGACGACGTTGCGATGCGGACCCGCTGTGGCCACCATCGAGGCAAGTTTCCTTATGGCCGATTCATGGCCCTTTACCTGTTCTGTTCAGGTTACCGGGACTCGGGCTGTGGCTGAATATGGTTTTCGCGTAAGCGGCAACGTCAGCGAGCGGGAACAGGCCGCAGACGAACTCATTTTATATCCGGCCGGCTCAGGCGCGACCAGGGTTGATACATCCCGGGAAGACATGTACGTTGCGCAGCTCAAACATTTTGTCGAGTGTGTTAAAGAAAACAGAGATTCGAGTGTTTGCCCGCTTCAGGAGAGCCTCGATGTGATGTCGTTGATGGATGCATCCTTGCAATCTGCAGAGACTGGCCGTCCGGTTTTCTTGGATTAGTCCGCCTGCTGGATTGCAAAAACTCCTGCCAAATGGAGAGGAGCATTAAAATGGTGGACCTGGAGGGGTTCGAACCCTCGACCTCATGACTGCCAGTTGTACAGTAACGAAGAATCAACAACTTGCAACCATGTGCTAGATTTTGTCAGATATTGCCAGAACCCGCTATCCATGAGGCTTCGAAATGGGTGGCATACAAAATCTGACAGACGCTGACAGACTATGAGTGGTCATGGGGGGTGGTCATAGGTAGTCATACATCCGGCTTCATAATGGAAGCGCATTTTATTGTGAAAGGAAATGTATATGCAGATTGATCAAGGTGATCTGGTAACGCTAGAAGAGTATTTTCCATGTCCAGTTGAAGACATCGAACAACTTCACCCAGAGGAATTAGGGCAGGATCTGCAAGGCTTCGACACTCTTAAACAAGCCGAAGATGAGGCTATTCGTCGCGGGTGGGGTTTCATCTATCACCAAGTCTATCTTGATGACTCATACGAGCCTGTCTTTGAGCGCATCATTTTGATTGGGGACTATCACGTCAACTAACTCTGCATCGGGGCAGGCTGTCACGGTCTTCCCCACACTTTTCAATACCAGCCGTGGGCCACAGTAAGCCACCAGC
>JAJYLL010000079.1 GCA_021787735.1 Acidobacteriota bacterium | reverse complement strand
CATGTTGTCGGTGATCAGCGTAACCGGGATGCCGTCCTTGGCCAGTTCCCACGCCGTCAGCCGCGCGCCCTGCAGGAAAGGCCGGGTTTCGTCGGCAAAGACGCTGATCTTTTTCCCTTCCGCCACCGCCGCGCGAATCACGCCCAGCGCGGTCCCAAAGCCACCCGTGGCCAGAGCCCCTGCGTTGCAATGTGTCAGGACGGTGGAAGAATCCGAAAGCAGCGCGGCGCCGTGCCGGCCCATCGCCTCATTGATGGCGATGTCTTCCGTCAGCACCCGCTGGCATTCCTCTTCCAGCAGCGTTTTTGCCCGGCCAATCTTTTGGGCGTCCGAGCCGGGAGCCGCCAGCGCTGTTTCAAACACGTCCCGCATGCGCTTGACCGCCCAGAACAGGTTGACGGCCGTCGGCCGCGTGCGCGAAATCGTGTCCGCAATGGTTTCAAAGTCGCTGCGCAATTCGGCAACGCTCTGTGCGCGCGAGTTCTTCACTCCCAGCGCCACGCCCATGGCCGCTGCCACGCCAATGGCCGGCGCGCCGCGGATCACCATGGAACGAATCGCCTCCGCCACTTCCGCATACGTCCGGTAGGTGTTGTAAACCTCTTCGCCGGGCAGCAGCGTCTGGTCAATCATCCGCACGCCGTCGCCGATCCACTCAATTGTTTTGAACATGGCGTCTCACTCAGTTTGATTTTTCGCACTCTAGCAAAACCAGGAATTATAGCAGTTCTCGGTGCGCATGATCAGATGCACGCAATGAATTTGAAGCGCAAAACCCAGTCTGCAGTCTTGTGGGTTGCGGTTGAAATTCGTGGCGAACCCCGAAACTTTAAATGGCAAACGCTGGGCCACAAAGTCTCTGTGTCCTCTGTGCGTCGCGCCAACTCCAATGCAGGGGGCAAGGAGACTCTTTGTGCTCTCTGCGTTAAGAGCTTTTCATCTGCTACTATGGACCGAAGGAGCTGTACGCGCAGGGGCATTGTGCACAGAGGCCACAAGCAGGTCTGAAGGGGGCATCAATGGCAGAAGAGAAGGTGAACAAAAGCGACGAACAGTGGCGCAAGGAACTGACGCCTCAGCAATACTACGTCACACGGCAGAAAGGCACCGAACCACCCTTCACCGGCGAATACACTGATCTGCACGACCAGGGAGTTTACCGGTGCGTCTGCTGCGGGGCGGAACTGTTCAGTTCCGACAGCAAGTTTGATTCGCACTGCGGCTGGCCCAGCTACACAGCGCCCGTGAATGAGGGGAATGTCCGCGAAGAATCGGATTCAAGCCACGGCATGCGGCGCATCGAAGTCCTTTGCAGCAAGTGCGACGCTCACCTGGGCCATGTTTTCCCGGACGGCGCCGGCCCCACAGGGTTGCGTTACTGCATCAATTCCGTCGCACTCAAATTTGAAAAGAAGCCGTAGCAGCAACCGAAGCCCGAGGCCGTTCTCCAGCCTAAAGCGTAAACTCGCGCTTTACCTTTTCTGATTTCGCCAGGACCCCATTGGCTAGTTCCTTCTTGTAACCTGCGAGTTTCTCAGCCAGCGCGCTGTCCGCAGTCCCCATAATCTGCACCGCGAGGATGGCCGCATTCACGGCGCCGGACTTGCCGATGGCAACAGTGGCAACCGGAATGCCGGCGGGCATCTGCACGGTTGAGAGCAGCGAATCCATACCCTGAAGGGAAGTGGTAGGCATGGGAACGCCGATCACCGGCAAGGTTGTTTCAGCGGCCACCACACCCGCCAGGTGTGCCGCGCCGCCCGCCCCGACGATGATCGCCTTCAGCCCCCGCTCCCTTGCCGTGCGGGCATATTCCGCCGTCCGCGCCGGCGAGCGGTGTGCCGAAGTGATATCAATCTCAAACGGCACGCCGAATTTATCGAGCGTCGCCGCAGCTTCCTTCATTACAGGAAGATCGGTATCACTCCCCATAATGATGCCGACAAGAGCCTTTCCCTTCTCTGCCATTCGCCCCTCCTTGATGAATTGCTGTTTCCGGCGTGCCGCGCACCGGGTTCGCCCGGGCTGTTCCTACGCCGGGGGCGGATTGCCCGCCTGGTTATCCGGATGGTGGTTATCGAGTGTGATTTTAAGCCGCCGCAACCCTTTTGCCCCAATGTCGCGCCGGTAGTGCATTCCGTCAAACTGGATTTTAGCAACGGCAGCATAGACCTGTTCAATCGTAGACGCCAGGTCCTCCGCAATCGCCGTCACACCCATGACGCGCCCGCCCGCGGTCAGCAGTTGCCTGTCGCGGAATGAAGTGCCCGCATGAAAGACTTTGACACCGCCCAGCGATTCCGCCGCCTCAATTCCTGTGATCACCTTGCCAGTTTCGCTCTTGCCCGGATAGCCCTTCGAGGCCAGCACGACGCACACCGAAGGGTTGGGGCTCCAGCGGGCGCCGTGCACCGCCAGTTGCCCGTCGAGCGACGCCGTTAGAATCTCAAAAAGGTCGGAACGCAGCCGCATCATAATCGGCTGCGTCTCAGGGTCGCCCAGGCGAACGTTGTATTCCAGTACCTTAGGCCCCTCTGCCGTCAGCATCAGGCCGCAATAAAGAAATCCGTAATAGGGCGCGCCATCCGCGGCCATGCCGGCCAGCGTGGGCTCAATCACCCTGCGGATGATGTCCTGGCGCAACCGCTCCGGAAGAATGGAATCGTCGCTGTAAGCGCCCATGCCTCCCGTGTTGGGTCCGAGATCGCCATCAAAAACGGCCTTGTGGTCCTGTGTGGGGACCAGAGGCAGCCAGCCCCGCTTCCCCGCCAGGATGATGAACGACAGTTCTTCGCCCGCCAGGCACTCCTCCACCACCACGCGTTCTCCGGCGCCGCCCAGTGATTTCCGAACCATGAAATCGTCGAGCGCTTCCAGGGCTTCCTTGCGCGTCCGGGCAACCACCACGCCCTTGCCCGCCGCCAGGCCGTCCGCCTTGATCACCACCGGCAGGCCAAAATCATCAATCGCCTTCGCGCCGCTCGCGTAGTCTTCCGCCGCCGCAAACCGCGCCGTCGGAATGCCGTGGCGCTTCATAAATTCCTTGGCGAAGATCTTGCTTCCCTCAAGCTGCGCCGCCGCCTTCGTCGGACCCACAATCCGGCGGCCCGCCCTTTCAAATTCGTCCACCACGCCCGCAACCAGCGGAGCTTCCGGCCCGGCCACCGTCAGGTCAGCCTTCAAATCCTCGGCCAACTGCAGCATGGCCGCGGGATTTTTGAGATCGACGGGAAAACACTCCGCGATTTGCGCAATGCCAGCGTTCCCCGGCGCGCAGAAGATATTATCGGTCAGTTGGCTTTCGCGCAGCTTCCAAACCAGGGCGTGCTCACGCCCACCCGAACCTAAAACCAGTATATTCATAAGAGGAAGTTACACTATCGGCAGTCGATGGTGTTTGTCAATGGCCTGTCGACCGGCCGGTTCTCTCCCGTGGCCAACCGGCGGCAAGCCGGCCTATCAGAAACCTGAAAAAATTGTATTTCTTCCCCTTGACATTCTAGGGGAAGGGGGTTATATTTCTATTGTCGAATGTCTAGGGGAGGGTTTAAAGAGCCTGGAAAAGCTTCCTGCCGCCAAGGTTCTCCTCCCGTTTAGGGTCGGTCATCATGGATATCCCACGCAAGCTCGATCTTCGCAAACGGCGGCTGCGCCGCATCGGTCTGACATTTGCCGGCATCGCGGCAGTGTTGGCCGCAACCATGGGACTTTCGCGGTTGAAGCCCGCCGCGCCGGAAGTGGACCGCTCGACCGTCTGGGTTGACACGGTCAAGCGGGGTAACATGGACATTCAGGTCCGGGGATTGGGCAAGCTTGTGCCGGAGCGGGTCCTGTGGATCCCGGCGCCGGTAGAGGGCCGCGTGGCGCAGAAGATGGTCCTGCCGGGCATCGCGGTCAAGCCGGACACGGTGCTGCTGGTGCTCACCAATCCGGAACTCGAGCAGACCGCGCTTGACGCAGAGTGGCAACTAAAGGCCGCCGAGGCCGACTACAACAGCTTGAAGGCGCAACTGGCAAGCAAGCTGCTCGACCAGGAGTCGTCAGCCGCCACGGCTAAATCCGATTTCCTCCAATCGAAGCTTTCGGCCGAGCGCGACAAGCAACTGGCTGCTCTGGGTCTCGGACCGAAGATCAGCGCCCAGCTTTCTGAAGCCAAGTCGCAGGCCGCGGAAACAAGAAACGAGATTGCAGGCCGTCAGGTGGGTGAACTTTCTAATTCCAACCGGGCGCAACTGGCGGCGCAGGAGGCCAGGATTGAACAACTGCGGGCCCTCTACAATCTGAAGAAAAGCCAACTCGATTCGCTTACCGTGCGCGCGGGCGCCGCCGGCGTGTTGCAGGAACTGCCCGTGGAGGCAGGCCAGCAGGTGGCGGCCGGAACTACCCTAGCCAAGGTTGCGCAGCCTAATCACCTGAAGGCGCAATTACAGATCGCTGAAACGCAGGCCAAAGACATCCAACTCAACCAGCAGGCGGAAATTGACACGCACAACGGCATTATCCCGGGGCACGTGATTCGCATCGATCCCGCCGTGCAGAACGGCACCCGGACGGTGGACGTCAGGCTCGATGGGCCGCTGCCGCCGGGCGCGGTGCCGGACCTGAGCGTTGACGGAACGATCGAAATCGAACACTTGAACAATGTGATTTTTGTGGGGCGTCCGGCGTTTGGACAGTCGGACAGCACCGTGGGCCTCTTCAGGCTGGTTGATGGCGGCAAGGAGGCCGTGCGCATCAAGGTAAAGCTCGGCCTGGCGTCGGTCAACACGGTCCAGGTTGTCGGCGGGCTGAATGTGGGTGATCAGGTTATCCTCTCCGACATGTCACGGTGGGACGGCTTTGACCGTATCCGATTGGAATGAGCAAGGACGTCGGAATATCGAGCGGTTTACCGATCGAGCAAGGACATTGAAGGATTGAGTGATTGGCCAATAGACACAATTAGAAATTCAGCCAATCGGTCAATCATTCAATCGCCCAGTCGCTGAATCACCCAATGTTTTGAGGAGGGAACAATGGAACCCCAGCATCAAACCAAGGCCATCATGGAGCAAGAAGCGGACGGGCCACCGCCACTAATCAGGCTGGAAGCTGTAACCAAGATTTTTGCCACGGATGAAGTCGAAACGCATGCTCTCGAGCGAGTTGATCTGGATATCCGCCCGGGAGAATATCTGTCGGTCTCAGGACCGTCGGGCTGCGGCAAGTCCACGCTCCTCTCCTTGATCGGGCTGCTCGATTCCCCCAGCAGCGGCCACTACTGGTTGAAGTCGCGCCCGGTGGAAACGCTCAACTTCAACGAGCGGGCGCGCATCCGCAACCGCGAAGTGGGCTTTATTTTCCAGAGCTTCAATCTGATCGGTGACCTGACCATTCAGGAAAATGTTGAGTTGCCGCTTACCTATCGCGGTATGTTGGCCAGCGAGCGCAAGCGGCATGTGCTGGAATCGCTCGAAAAGGTGGGCATGACGCACCGAACCAAGCATTATCCCTCACAGCTTTCAGGCGGCGAGCAGCAGCGCGTGGCCGTGGCGCGCGCGCTGGCCGGCGATCCCGCCATCCTGCTGGCTGACGAACCCACCGGCAACCTCGACTCAAAAAACGGTGATGCGGTGATGCAGTTGCTCGATGACCTTCACCACCAGGGTGCCACCATCTGCATCGTGACGCACGACCCGCGCTTTGCGGCGCATGCCGAACGCGTGGTCAATCTTCTGGACGGCCGCATCGTAAACGACAACGGCGCGCACGGCAAGAGCGGCGCCGGCGCAGAAAAAGGAGAAGAATCGGATGGGCAAATCGATTGATCTGCTGCAGGGCACGCTCGACCTGCTGATTCTCAAGACACTGGCGCTCGAACCCATGCACGGCTGGGGCATCGCGCAGCGCATCCAGCAAGTTTCGCAGGACGTCCTGCAGGTGCAGCAGGGTTCACTCTATCCGGCGCTCTACCGCCTGGAGCAGCAGGGCTGGATTGAAGCGGAATGGGGCGCATCGGAAAATAATCGCCGGGCCAAGTACTACTGCCTGACCTCCAGAGGACGGAAGCAGCTCGAGCGCGAAACCTCCAACTGGGCGCGGCTTTCCGCGGCCATCTCGCAGGTGCTGGAAACTGCTTCATAGCTGGTTATTAGTTATGAGTTATGCGGGTGGTGCATACGTCGCGGTTTTTGCGATGTGTGCGGAGCAGAAAGGCGGCTTTGCGAAAGGGCACGAGTCTAGGCGCAGGGCGCAGGCTTTGCAAAAGTGCGCGACTTCAGTCGTGCCGCAACAGCGCCGTGCTACTTGATTTTCAGCCCTCGCCCTGCGTGAGAGGGCGGACGCGCAGCGGCCGGGTGAGGGACCTTCGGAGGTGGCCATGCTTAACCTGCATGCACTCTTCCACATCAATCGTGCCGAACAGGAAATGGACGACGAACTCCGTTTCCATCTGGAAAAGCAGATCGAACAGAACGTCGCGCGCGGCATGAACGCGGAAGATGCCCGCAACGCCGCGCTGAGGCAGTTCGGCAACCTCGGCCAGTTGAAAGAAGAGTGCCGCGACGCCTGGGGGGTGCGAATGATTGAAGAACTTTTGCAGGACCTCCGATACGGACTTCGGCAGCTTCGCCGCAATCCCGGCTTCACCCTGATCGCCGTCCTCACATTGGCCCTCGGCATCGGTGCCAACACCGCGATTTTTTCCGTGGTCAACGGTGTCCTGCTCAATCCTTTGCCCTATCCTCAACCGGACCGCCTGGTGGCGCTTTACTCGCACACGCAGGAGTTTTCAAATGCATCGATTTCCTATCCTAACTTTCAGGACTGGGTGCGGCTGAACCGCTCGTTTTCCGGCCTGGCCTCTTATCGGCAGGATAACTTCACCCTGACCGACACGGGAGAGCCGGAACGCGTATCCGCAGAAATGATCTCTGCAAGTTTCTTTTCCGTGCTTGGCGTCAAGCCGGCAATGGGCCGCACGTTTACGCCGCAGGAAGACCAGTTGGGCGCCGGGCCTGTCGTGATACTCAGCGGTGGTTTCTGGAAGCGCAAATTCGGTTCTGATCCGGATATTCTGGGCAAAGCTATCACGCTGGACAGCTTGCCCTACACGGTTGTCGGCGTGCTTCCGGCCAATTTCTACTACAGCGGGAACAACTTTGATCTCAGTGACGTCTATGTGCCCATTGGGCAATGGGCTGATCCGACTTTCCGTGACCGCCGTGTCGCCATGGGCATGGATGCCGTTGGCCGGCTGAAAACCGGAGTTACGATTCAGCAAGCCAACGCGGATATGAGCGCGCTTGCTGGGAGCCTGGCTGAGGAATATCCCGACGCAAACAAAGGTAAAGGGGTAACGCTGGTTCCGCTCAAGCAAAACGTGGTAGGCGACATCCAGCCGTACCTCCTGGTGCTGCTGGCGGCGGTGGGTTTTGTTCTCCTGATCGCCTGCGTCAACGTCGCCAACCTCATGCTGGCTCGCTCGACGAACCGATCGCGTGAGTTTGCCATCCGTATCGCGCTGGGCGCGGGACGGCGGCGCGTGGTCCGCCAGCTTCTGACGGAAAGTGTTCTGCTGGCGTTTGTGGGTGGTGCGTTTGGATTGCTGATTGCCACCTGGGGTTTGCAGGCCGCGCTCAAGGTACTGCCGGAGGCGTTGCCGCGCGCGGGGGACATCCACCTTGACGGGCGTGTGCTGCTGTTTACGCTGGCAGCTTCCCTGCTTACCGGAATCCTTTTCGGCCTGGCGCCCGCGGTTAAAACCTCGTCGGCGAGAATACAGGAGACCCTCAAGGAAGGTGGCCGCGGGGCGAGCGCCGCGCACCACCGCACTCAAACCTTTTTCGTCGTCGCAGAGGTAGGGCTCGCTCTCGTGCTGCTGGCTGGCGCAGGACTGATGGTTCGCAGCCTGGCTGCTCTGTGGGGCGTGAATCCAGGATTCGACCCGCACCACGTTCTCTTCTTCCGTTCTTCGTCTCCTCCCCTCAAATCCACGGAAGCCATCCGTGCGTCGTGGCGCGAGACCCACGACCGCCTCGCTGCCATTCCGGGTGTTGAAGCCGTGTCCCTTTCGCTCAGTTCCAGGCCGCTGGGTGGAGATTCGGATGTACCGTTCTGGGTGGAAGGTCGGCCTAAACCCGCGACCACCAGCGAGATGAAATTTTCGCTCTTTTACGTCGTCCAGCCGGACTATCTGAAAGTCATGCGGATACCGCTCGAACGCGGCCGCTTCCTCACTTCTGCGGACACCGAGCGTTCGCCCTTCGTAACCGTGATTGACCACCGCTTTGCGCAGCTTTATTTCCCGGGTGAGGATCCCATTGGCAAGCGTGTAAACTTCAGCATATTGAACGTAACCGCTGAAATCGTGGGTGTCGTTGGTCACATCAAGCAGTGGGGGCTGGATGAAAATGCTGGGTCGCCCATCCTGGCGCAATGCTATTTCGCAGTAGCGCAAACGCCGGAAATGTTCGTGCCACTCGTAGGCTTAAACCTTCCCATCGTGATGCGCACCCAGGGTTCGCCGCTTGCCCAGGCTGGCTCGATTCGCCGCGCTCTGCACCAGGTCAATAGCCTTTCGGTCATTTACGACATGGAGACGATGGATAACATCATTTCCGATTCGCTTTCGTCGCGTCGATTTTCCATGATTCTCATGGGAGTGTTTGCCGTCTTGGCGCTGGTCATGGCGAGCGTCGGCATCTACGGCGTGATCTCGTATGTGACCAGCCAGCGCACGCATGAGATCGGTATCCGTATGGCATTGGGGGCTGAGCGGAGCGGCATTCTGAAGCTTGTAATCGGCCGGGGCCTCAAGCTGGCGTTGATTGGCGTGGCAATTGGCATTGCGGGAGCGCTTGCGCTCACACGGTTCCTCGCCAGCTTGCTCTACGGCGTCAAGCCCACTGACCCGCCGACGTTCATTGCTGTCTCTTTGATCCTGATCGCCGTGGCGCTAGTGGCATGTTACGTCCCTGCCCGCCGCGCGGCCAAAGTCGATCCGTTAGTGGCACTGCGGTACGAGTAGCGGCGAGCTCACCCCGCCGTGGCGAAAATTGGCAACACGTAGCGGTGAGTTTATCTCGCCATCGGCGGCGTAAAGCCGCAACTCCAATGCGGAGAAATTGATGTTCAATCTGCATGCACTCTTCCACACGAATCGCATTGAACAGGAAATGGACGACGAACTCCGTTTCCATCTCGAAAAACAGATTGAACAGAACGTTGCCCGTGGCATGAGCAAAGAAGAAGCCCGCTACGCTGCGCTGCGCCAGTTCGGCAACCTCGGCCAGCTGAAAGAAGAATGCCGCGACACATGGGGGGTACGAATGATTGAAGAGCTCTTCCAGGATGTTCGCTACGGCATTCGGCAGCTCCGCCACAACCCCGGCTTCACTTTTGTGGCGATCATCACGCTGGCCCTTGGCATCGGGGTAAACACGGCAGTGTTCAGCCTGGTTGACGAAATATGGCTACGCCCTAGGCCGGTGCCGCACCCTGAGCGCGTTGTGCGAATCTTCACCAGCAACCCGACCAGCGGAGGCGTGATTGAGCGCGGGCAGAGTTCCTATCTCGCCTACTATTACGTCACCCAGGGGGTCAAGTCCTTCTCGGGCGTCGCCTTTCTGCAAGGGCGTGGCGCTCTGTTTTACACACGCGACGAGAGCCGGCTGCTCGACGTCGCTGTGATTTCGGACAATTTCTTTGATGTGCTGGAGCCCCAGGCCGCGGCCGGCCATGTCTTGACGGCCCGGGAAGCGCGTTCGCCGGCAGCGCTAGCCGTAATGATCAGCTACCCGTTCTGGAAGGATCAATTCAACGAGGATCCGACTCTGGCCGGGAGAACAATCGTCCTCAACGGCAAGCACGTTACGGTGGCGGGCATCTTGCCGCGCGGCTTCCGTGGCACGGACCCGGTCGTGATACCCAATATCTGGATTCCGATGAGTACGTGGAGTGAACTTACCGGGGAGCGATCGACACTGGCGACAGGTTGGTCTAACCCGTCAGACCTGTTCGGGCGCTTGAGGCCGGGCGCAACCGTTCATCAGGCCAATTCCGAACTGGGGGTGGTGGCCGCCCGCCTGGCGCGCGACCATCCGCAGACGAACACGGGGCGCAAGATGATTTGCCTACGCGAAAGCCAGGCGCAAGGCGAAGGGGTTCAGGGATTCTCGCTGATCCTGCTGGCAATATCCGGCCTAGTCCTTTTGATTGCGTGCGCCAATGTGGCCTCGCTTATGATCGCCCGGGCTGAGCATCGCAAGCACGAGTTCTCCATGCGCGCCGCCCTTGGCGCCAGCCCGCAACGATTGCTGCGGCAACTGCTGACTGAGGCCTCGCTGCTGGGCACTGCTGCAACGGCTGCGGCGCTGGTGATCGGCATCTGGGTGGATGCATCGCTTCCGAAGCTGCTTCCAAACATGGAGATGGGCTTCACGACCGCGATTGACACGCACTTGACCGCGCGAGTTCTGTGGTTTTCAATCGGGGTCGGGCTGCTTTCTGTATTTGCCTTCGGCGCTATCCCGGCAAGGCAGGGCTCACGGAATTCGATGATCGGATCACTGAAGCAGCAGGGGCGGGGCGGTACGGCGCGGTCATCCATTCGAAGCGTTCTGGTGGCGGCCCAAGTGGCAATCTCCCTGGTGCTTGTTGCCGCGTCGGGGCTCCTGGTACGCTCGCTGATGACTGCGCAAGCCGCCAATCCCGGCTTCGACGCGCACCAGAACATGCTGGTGTTGGACTTCGCGACCGACTTCAAGACGCCGGAAGCTTATCGTGCCTTCGTGCAGGAGGCTCGCAACCGCATCGAGGCTATTCCAGGTGTACTTGGAACTGCCGTCGCAATGCGAGTACCTTTCGGCCTTAGCGGCTCGGGCGCCAATCGCAAAGTATTCTTTGCCGGCGCCACGGGGAGTGCGGCGACCGAAGGCATTCCAATCCGTTATGACCCCGTGGGCGACAACTTCTTCCAGATGATGGGAACCCGCATCCTGCGCGGCCGTCCGATTGACGCTCATGACCTGCAGATCGGCGCGCATATCATTGTAATCAACCAGACGATGGCGCAGCGCTTCTGGCCGGGCCGGGACCCGATCGGCCAATATGTCCGGCTGGGAAAGCCCGGCGGCGACCAATATGAGGTGATCGGCATCGCGCAAGACTGCGTGAACGCGCAGTTTGTGGAACCTCCAACGCCATACTTTTATACTCCCATGCAACTCAGCGATTACGGCGAGCTGGAAATGGTGGTAAAGACGGCACCCGACCCGTCCGGCCTTGCGGTCCCGGTGCGCCGCACCTTGCTCGATCTCGACCCCGGCTTCACGATGATTTATATCAATACCCTCCGCGAGCACGTGCGTGGAGCCATGGCTCAGGAGAGGATCGGCGCAGAACTGGTTGCGGCACTCGGCCTGTTGGGACTATTGCTGGCGGCCGTGGGCCTTTACGGCCTGACCTCGTATTTTGCCGGAAGCCGCACCCAGGAGATCGGAATCCGCATGGCATTGGGGGCTGAGCGGAGCGGCATTCTGAAGCTTGTAATCGGCCAGGGCCTCAAGCTGGCGTTGATTGGCGTGGCAATTGGCATTGCGGGAGCGCTTGCGCTTGCACGGTTCCTCGCCAGCTTGCTGTACGGCGTCAAGCCCACTGACCCGCCGACGTTCATTGCTGTCTCCCTGATTCTGATCGCCGTGGCGTTAGTGGCCTGTTACGTCCCTGCCCGCCGCGCGGCCAAAGTCGATCCGATGGTGGCGCTGAGATACGAATGATGGATTCTGAATGTTGAATTATGAAGGCTGACTCCTGATGGTTATATTACGCGGCGCGGGAGACAATGGTATCAACCAAGGCCCCTTCATGATTTATAATTCAGCATTCATCATATTGGCGCGGAACTCAGATTGTCCTTTGTTAACCAGGGGGAGAATGCCATGGGAGCCCTGCTCAGAGATCTAAAGTACGGCTTGCGCCAGCTTCGCCGCAATCCAGGTCACACCGCTGTCGCCATCATTACGCTTGCTCTTGGCATTGGCGCCAACACCGCTATTTTTACACTCGTGTACGCCGTGATGCTGAAGAGCCTCCCGGTGGCAAATCCCGGTGAACTCTACCGTCTGGGAACCGCCAACAACTGCTGCGTTGAAGACGGACAACAAGATAATTGGGACCTTTACTCCTACGATTTGTACAAGCAGTTCCGCGATCACACGCCGGAGTTCAGCCAGATGGCCGCTTTCCAGGCAGGGTTGACGTCCCTGAGCGTGCGCCGCCGCGGCGCTTCGGGTCCGGCCCAGCCCTTTCAAGGCGAATTCGTCTCCGGAAATTATTTTTCGATGTTTGGCATCGGCGCCTTTGCCGGGCGCACCATCACACCTGCCGACGACCAGCCGAACGCCCCACCAGCCACAATAATGAGTTATCGCACCTGGCAGCAGTTCTTCGGTTCCGATAGCTCGGTGATCGGGTCTACCTTTGTTCTCAACATGGTTCCATACACGGTCGTAGGCGTCGCCCCGCCCGGCTTTTTCGGAGACACCCTGCGCTCCGATCCGCCGGATTTCTGGCTGCCGCTTGCCACTGAACCCGTCTTGAACGGGCAGAACTCGATCCTGAAAAATCCCGCGCTCCATTGGCTCCACTCGATTGGCCGATTGAAGCCCGGCGAAAAGCCAGCGGTTGTTCAAACTGAAGTCACCACCGAGTTGCAACGGTGGCTCGGCGTGCAGCCGGACCTTACGGCTTACGAACGCTCACAACTCAGCAAGCAGCACATCATCGTCGCGCCCGGCGGAGAGGGCGTTGCCAACATGCAGGACCAGGCCCGCGACGGCCTTCGGCTGCTCGTCATCATTGCAGGCCTTGTGCTGCTGATCGCATGCGCCAACATTGCCAATCTGTTGCTGGCGCGCAGCGCGTCGAAGCGGTTTGAGACAGCCGTCCGCGTGGCGCTGGGCGCCCCACGCTCGCGGCTGATCCGCCAGGTCCTTACCGAAAGCGTGCTCCTTGCCGTCCTGGGCGGCATTGCCGGGCTGCTGGTTGCTTATTTTGGCGCACGCACGCTGCTGCTGATTGCCTTCCGCGGGGCGCATTACGTCCCCATCAATGCTTCTCCCTCACCCGTTGTGCTCGGTTTCGCTTTCCTGCTTTCTCTGGTTACTGGAGTGATTTTTGGCGCGGCGCCGGCCTGGATTACTTCCCATGCCCATCCGGCAGAAGCCTTGCATGGCGCGGGCCGCACCACGCGCGACCGGTCCTCGCTGCCGCAAAAATCCCTGGTTGTCATACAGGTTGCGCTTTCCATCGTGCTCCTGATCGGCGCGGGGCTCCTCACGGAAAGCCTGCGGAACCTTCAAAACCAGAACTTCGGTTTCGAGCCGCAGGGCCGCCTGATCGTGAGAGTGGATCCGGCCCTTGCCGGCTATAAGCCCGATCAGCTTTACGGACTCTACCAGCAGTTCCAGCAGCAACTTTCTCAAATCCCCGGCGTGATCAGCATGAGCTACTCGATCTATAGTCCGATGCGAGGCGAAAACTGGGGCTTCAACTTTCACATCGAGGGCCGGCCGCCTGAGGAGCGGGACGGAGCTTCCTTTGACTGTGTTGGCCCGCATTACTTTGAGACCATCGGAACGCGGCTGTTGCGCGGCCGATTGATCGGCGAGCAGGATACCCCCAGTTCATTGAAGGTTGCCGTCGTCAACCAGACCTTCGCCAAGAAGTTTTTCCCCAAGCAGGACCCCATTGGACAGCATTTTGGAATGGGCGATCCCAGCCACGCCGGAGATATGGAAATCGTCGGCATTGTGCAGGACGCAAAATATCAGGACGCACACGCGCCCGCCTATCCGACCTTCTTCATGCCCTTTTTCCAGATTCCCAATGATCCCAGGCTGACATTTCTGAAGGTCGCGGCTTCCTATGCCGGCGACATCGAATTGCACGTTGCCGGCAGGCCGGAAAACATTGAGAAAGCCGTCAGCCATTCGCTGGCCGACGTCAATCCCGACCTCACCGTCCTCGACATGATGAGCCTCACCCAGCAAGTGAGCCTTAATTTCAACCAGGAGACGTTAATCGTCCGGCTTACTGAGCTTTTCGGATTTCTCGCCCTGGCCCTCGCTTGCGTCGGACTTTACGGAGTCACTTCGTACTCGGTGGCGCGCCGCACCAACGAAATCGGCGTCCGCATGGCGCTTGGAGCAAGCCGCTCAAACGTGCTCCGGCTGGTGCTCCGCAGCGCAATGCTCCAGCTTGTCATTGGACTCGCAGTCGGTGCCCCGCTGGCGCTTGCAGGCGGGCGGCTGGCTTCAAGCATGCTGTACGGCGTGAAAAGCTACGACCCGTGGATTCTGGCTGTGGCTGCCCTGGTCCTCGCTGCCTGTGCGGCGTTAGCGGCATTCTTGCCCGCCCGACGCGCGGCGAAAGTCGATCCGTTAGTGGCGCTGCGATACGAGTAGCGGCGCGTTTACCACGCCAAGAGCGATCGGGTGATTGGGTGATTGTGGAAGAAGTAGGCGTCGCGGCAAGGCCATAAGTCCAGACGGGGCGATTGGCTGCCAGGCAGTTCGACCGGCCGGCCAGAAAACCATTCCAGAAGGGTTGATTGCATGATTGAACTTCGCAACGTTGAAAAGTCCTACCCGGTTGGCGCAGGCAGATACTGGGTCCTTCGGAGGATTGATCTTGATATTAAAGACGGCGAATTTGTCACCGTGATGGGTCCTTCGGGCGCGGGCAAATCCACGTTGCTCGCCATCGTGGGCATGCTCGATGGCGCCTTTGATGGCGAATATTTCTTCCTCGGTCATGCAGTGCACAAGCTGAACACGAAGAAGCGTGCCGAACTCAACAAGCATTACATTGGATTTGTCTTCCAGCAATATCATCTGCTGGACGGCCTGACGGTGGCCGAGAATCTGGATATTCCTCTTTCCTACCGCAACATCAAGGCGTCCGCGCGCCAGGCAATGGTGGCCGACACGCTCGACCGCTTCAACATCGTCGGCAAAAAAGACCTTTTCCCAAGCCAGCTTTCCGGCGGGCAGCAGCAGCTTGTGGCCGTGGCGCGGGCCGTGATCGCCAGCCCGAAGCTGATTCTGGCCGATGAGCCGACCGGCAACCTGCATTCGAGCCAGGGAAAAGAAATCATGGACCTTTTCAAGAAGCTGAACGACGAAGGCACCACCATCATTCAGGTGACTCACAACGAAGCCTGGGCGGCCTACGGAAACCGCATCATCCAACTGCAGGACGGCTGGGTTGTGAAATAAACACTCGGATCCCGGCGTGTGAACTGCGGCTAGCGCATACCGAGACTTGTCCGATTGTGCAGATCTGAACCGTCGCTTCCTGGAAAGGGCACGAGTTCAGTCGTGACGCAGAAGAGTCCCCTTGTTGGGGGCTTCAGCCCCTGAACCTGCAGCGTCGGGTCCGCCCCTCCATTGCCAACTGCCCTACTGGTCCGCCCCCGTTTAATTTAGTAGACAATCTACCACCCCGTGTAGTAGATTATCTTCCACCATGGCAAAGCAATCCTCTCGCGACCGAATCGAACTTGTTTACGGCTCCCTCGACATGCTGATATTGCGCACCTTGCTCTGGGGTCCGACCCACGGGCACGGCATTGCCAAGTCAATTGAACGTGTTTCGGAAGAAATGTTCAAAGTGGAGCACGGGTCGCTCTACCCCGCGCTCCAGCGGCTCCAGCAGGAAGGCTGGATCACCGCCGAATGGGGCGTTTCGGAGAAGAACCAGCGCGCCAAATACTACCGCCTTACCGCGGCGGGGCGGCGGCAACTGGCGGCTGAGACCTCGCGGTGGGAGCGCTTTGTGCGGGCCGTCACGAGCGTTATGAGGCCTGCCGAACCGGAGGAAGAGACATGAACTGGCGGCGGCATATTGCCAGAATCCGCGCTCTGTTTCGCCGGCAGAAGCTGGCCGACGAGATCGATGAAGAGGTCCGCATCCATCTTGAGATGGAAGAACAGGAAAATCGCGAACGCGGCATGTCGCCCGAAGAAGCCCGTTACGCCGCGCTGCGCCGCTTCGACAATGTAACCCAAACACAGGAGACCAGCCGCGAAACGTGGGCATGGCAATGGCTCGAAACATTTCTTCAGGATGTTCGCTACGGCCTGCGCCAACTACGTCGGAATCCCGGCTTTACGGCTGTCGCCGTCCTAACCCTCGCCTTGGGCATCGGGGCAAACACGGCGATCTTCAGTGTGGTGAACGCCGTCCTGTTGCGCCCGCTACCCTATCAGCAGCCGCAACGTCTTGTGTTTATCAATTCGATACAAGTACCTGCCGGGATGGGCCGCGAAGCCTCCTATCCGGACTTTCTGGATTGGCAAGCGCGAAACCACGTGTTCAAAATGATGGCGGTTTTCAGGACGGAGAACTTTGCTCTCATCGGCACAGGCGAACCTCAACACCTTTCAGGAGCCGTTGTATCAGCAAACCTTTTTCCTCTGCTTGGCGTGAGTGCCGTGTTGGGGCGGACTTTTCAGCCTGGGGATGACGTTCCCGGCGCTGTTAACGGGACCAACGCTTTAATTCTTAGCTACGGTTTCTGGCAGCAGAGATTTGGTTCCGATCCACGGGTCATAGGCGATGGCATCAATCTGGATGGGCGTCCTTTCACAGTTGTAGGTGTTGCGCCGCCGGGCTTTCAGTTTCCGATTCAGTCCGGACCGATTGATGTGTGGACGACGATTGCCATCGATAAGGGCAGCGCCGCCGACGGTGTGGCAACGCAACGCGGCGCCCATTACCTTGACGTCATCGCGCGATTGAAGGCAGGCGTCACCATTGGCCGCGCGCAGGTTGAAATGAGCGCCATCGTGAGCGCGATGAACCGGGAGCATCCGGATATCCATCCCCGCGGCGCCCGGATTGTACCGATGATCGACGGTCTGGTCGGGCCTGCGCGAGTGGCGCTATTAATCCTTCTCAGCGCCGTTGGTTGCGTCCTGCTGATCGCCTGCGTGAACGTCGCCAACCTGCTGCTGGCGCGGGCGGCCACCCGGCAGAGGGAAATGTCGATCCGCAACGCGCTAGGCGCCAGCCGAAGCCGCGTAGTACGCCAGGTTCTTACAGAAAGCACGCTGCTTTCCCTGCTCGGTGGACTCCTGGGGCTGTGGCTCGGGCTGCGGGGAGTGGGCCTGCTGATTCGCGTCACACCCGTGGACATCCCGCGGCTGGCGCAGGTGCGGCTGGACGGTCACGTCCTGATCTTTACTGCCGCCGTATCGCTCCTGACCGGCATGTTATTCGGACTGGCACCCGCATTGATCAGCTTCAAGTCGGACGTGGCAGAGTCCCTGAAGGAAGCAGGCCGGGGTCCAACCAGCGGGCCGCATCGCGCAAAGACGCACGGCGTCCTGGTCGTGGTCGAAATCGGGGCGGCGACGGTATTGCTGTTCGGCGCTGGACTGTTGATCCAGAGTTTCCTGAAACTAATGCAAGTCAATCCCGGCTTTGATTCTGTCCACGTCCTCTCGCTTCGCGTCAATTCTCCCGGTGCTTATTCCCAGGCGCAACAATTGATTTTCTTCGACCAGGTTATCGACCGCGTGCGTTCGTTGCCGGGCGTTCTTGCGGCCAGCGGTGTTTTTGGATTGCCATTCAGTGATATCGAGGCTGACACCGGATTCGATATCGAAGGGCGTCCGGTTGCTAAGGCCAACCGCCCCGAGACGAATTTTGAAGCCGTGGCACCGGATTATTTTAAAACCCTTGGCATACCGCTGCTGCGAGGGCGTGACTTCAACGAGCGGGACGACCTGCAATCAACCCCCGTGGCAATTATCAATGAAACGCTCGCCAGGCAATTCTTTCCGGGAGAAAACCCCATCGGCCAGCGCATAAAGCCCGGGATCAGCATTGGCTACGGCAGCAGGGATCCCATGCGGGAAATTGTGGGTGTTGTCGGCGATGTGAAAGTGCAGGACCTCGCCGCCGGTCCGCAGCCTCAATGTTATGTTCCGCTGCAGCAGAGCCCGCTTGGCGTGATGTCGCTTGTGGTCCGCGTACAAGGCAGCCCGCTGGAGTTGGTGCCGGCAGTGCGGAGTGTGGTGGCTTCCACAAGCAACCAGGCTCCCATTTACAACATCAAGACGCTGGCACAGTTGCTTGCACAGTCGGTAGCCCAACCGCGCTTTGTCACGTTGTTGCTCGGGATATTTGCCGCGCTGGCCGTGATTTTAGCGGCAACAGGGCTGTACGGGGTGATCTCATATTCGGTGGCTCAACGCACTCATGAAATCGGTATTCGCATGGCCCTGGGAGCTGAAAAAGTGGACGTGCTCAAGATGGTTCTGGGCCAGGGGCTCAAACTGGCTCTGATTGGCGTGGCCATCGGCATTGCCGGCGCACTCGCGCTCACTCGCTTCCTGGCAAGCCTGCTTTACGGCGTCAAGCCCACCGACCCGCTCACGTTCATTGCCGTTTCGCTCATCCTGATCGTTGTTGCATTGCTGGCCTGTTACATCCCTGCCCGACGCGCAGCGAACGTCGACCCCATGGTGGCGCTGCGCTATGAGTAGTCGCGCGTTTACCGCGCCATTGGCGATTTGTGATTTGGTGATTGGTGAATTGTGAAGGTTGAAGGATGAAAAGGAAAGGCAAGCGGTAATGTGCGTTATGAGGCTTGCCGGACCGGAGGAAGAGAAATGAACTGGCGGCGGCATCTTGCCAAAATCCGCGCCCTGTTTCGACGGCAGAAGCTGGCCGACGAGATCGATGAAGAGGTTCGCATCCATCTGGACATGGAGGAGCAGGAAAATCGCGAACGCGGCATGACGCCCCAGGATGCCCGTTACGCCGCGCTGCGCCGCTTTGGCAACGTGACCCAGGCGCAGGAAGCGAGCCGCGAAACGTGGGCATGGCAATGGCTCGAAATTTTGCTGCAGGACATCCGCTACGGCCTTCGCCAGCTCCGCCGCAACCCCGGATTCACGACTGTCGCCGTCCTCACCCTCGCCCTCGGCATCGGTGCGACTACCGCAATGTTCAGCGTCATCGATGGAATTATTCTCAAGCCTCTGCCGTATTCACATTCAGAGGAGCTAGTCGCCGTGCGGCTCACGGCTCCTGGTATGAAGGTCAAGGACCTGGGCACCTCGCAGGCCCTCTACTTCATCCTCCGGGATCAAAATCGAACCTTCCAGGATTTTGGCCTTTATACGGGATCATCGGCAGACGTCACGGGCCATGGCGAACCGGAGCACGTGGCGGACATCAGGGTGACCTATGGTCTGCTCCCCGCTCTGGGGGTCACCCCAATGCTCGGGCGGCCGTTCAGCAAGTCCGACGACGAGCCAGGAAGCCCGGACACCGTGATGCTCACCTACGGTTATTGGCGTCGTGAGTTTGGCGGCGATCGCACCGTGGTCGGGAAAACAATTACCTTGGATGGAGAGCTTCGGCAGATCATCGGAGTGCTGCCGCAAAGCTTCCGCTCTTCGGGTCTGATCTTGCGCGGGTCTGATCTTGCCCTGCTTGTTCCCCTTCAACTCGACCGCGCCAAGACTTCCCTGGGAAGTTTCGTTTTTGAGGGCATTGCCAGGCTCAAGCCAGGAGTGACGCTTGCCGAGGCGGATGCGGACGTAGCGAGGCTGCTCCCCATCATGCTCAGAAGCTTTCCGCCGCCGCCGGGGTACGACACCAAAATGTTCGAGGATGGGCGAATCGCGCCGAACCTCCGGCCGTTGAAGCAGGATGTCATTGGCAACGTGGGCAAAGTCTTATGGGTCCTGATGGGCGGAATCGGCCTGGTGCTGTTGATTGCATGCGCGAACGTCGCGAACCTCTTGCTGGTCAGAGTTGAAGGGCGACGGCAGGAATTGGCGGTTCGTACAGCTCTGGGCGCAAGCCGGAGCCGGATCGCCGCACAAATGTTGGTCGAGGGATTAATGCTGGCGCTTCTAAGCGGCGGCCTTGGCCTGGTGCTGGCCGATGCGGTCGTGCGCGCCCTGGTGGCGATCGCCCCCACCCGTTTGCCGCGCCTGAACGAAATCCGCGTTGATGGGATGGCTGTGCTTTTCACGCTGGCTGTAACGTTTTTCGTGACCCTGCTCATCGGCCTGATCCCGATCTTGAAGTATACGGGCGCTCGTCTCGGCGTTGGATTGCGAGAGGGCGGACGCTCAACAAGCGAGAGCCGGCAAAGGCACCGGTCGCGCAGCGTGCTGGTGATGGGCCAGGTGGGCATGGCTCTGGTCTTACTGGTGAGCTCGGGACTCATGATTCGAACTTTTCGGGCTCTGACTCGCGTCGATCCGGGATTCGTTGCCCCTTCCCAGATCCAGACGTTCCGAATTGCTATTCCCGAAACAGAGGTGAAAGACCCAGTGCAGGCGGTTCGAATGGAACAGGAGATTGTCCGGAAAATCGAGGCCATTCCCGGAGTCTCCTCAGCCGGTCTTTCGGTGAGTCTTCCCATGGACGGCAGTAGCTGGAACGATAACGTTTTGGCCCGGGACCACACCTATGATCCCGGCCAAATTCCGCTCCACCAGTACAGGTTCGTGTCGCCGGGATTTTTTAAGACGCTCGGCACGCCGCTGATTGCCGGCCGCTATTATACCTGGAGCGACATCTACAACAACGTTCCCGTGGCAATCGTGTCGGAAAAGCTGGCGCGTGAATATTGGCACGACCCAGGAAATGCCATCGGCAAGCAAATTCGCTCAAGCACGAACGATGACTGGCGAGAGGTAATCGGCGTGGTAGGAAACATCCACGGCTATGGCCTGGATAAGCCAGCGCCCAGTTCGGTGTACTGGCCCATTCTGATGCAACTCGGCGGCAAAGGCCCGACCGCGATCCGATATCCCGTCGTCTCGATTCGCAGCCCGCTTGCCGGATCACAAACCCTGATGAACGAGGTCCGGCGAGCTGTGTGGTCAGTGGATTCCGATACTCCGCTCAACGAGGTCCATACGCTCGAGTATTACGAGAGGACATCGATGGCGCGTACTTCCTTTACGCTGGTGATCCTGGCGCTGGCCGGTTGCATGGCGCTCTTGCTTGCTATTGTAGGCCTTTACGGTGTGATCTCTTATTCAGTATCGCGGCGCACTCACGAGATGGGTATCCGCGCCGCTCTGGGTGCGCAGCACTCAGACATAATGGGGCTCGTCATCGGCCAGGGATTCAAGCTGATGCTCGCGGGCGTGGCGATTGGTATTGTGGGGGCGCTGGCGCTGACAAGGTTCTTATCGAGCCTCCTTTATGGCGTCACGCCCACCGACCCGCTCACGTTCATCGCCGTTTCGCTCATCCTGATCGTTGTTGCATTGCTGGCCTGTTACATCCCTGCCCGCCGCGCCGCCAGAGTCGATCCCATGGTGGCCCTGCGATACGAATAGTTGTTGTAGCGCCCTTGTGATTCCATAACGGCGTCGGCTCCTTAGGGCCGGTAGAGTTGGTTTATTCCTGACCAAGGGATGCCGGGAAAGGAGCCGAACAAGATGATTATCGGATGTGATTTGCATTCGCGCTACCA